>ALAO01000100.1 GCA_000307955.1 Solidesulfovibrio magneticus str. Maddingley MBC34 | reverse complement strand
CCCGGCCGCCGGAGGCATCTTCCTCTTTGTCTCTCTGTATTCTTGCCTACTTCTCACGCGCGAACGGCCAGGCGACCAGGCCGCCTTCCATGACCGTGACGTTGTCGTAGCCGGCGGCTTCGAGCACCCGCTGGGCTTCGTAGCCGCGCATGGAGACCTTGCAGTAGGCCACGATGGGGGCGTGCTTGTCCTCGGGCAGCTCGGCCAGGCGTTTACGGAGCTGGCCCAGGGGAACGAGTTTCTCGCCGAGGCCCAGGCGCATTTCCTCATATTCCTTGGGACCGCGCACATCGAGCAGGAACGGCTTTTCGCCGCTGTCCAGCCGAGCCTTGACGGCCAGGGACGACTGGCCGCGCATGAGGCCGCGCAACTTGTTCTGGGCGATGTGGGCCGTGGCGATGGCGTGGTCGATGGCCAGGGAGTAGGGGGGAGCGTAGGGCAGATCGGCCATGGCCACATCATCCACGGTAAGCCCGCCGAGGATGGCCATGGCCATTTCGGCCACCTGCCGGTTGACGTTGCCCGCGCCCACACAGGCAAAGCCGAGGATGCGTCCCGTGCCGGCCTCGACCACGATCTTGGAGACGATGGGCTTGGCGCCCATGAAGCCCGGGAGGTCCGGGCTGGCGTTAATGGCCGTGACCACGTCGAAACCGGCTTCCCTGGCCCGGCGTTCGGACAGGCCGGTGGAACCGGCGGCGAACTGGAACACCTTGCAGATGCCGCTGCCGATGGTGCCGGGGAAGGTGGCCGTATCGCCCAGGGCGGCGTTTTCGCCGGCCACCCGGCCTTCGAGGTTGGCCAGGTCGCCGTAGGGGGCGAGCATGGGCTTGCCGGTCAGCCGGTTTGTCACTTCCACGCAGTCGCCGGCGGCGTAGATGTCCGGGTCGGAGGTGCGCATGTGGGCGTCGGTCTTGATGCCGCCGGTGGTTCCAAGTTCGAGGCCGGCGGCCTTAGCCAGGGCGACGTTGGGGGCCACGCCGATGGCCAGTACCACCAGCGAGCAGGGCAGTTCCCGGCCGTCGGCCAGCCGCACGCCCGAAACCGCGCCGTTTGCGCCGAGGATTTCGCTTAGCCCCACGCCCGTCAGCACGGCCGCGCCCTTGGCCTTGGCGTGGTTGGCGACGAGCAGCGCCAGTTCGGGATCGAGGAAGCCGAGAATCTGGGGCAGGGCCTCGACCACAGTGACGGTCAGGCCGGCCTCGGTCAGGGCCTCGCAGGTCTCCATGCCGATGAGCCCGCCGCCGACGATGACGGCTTTGCCGCCGGGCATGGCCTTGGCCTTTTCACGCAGAACGTCGGCGTCCTCCAGGCTGGCGAGCGTCGTGACGCCGGCCAGTTCGCGGCCCGGGATGGGCGGAACCTTGGGACTGGAGCCGGTGGCGATGATGAGCTTGTCGTAGGGAAGATGGCCGGTCTCGCCGGACGCGGCGCGTTTCCAGGCGATGGTATGGGCGGCGCGGTCGATGGCCGTGACTTCCGTGCCGGTCAAGGCGGCCACGCCCTTGGCCCCGGCGAAAAAGGCCGGATCGCGCACCACACCGGCCGGGGTGCAAAGGAGCATGTCGCGCTCCTTGACGCTGCCGGCGACGTAATAGGGATAGCCGCAGGAGGCCATGGAAAGGTTGGGGGCTTTTTGCAGCAGGGTGACTTCGGCGTTTTCGTCCAGGCGCTTGGCCCGGGCGGCGGCCTTGGGGCCGGCGGCGGTGCCGCCGATGACGACAATGCGTGTTCTGCTCATGGGGCTTTCTCCTTTGGTGACGCTATGGGGTGGCCGCTGCCGCGGCCGGAAACGCGCTAATTACGATACTGTTCATACCGTAAATAAAAAACACCCGCAAGACCGTCACCCCCCTTTAACCTTTTCTTCAGTCGGGGGGTCTGGGGGCCTCAGGCTCCCAGCCGCCGGAGGCCTTCTTTAACTTCCATCAGCTGCGGCTTCGAGGCTGGCGAGGGTCTGGCGGGCGGTGCGCTCCCAGGTGAAGCGGGCTTCGTTGGCGTGGCCTTCGGTGATGAGCGTACGGCGCAGGGCGTCGTCGGCAAGGACCTGGGCGAGGGCCTGGGTCCAGGCGTCGACGGAAACGGGATCGACCAGCAGCGCACCGCGTCCGGCCACTTCGGGCAGGGCGGTGGCGTCGGCGCAGACCACGGGCGTGCCGCAGGCCTGGGCTTCGAGGATGGGCAGGCCGAAGCCTTCGAAGAGCGAAGGGAAGGCCAGGACTTTGGCGCAGCGGTAGAGCAGCGGCATTTCTTCGCGCGCCACGTGCCCCAGGCGGCGCACCCGGGACCCCAGGCCGAGCCGGCGGGTGAGCGCGTCAAAGTCCTCGCTCCAGGCCAGGCCGCCGGTGAGGACCAGATCGCAGGCGGCGGCGTCGGCCAGTCGGGCGTAGGCGGCCAGGAGCACGGGCAAGTTTTTTCGCGGCGAGACGTTGCCGCTGTAGAGAATGAAATCCTGCGGCAGATCCCGGTCGCGGCGGAAGCGGGCCAGCGCGCCCTCGTCCACCGGAGCTTTGTACATGGGATCGCAGGCGAGGTGGGTGACGGCGACGTGTTCGGGCCTGGCCCGGGTCAGGCGCAGGACGTCGCGCCGGGTGAAGTCGGAGATGGCGACCAGCCGCTCGGCGCGCCTGGCGCTGTAGCGGATGGCGAACTTCATGTAGAGGGTGTCGGCGGCCCGGTACATGGCCAGCGTCGGGTGGAAATAGCCGAGATCGAGCATGGCCACCACGGCCGGGCAGGGGATGCCGGGCGGCATGTTGGACGAGGGGAAAAAGGCGGCGTCAAAGCGGCGGCGACGCAGGGCCAGGGGCAGGGCCAGCCAGTCGAAGGCCAGCCGGTTGGCCGTGGGCAGGACTACTTCCTCGGCTTCGGGAAACGTGCCCAGGTCCTTGGGATCGGAATAATAGAGCGTGAAGTCGTGGCCGGCGCGGAGGTCGAGCATGGCCCGCATGAGGCTTAAAAGATATTCCTTGGGGCCGCCGGAGGGATAGGCCAGGGTACGGGCGTTGACGGCGATGCGCATGGGCTATCCGGCCAGATTGTGCTTTTTGCGGGCATAGGCGCGCAGGGGTTCCAGGCGGCAATTGACGTGGCTGGGCAGCCGCCGGCCTTTGACGATGGCTCCAAGCTGGGCCAGGACCGAGCCCAGGCGCACTTCCAGGGTCACGAGCTTGATTGTGAGTTCATGCAGCAACCCCGAGCCGTGGCGGTGCTGGCAGGCGGCCACGTCGCGGCGAAAGACCTCCTGCCAGGTGGCGGTCTTGGCCGAAGGGTGCAGGCGGAAGGCGGCCAGCACCTTGGGCAGGCGCACGATGCGGCCTTGGCGGCTTAGGCGCTCGAACAGGTCGAAGTCCATGCAGTAGGCAAAGGCGGTGTCCATGCCGCCGGCCGCCTCGTAGGCGGATTTGCGGAAAAAGGTCGATTGCTGGGGCACGGCCATGGTGTAGCGCATCTGGCGCGAGGCGGGCAGCACCATGTCGATCATGACGGGGGCGCCGTCGGCGTCGGTGAGCACCGTGTCGCCCGTGACCATGACCGCGTCGGGGTGCTTGGCGAAGGCCTCGGCCACGGCGCTAAGCGCGTCGTCGGACCACAGCCAGTCGTCGGAATTGAGCCACCCCAGCACCTCGCCCGTGGCCCGGGCAAAGCCCTCGGCCAGGGCGGCGGTTTGGCCGTCGTCCTTGGCCGAGCGCCAATAGGCCAGCCGGCCGTCCCAGGCCCGCAGGACGTCGGGGGTGGCGTCGGTGGAGCCGCCGTCGAGGACGATGTGCTCCACATCCGCGTTTTTCTGGCCGGCCACGGAAGTCAGCGTCTGTTTCAGATAGGCGGCCTGGTTGAACGACGGGGTGACGATGGTGACCTTGGGCCGCTTGTCGCTTTCCCCGGCGGCCTCGATGAGGGCGTCAAAGACGTTGCGGGCGCAGTCCTGCCAGGAAAAGGCGGCGGCCCGGGCCAGGCCCAGGGCGGTCTGTTGCCGGAGAAGGTCGGGGTCGGCCGTGAGCCGCGTCAGGATCTCGGCCAGGGCGGCGTCGTCGTCCGGGGCAAAGGGCAAGCCGGCCCCGCCCGCCGCTTCGGGCAGGGAGGCGGCCTTGGCATAGGCCACAGGCGTGCCACTGGCCATGGCTTCGAGCAAGGGCAGCCCGAACCCTTCGTAGCGCGAGGGAAAGACGAAGGCGGCGGCGGCCCGGTAGACGAGCGGCAGGTCGTCGTCGGGCAGATAGCCCAGGCAGCGCGCCCGGCCCGGGGCCAGTCCGGCCGCCAGGGCGGCTACGGAAAGCGCGCCCGGGTCGCCGTGGCCGACCACGGCCAGGACGGCGTCCTCGGGCAGCCGGGCCATGGCCCGCAGGGCCACGGCGAGATTTTTGTGGGCCATGAGGTTGCCCACGCACAGGTAAAAAGATCGCGGCAGACCGTGGCGGGCGCGGAAGTCGGCCAGGGACGCGGCCTCGCCCGCATCACCCGCATCGGCGCATTGGGCCGGGCGGAAGCGGTGGTGGTCCACGGCGCACAGGTTGGTCGGGCGGATGCGGGCCGCCGCCTCGCCGTAAAGGGCTATAGCCTCGGCCCGGGTGAAGGCTGAGAGCGAAAGCGGTATGGTGAGGCTTTCCAGGCTGGCCCGCTGGCGCAGGGCGAACACCCAGCGGATGTGGCGCGGCAGGGTCTCGGGAATGCGCTTCCACAGGACGTCGTTGACCACGCCGACGCTGCGGCCGGTAAAGCCGATGGGCAACAACCCGTCCGGAGCGTAGTGGACGTCGCAGCCGACTTCCTTGAGTTGCCAGGCCATGCCGGCCTGCTGCCAGGCGTAGAGCGAGGGGACCATGACCGTGGCGGCCCGGATGGCCCCGGCGTCGAGCAGGGCCAGGGCGGCGGCGTTGACCACGGGCTGGCCCGAGACCAGGGTGAGGCTGTCGCCGCGCGCCTGGGCCAGGGACGCCAGATGGGGCAGGATGGATTCCAGGCAGCGGCCGATGCCGGTGCGTTTGGGATAGGACAAGGAACTGGCGTCAATGGTGATGCGCATGAAGATCCGCTTGGCTTGGTGAGGTTGCGGGCGAGTCGGATGCGTTGACATGCGTCAATTCGATCGAATATGCAACCGGCTCCATGCGTACGCAATCCAAGGTCATGGTCGTGCGGCGGCCCCGGGTCGGCTCCTTGTGGGCCGGCCTTGCCGCGAACCTCGGTCCCGTGGCCTTTGCCCGGGCCTTTTGGCGTCGCCGCGAGCTTTTGGCCGCCTTTACCCGCATCGAGTTCGCTTCGCGCTACCACGGGGCTCAACTCGGGGCGCTGTGGAGCCTTGTTTCGCCCCTGGCGACCCTGGCCGTCTACACCTTCGTGTTTTCGGTAGTCTTCAAGCCCTCCTGGGCCGGAGCCGAGGGCGGCGTTGCCGGCTACGCCCTGATCCTTTTCGCCGGGCTGACGGCCTTCGAGGTCTTTTCGGGCAGTGTGAACCGCGCGCCCAGGCTCCTTTCGGAAAACGTCAATTTCATTAAAAAAGTCCAGTTCCCGCTGGAGATCCTGCCGGTGGGGCTGGTGCTGGCCGCCTGCCTCGAATCCCTGGCCGCCCTGTCCCTGGTGGTCCTGGGGGTGCTTGTCACCACCGGAAGCCTGCACCCGACGGCGCTGCTGGCCCCCCTGGCCTACATCCCCCTGGCCATGCTGACCCTGGGGCTATGCTGGCTGCTGGCCCCGGTGGGGGTGTTTCTCAAGGACCTGGGCAACATCATCGGCGTGGCCGTGCAGCTCCTGTTTTTCGCCACCCCCATCCTCTATCCGCTCTCGGCCGTGCCCGAACCGTACCGGGGCCTTTTGGCGCTCAATCCGCTGCATCCCGTGGTGGACCACCTGCGCCGCACCATCATTTACGGCCAGATGCCGGACTGGCCGGCCCTGGGGCTGACCACCGTCGTTTGCGCCGTGGTCATGCTGGCCGGGTATTCCTTTTTTACCAATGTGAAGAGGCTTTTTGCCGATGTCGTCTGACGCGCCGGTCATTGACGTGCGAAACGTCTCCAAGATGTACGAGCTCTACGCCCGGCCCCAGGACCGGCTGCGCCAGATGCTCGTGCCCGGCGGCAAGAAGCTCTACCGCGAGCACTGGGCCCTTCGCGACGTGTCCTTTACCGTCGCGCCCGGCGAATCCTTCGGCATCATCGGCAAGAACGGGGCCGGCAAATCGACCCTGCTGCAAATCCTGGCCGGCGTGTTGGAGCCGACCGGCGGCGAGGCCATCCTGCCCGAGCGCACCACGGCGCTGTTGGAGCTGGGCTCGGGCTTCAAGCCGGAATTCACGGGCCGGCAAAACGTCTTCGTCAACGCCGCCGTGCTCGGCATCCCCCGGGCCGAGGCCCTGGCCCGCATGGACGACATCGCGGCCTTTGCCGACATCGGGCCGCACTTCGACCAGCCGGTGCGCACCTATTCCAGCGGCATGTTCTTGCGCCTGGCCTTTGCCGTGACCACGAGCCTGACCCCCGACGTCCTCATCATCGACGAGGCCCTGGCCGTGGGCGACGTCTTTTTCCGCCAGAAATGCTACAAGCGCCTGGATGGACTGCTCGCTCAGGGCACGGTGGTGGTGCTGGTTTCCCACGCCATGAACGACGTGGCCCAGTTCTGCCGGCGGGGACTTTTGCTCGAACACGGCCGGGTGGGCTATCTCGGCGACGCGGCGGCGGCGGTCAAACGCTACATGGTCGGCGGCGGCGACTACGTGCCGACGTCCCTTGCCGACGCGGCGCGAAATCTCGACTTGCCGCCCGAGAGCCAAGACGGTGACGGCTGGCCGGCCAAGGACGCCTTCCTCGATCTTTCCGGCGCGGCTGTGGCTGAAAACGACTGGGCCGGCTGCACCCACGTGGCCGTGTGCGACGCCTCGGGCCGCTCCTGCCGCAGCTTCGAGCAGGGCGAGACGGTCTCGATTTTTTGCCGCTACGCCGTGCGCCACGACCTGGAAGTGGCCGTGGCCGGGGTGGAGCTGATAAACGACAAGCGCGTGATCGTTTTCGGCAAGAACACCTTGCAATTCGACTGCGACCACGCCCTGGCCACGCCGGCCGGCACGGTGTTGCGGGCGCGTTTTGATCTCAAGCTCGATCTGGCTCCGGGCGAATACACCTTCAATCTCGGCTTTTCGGCCCTGTCCGTGAGCGATTTCGAGCGCCGGGCCAGCCTGTCCCACGAGGAGCTGGAGGGCCGGACCACGGTCATCTCCATCGTGACCCGGGCCGGGGATTTCCTGGTGACGTTTCGCAGCCGCGACACCACGCCCGTGCAGCTCACCCATCACGGCGTGGCCAATCTACCCGGCCAGGCGACCCTGCGCCTGTATGGCGGCGAGACCGCCGAATAATCCCCAGCGCGACGGGACCAGCGAACACGGACAATTTGCAACCCACCCCCTTGGAGAGTTTTTGGGGAAGGTGGGGGTCTGGGGGAGGAAACCCCTTTTTTCAAAAAAGGGTTTCCTCCCCCAGTTTGGGAGTTTTCATATGCGGCAGTGTTGGTGCGGGATGGGCGGGTTGGAGCCGTTTGGGGGCGAGTACATGCTGTGTCCGGGCTGCGGCGCCCTGGTGTCGCGGGTCGAGGACGGCGAGCGCTACGGCCGGGACTATTGGTACGACCATCAGGTGGCCGACCTGGGCCAGCCGTCCATCGAGGTCCGGGCGCGGCGCGACCTGCCCGAGCGCTGCCTGGGCTGGCTCAAGTTTTTGCTTTCAGCTTGTCTGCCGCCGGGCGAGACGTTGGAGCTGGGCTGCGCCCACGGGGGCTTCACGGCGCTTCTGGCGCGGGCCGGGTTTCGAGCCAGGGGGCTGGAGCTCGACGGCTCGGTGGCCCGGCTGGCCGGGGAAACCTTCGGCATAGAGGTTTTGGCCGGGCCGCTGGAGGAGCAGGCCATTGCTCCGGCGAGCCTTTCCGCCGTGGTCCTCATGGATGTGCTGGAGCATCTGCCCGATCCGGTGGGGTTGCTGCGGCGAGTGGCTGAGCTGCTCGCTCCGGGCGGGGTGGTCCTCGTGCAGACCCCGCGCTTTCCGGCCGGGGCCAGCCATGAGCGGCTTTTGGCCGAGGGCGATCCGTTTACGCGCATGTTGTTGCCGGCCGAGCACCTCTATCTTTTCAGCGAGTCGGCGGCTCGGGCGCTATTCACGGCCGCCGGCCTACCTCATATGCGCTTCGGCACGGCGCTTTTCCCCTATGACATGCTGTTTCTGGCCGGCAAGGAAGCCTTGGTCGAGTATGATGAGACAGCGGTGGAAAAGGCGCTTTGCGCCAGGCCGGACGGCCGGCTGACCCTGGCCATGCTCGATCTGGCCCGTCGGGCCGAGGCGGCCGAGGCCGAGGCGGATCGGCTGTGCGGCGGGGAAGCGCCGGTTATCGGGGGCCTGGAAGGCGTGGTGCGCGAGATGGCCTCGGGCTGGGTGTCCGAGGGCAGGCTGCCCCAGCTCGTCAACAAAGTGCTCCTTCGGATCGGCCGGGTGGCCTGGTTCTGGAACAAGGCCGTCAAGTATGTGCTGAAGGAGCGCGGCCGCCGGGCCGTCCCGGCCGCCAAAGCCACGGACAAGGCGCTCGTGCTGGTCGATCTCACCCCGGTGCTGCCCGGCGGCGGCAACGGAGGGGCCAAGCTCATGACCATCCTGCTGCTGCATGCCCTGCGCGACATGCGGCCCCACTGGCGGTTCGTGTGCCTGACCGCCGACGCCGCCCACGAGGAACTGGCCCACCTCGACGCGCCAAACGTCGAGCGGGTCCGGGCCTCAACCCTGGGGCGGCTGCGCGGCCTGTCCCACTGGCGCGGCCAGCCGGCTGACCTCTATTTCTGTCCCTTCACCATGCCCTATTTCCACCATCCCGACGTGCCGGCCGTGTCCGTGATCTACGACCTGCAGTACGCCGCTTATCCGCAGTTTTTTTCGCCAGACGACGAGGCCGGGCGGGAGCGCACGTTTTTGACCGCCGCCCGGCTGGCCGAACGGCTGGTGTGCATCTCGGAATTCACCCGCCAGTCCGTGCTGGCCCAGGGCAACGTGCCGTCCGGGCGCACGGCCACGGTGCACATTTCCCTGCCGCGTCGGCTTTCGCGCGCCGCCCCCGAGGCCGTGGCGGCCGCCCGGGAACGCCTGGGGCTGGGGCAGGCCCGCTATTTCCTTTATCCGGCCAATTACTGGCCGCATAAAAATCACCGCATGTTGCTGACCGCTTTCGGCATGCTGGCCGCCGGCCGGTCCGACGACGTTCGGCTGGTGCTGACCGGAGCCGACACCGGGCTTCGGGCCGAGCTCGGCCAGGCGGCGGCGCGCCTGGGGTTGGCCGAGCGGGTGACTTTTGCCGGCTACGTGTCCGACGAGGAGTTGTCAGCACTTATGACCGACGCGGCGGCGCTGGTTTTCCCCTCGCTCTTCGAGGGCTTCGGCATGCCCCTGGTCGAGGCCATGGCCGTGGGCACGCCCATTGTCTGTTCCGACGTGACCAGCCTGCCCGAGGTCGGCGGCGAGGCGGCGCTCTATTTCGATCCCAAACGGCCCGACACCATCACTGCCGCCTTGAGTCGGCTTCTGGACGAACCCGGGTTGGCCGAGGGGCTCGTCGCCAAGGGCCGGGAGCGGCTGGCCGCTTTTGGCGGCCCCGAGGACATGGCCCGGAAGTATCTGGCTGTTTTCGAGGACGTGCTGGCCCGGCCGGTGTCCCAGAGCACGGCCGTGCGCGGGCTGTGGGCCGATGGCTGGTGCGGGACACGCCTTTTCGCGGCGTATGGACCGGCGGCCCATCGCCAATGGCTGCGGGCGACGTTTGCCCTGCCGCCCCAGGCCCCGGCGACCCGGGTGGCGGTGACGGCCCTGGTGGGCGGCCGGGCGGTCGGCAAGGCGCAAGTGCTCAAACGCGGCAGGCGGGCGAGCTTTTCCCTTGATCTGCCGCCGGCCGGCGGCTGCGTGGAGTTCCTGTTCGACGGCGCGCGCCGGGGCGAAGGCCAGGGGCCGGGCGCGGATCGCCGGAGGCTGTCGGCGCGTTGCGAGGAGCTGCGCCTGACAGACGGCGGGCGCGACGTGGACCTGCGCTACGCCGGAGGCGATCATGGCCAAGCTTAGCGTCGCCGCCGTCACTCCGTCCTACAACCAGGGGCAATTCATTGGCCGCACCATCGACAGCGTGCTGTCCCAGGGCGTGGCCGACCTCGAATACGTGGTCATGGACGGCGGCAGCGCCGATGAGACCGTGGCCGTGCTGGAAAGCTACGGCGACCGCCTGAGCTTCAGGTCCGAGCGCGACAAGGGCCAGCCCGACGCCGTCAACAAGGGCATCGCCGCCACCAGCGGCGAGGTTATCGCCTGGCTCAATTCCGACGATATTTATAGGCCCGGCGCACTTCAAGCAGTGCTTGAGGTGTTTGAGAAACATCCTGAAGTGGATGTGGTTTACGGCGACAGCGACCATATCGACGTCCACGACGCCTTCATCGAGGCCTACCCGACGGAGCCCTTTGCCCTGGACCGCCTCAAGGAGCGCTGCATCATCTGCCAGCCGGCCGCCTTCGTGCGCCGCCGGGCCGTCGAGCGCTTCGGCGCGCTGGACCTGCGCTGGCAGTATACCCTGGACTACGAGTTCTGGCTGCGCCTGGCCAAGGGCGGGGCGGTCTTTCATTACCTGCCGCGCAAGCTGGCCGGCTCGCGGTTCTACCCCCAGACCAAGACCTCCGGAGCGCGACTGAAAGTCCACGCCGAGATCAACGACATGCTGCGTCATACCTTTGGCGAGACCCCGGACCGGTGGCTGTGCAACTACGCCCACGTGCGGGTGGAAGAACGTTGGGGTCTGAAGGACAGCAGCCGGCTGTTCACCCCGGCCGTGGCCCTGGCCTCCCTTGGGGCGTCCTGGCGCTGGAACCGCTCGATCTCGCCGGGCTTGCTGCGCACCGTCGCGTCCTGGCTGACCCGGGGCCTTGTCCGTCCAGGAGGCGGCCCGGCATGAGGATCGGCTTCGACGTCTCCCAGACCGGCTCGGGCAAGGCCGGGTGCGGCTATTTCGCCGCCGGGCTGCTGACCGCCCTGGCCCGGGTGGATACGGCCAACGACTACGTCCTGTATCCGGCCTGGGGCGACTTTTTCCGTGAGCCACGCCCCGGGGCCTGTCTGCGTCCGCAGGGCGGCCGATTCCGCCAAGGGCCGGCCTTTGGCCGCTTCTGGGACCAGAAACGCTTTTTCCGCCAGCCGCCGGCCGATTTCGAGACCCGCCTGGGCCGGCCGGACGTGGTCCACGCCAACAACTTTTTTTGCCCCACGGGACTATCCCGGGCGCGGCTGGTCTACACGCTGTACGACCTGTCGTTTCTCGTCGAGCCGACCTGGACCACCGAGGGCAACCGCACCGGCTGTTTCGACGGCGTTTTCGGGGCGGCGACCCGGGCGGATTGCATCGTCTCCATCTCGGAGTATTCTCTCAAGCACTTCTTGAAGGTTTTTCCGAGCTATCCCCGGGAACGCACGGTGGTGGCTCCGCTGGCCAGCCGCTTTGGCCTGTCGAGTCCCCAGGCCCGGCCGGCCGCCCTGGCCGATTTCGCGCCCGGTTCCTTTTGGCTGTGCGTGGGCACCATCGAGCCGCGCAAGAACCACGAGCGGCTGTTCGCCGCCTACGCCGCCTGGCGTCGCGAAACCGGCGGAACCATGCCGTTGGTGCTGGCCGGCGGCAAGGGCTGGCTCATGGACGATCTGGCCCGCACCGCGGCCGAGCTGGGCATTGCCGAGCATCTCGTCTTCACGGGCTACGTGTCCGACGCCGAACTGGCCTGGCTCTACGCCTCGTGCCACGCCTTTCTCTATCCTTCCCTGTTCGAGGGCTTCGGGTTGCCGGTGCTGGAGGCCATGAGCCTGGGCGCGGCGGTCATCTGCTCCGACGCCACTTCGCTGCCCGAAGTGGCCGGGGACGCGGCCGTGCTGGTCGATCCCCTGGACGTGGCCGGACTGGCCCGGGCCATGGCCGCCTTGACCGACGACGCGGCCAGGGCGGCGACGCTGCGGGAAAAGTCCCTGGCCCGAGCCGGGCTTTTTGCCTGGGACACCACCGCGCGCATGGTTCTCGACGCCTACGCGCGCGTCGTCTCCCTGCCGCCGGCCTGGGGCTAAATCCGCTTCGTTTGTGGCCTGCCAGCCTCGGCATCTCCCCGCCACCCCGGCTGTCTTGGCCTGCTACAGGCGCGGTGGCGAGCTGTCGCGGCGAACCCGACAAAGACAAGCAAACGGTCTTCCCGCCCAGGGTTTGACCCTTCCAGGCCCGCCAGACAACGTGAAAACGCCCCGCCCTCATCGCAGCCGGACTGCGGGGAGAGCGGGGCGTTTGGCCTTGCCCGGCGGCGCGCGGCGGCGCGGGCTATTCGAACAGCTTCTTGATTTCGGGATCGGCCGGATAGGCCTCGTCGAGGTTGACCACCTCGGCCTTGAAGTTCTCGTTCGGCTTCCAGGCGAAATCCGGGCCGCTCGGCAATTGGTAAAGGTCCAGGCGGTTGACGGTCTTGCCCCGGGTGTAGGCTCGGGCGAAAAGCGTCTTGCCGCCGGGGCCGGGCCGGCCGGCCGTGCCGGCGTTGAGGCCGCTGCCGAGCAGCACGTCCAGGACGCCCGGATGGGCGGCCAGGAAGGCTTCCTCGTCGATCATGCCGATGCCGCTGACGCCGATGACCAGCGACACCGACGGCCGCAGTTTCTTGGCCGCCTCGGCCACTGCGTCGCCAACAGCCGGGGGCGTGGGTTTGGTCAGATCGGCCGGGGCCGGGAAAAAGACGATGCCCACCTTGACTCCGCCCTTGTCGAGGACGGCGGTCGCCGGCTTGTCGCCAAGGACCGTGAAGCCGGCCGGGAGGGGCGCGTCGGCGCTTTTGAGAAACGCAGCTTCGCTTGGCAGGATGGCTCCGGCGTCGTAGCCGATGCGGCTCATGGCCTGGCTGATGGCCGGCAAGCGGCGCAACTCAGGTTTTTTTTCCGGGCCGTCGGAAAGGATTTCAAAGGGTGCGGCAATGACCAGGATATGGTCCTTGCCGGAGGCTTGGGAGCGCAGGGATTGGATGAAGGCGGCCCTCCGGGCCAGCCCGCCGACGAGCTTGCCGCCTCAGGAGGGGCAGGGCTCGTAGTTGCCGTAGGTGTTGCCGGAAAGGACGATGGTGAGCGCCGGCTCCTGGGCCTTGGCCGGCCGGCCGGCCAGCAACGTCAGGACCAGGAACAGCGCCGCGACGAGCAGGCGGCGAAAGGCGGTATGCACGATGGGCCTCGAAAGGTTGCAAGCCGCCGCCCCATGAGGCGGCGGCCGATATTACTTGAGGATGGCCTCGACGGCCGGATTTTGCGGGAAGTTCTCGTCCAGGGGGTCGACCTTGGCCGTGAAGTTCTCGCCGATCTTCCAGGCGAATCCCGGCGCGCCCGGCAGAGCGGCCAGATCGAGGCGATTTATGGTCTTGCCCTTGATGTAGGCCCGGGTCCACAGGGTGCGGCCGTCCTTGGAAGTGCGCGAGGCAAAGCCCGAGCCGCCGCCGCTGCCGAGCAGCACGTCCACCGCGCCGGATTTGGCGTTGATGAAGGCTTCTTCGTCCAGGGCACCCCAGGGGCTAACGCCCACCACCAGGGCGACCTTGCCGCGCAGTTCGCCGGCCGCCTTGGCTGCGGCGTCCATGAGCTTGTCGGGCACGGCGGCGCTGATGTCCTTGGGCATGGGGAAAAAGACCAGCCCGACCTGCTTGCCGCCGACGCTGACGACGGCCGTGGTCGGCGCGTCGCCAAGAAGTATGGCCCCTTTGGGCAGGGCGGCCTTGTTGGCGGACAGGATGGCGGCTTCCTGGGGCGTGACGGCCAGGGCGTCGTAGCCGAGCTTTTCGTGGGCCTTGACCACGACCGGCAGCTTGGCCGGCTCGGGCGGGGCGGCCGAAACCTCGGGAGCGAATTCCCATGGGCCGGCCACGGCCAGGGTCTTGCCCGAAGCCCGGGCCATGTCGATGGCGCTGGCCCGCCGGGCCAGGCCGCCGAGCTTTTGCGGGCCGCAGGTGGGGCAGGGATCGTAATAGCCGTAGGTGTTGCCGGCGAAGAGGATGGTCAGCGCCGGCTCGGCGGCCAACGCCGCCGCCGTGGTCATGGCCGTTACGGCCAGGACCAGCAGTAAAGTGGTCAGAGTGCGCATGGGGGCTACTTGTTGAGATATTCCTTGAGTTCCTTGCCGGGGCGGAAGAAGGGAAGCTTCTTGGGCGCCACAGTGACCACGTCGCCGGATTTGGGGTTGCGGCCGGTGTAGCCTTTGTAGCCCTTGATCTTGAAGCTGCCGAATCCCCGGATTTCCACGCGGTCTTCGTTGATGAGCGCCTGTTTGACGGAATCGACGAAGGCGTTGACGATGTCGGCGGCTTCGTCGATGTGCAGGTCCTTGGTCTCGGCCAGGGTCTTGATGAGTTCGCTTTTGTTCATCGCGTGGTCCTCGCGCTGTTGACGGTTGGCCGGACGCCGCCCAAACTGGCGGAGTGCAATCGTCCATCTATTTCATACCATTGCCGAAAACAACGGTCCCCCGTCAAGTCCTACTTGCGAATCATGGGAATTTTTCCGAGCACCGGCGCGCCGAGCAGTGCGTCGTGACGCTGCTGGCGCACCCGGTGCAGCCGCACCGCGCCGCTGACGATGTCCAGGGCGGCGGGGCTTTTCGGGGCGTGGCGCAGCAGCGGAATCTGGCGGCGCACGGCGTCGGGCAGAGCCTGGTCGTGGCGCACGCCGCCAATGAGCTGGGGTTCGAAGCCCAGGAAATGGCTGCAGGCCGCCGACAGCCGGGCAAAGGTGGCCTGGGTGTCCGAGACGCGGTCCACCTGGTTGACCAGCACGTGGAAGTCCGAAATCCCGTATTGGGTGTGGAGCACCTTGATGACGGCGTAGGAGTCGGTCAGCGAGGTCGGTTCCGGGGTGACGACCAGCACCCGCATCTGGCTCATGGCGGCCACGGACAGCACCGTGGGCGAGATGCCGGCCCCAAGGTCGAGCATGAGGTAGTCGTAGCCGCTAAACACGCCGTTGAGCTTTTGGAACAGCACCTCGCGCATGTCGTCGTCCATCTCCAGCAGCTCGGGCACGCCGCTGGCCGCCGGCAGGAAGTCGAAGCCGCCGGGTTCGACGGGCAGCATGACCTCGGCAGCGGTCACTTCCGGGCGAAACAGGTCCTGGAGGTTTTTTTCCGGCGACAGGCCGAGCAACACGTCAACGTTGGCCAGGCCCACGTCGAAGTCCATGAGCAGCACGCGGTGGCCGGCCCTAAACAGGGCATAGCTCAAGTTCAGGGTCAGGTTGGATTTCCCGACCCCGCCTTTGCCGCTGAGGATGGCCACCGATAACGTGGCGTTGGGATTTGAGGCTTCGGGCATACGCCGTATCATCCTTTGGTCGAGCCGGTGAAAAGAAAGCGCTTTTCATCGGCACGCACCAGGGTTTTTTCAGGGGTTCCGGTCAGGTCGGCGATGGGGGCGCAGTGGACGCGGTCCTTGCCCTCGGCCTTGGCCGCATAGAGGGCCTCGTCGGCCATGGCGTAGAGTTTCTCCCAACTGATGGCCACCTTGCCCTTGGTGCAGGCGATGCCGGCCGAGAGGGTCACGCACAGCGGCGTGTCCACGCCGTCGCAGACCACCCGCAGCGTGCGGGCCGATTCAATGAGGCGCTCGACGATGCCCTCGGCCCGCACCATGCCGACGCCGGGCAGGATCAGGGCGAATTCCTCGCCGCCGACCCGGGCGGCGTAGTCGTAGGTGCGCTTTTCGGCGGCCAGAAGCGCGCCCATGGTTTCGAGCACCCGGTCGCCGCAGGGGTGGCCGTAGGTGTCGTTGACCGTTTTGAAGTCGTCGAGATCGAGCAGCGCCACGGCCAGGGGTTGGCCCGAGCGCGAGGACCGGATGAGCTCGGCGGCCAGGATGCGCTCGAAAGCGCCCCGGTTGTGGAGCTTGGTCAGGGGGTCATGTTCGGAAAGAAAAACCAGATCCTTGAGCGTCTGCTGGATGCGCGTGAGATAGGGAAAGGGATTGGCGGCAATGGGCAGGACCATCCAGTCGCGCAGGTCGCGCCGCGCGCCAATCCCCTCCCACTCCTTGAGGGTCAGGCCCGAGCACAGGCGCATGATGACCAGCCCGTCGCCTTCCTCGGCGCAGGCCGGTTTTTCCGCGCCGTCGAGCAGGGCGCGCAGTTCGTCGAGTTCGGCGGCCAGGGCCTCGTCCGGGAAGTCCGGCGAACAGCCGTCGCTATTTGCGGGAGTCATCGCCGGACGCCAGGAGGAAGCCGCGAATGAACTTGTCCAGGTCGCCGTCCAACACCGCTTCGACGTCGCCGGCGTCCACGCCGGTACGATGGTCCTTGACCAGTCGGTATGGCTGCATGGTGTAGGTCCTTATCTGGGATCCGAAACCGATGGCGTTTTTGGATTCGTAGCTTTCCTGCTTTTCGGCCTCGAGCTTTTTGAGCTCCAGGTCGTAGAGCCTGGCCTTAAGCACCTTCATGGCCGTCTCGCGGTTGCGGTGCTGCGACTTCTCGTTTTGGCACTGCACCACGATGTTGGTGGGCAGGTGGGTGATTCGAATGGCCGAGGACGTCTTGTTGACGTGCTGGCCGCCCGGTCCCGAGGCCCGGAACACGTCCACCCGCAGATCATCTTCCTTCACTTCGATGTCGATGTCCACGCCGGCGTCGGGGTAGACGTCCACCGAGGCAAAAGACGTGTGGCGTCGGCCCGAGGAATCGAAGGGCGAGATGCGGATCAATCGGTGGATGCCTTTTTCCACGGCCAGCAGGCCGTAGGCGTAGGGGCCGGAGATTTGCAAGGTGACGCTTTTGACGCCGGCCTCGTCGCCGGGCAGGAAGTCGAGCATCTTGACGGCGAAACGCTTGCGCTCGGCCCAGCGGCGGTACATGCGCAGCAGCATCTCGGCCCAGTCCTGGGCCTCGGTGCCGCCGGCTCCGGGGTGGATTTCAAGGATGGCGTCGGCGTTGTCCTCGGGGCCAAAGAAGGCGGCCAGTTCGGCGTCGGCCAGTTCGGATCGAAGCGTCTCTATCTGTTCGGCCAAGGCGTCGAGTATGTCCGGGCTGCCGTCGTCCTTGGCCATGCCGAGCCATTCCTCAAGGTCGGCCCGGGCGGCCAGCAGGCGTTCGCCGTCGGCGACCTTGGTGGCCAGGGCGCTTTTTTCCCGAAGAATCGGGGTCAGACGCTCGGGATTGTCCCAAGCGCCCGGTTGGGACAGTTCGGCTTCGATGAGTTCCAGACGCTGGCGGCTTTTGTCCAGGTCAAAGACGCCTCCAGAATCCTTCGAATTTTTCCAAAAGCTCGGCGCCCTGGGTGCGCAGTTCCGAATATTGCAGCATGTCGTGAGCAGTCGCTTGGGGTTAAAGGGTCAATCCGCCGGGACGGCGGTCGCGGGACCGAACGGGCCTTAAGCAGGCGGCCAGCCCCAAGAGCACGAACAGGGCCGGCAGGCCCCAGGTGATCAGGCCGTAGCAGCGGTGATACCAGGTCGTTTCCGACACGATGGGCGTCTCCGGGCATGGCAGGGCCAGGGCCGAGAAAAGGCCGCCCTGCGCCATGACGCGCCCCCGGGGGTCGATCACGGCGGAAATGCCCGTGTTGGTGCCTCGGATGAGCGCCCGTCCTTGTTCGACGGCCCGCAGCAAGGCCAGATCGAGGTGCTGCCGGGGAGCCGCCGTATCGCCGAACCAGGCGTCGTTGGAGATGTTGACCAGGACGTTGGCCCCGGCTTCCACCCGTTTTTGAGCGAGTTCGGGAAAGATTGCTTCATAGCAAATGAGCGTTCCCAGGGCAAGGTCGCCCTGGTGCAGGGGAGCGGCCGAAGCGCCGGGTTTGAAGTCGCCTACGCCCTCGACCAGCTTGCCGATGAAGGTCAGGTACTGCCCCAAGGGCACGTATTCACCGAAGGGGACGAGGTGCTCCTTGTCGTAGCCGGCGGTCCGGCCGTCCGGGGCCAGCAGGAAGGCCCGATTGTAGAGCACGTGTCCGCCCAGGGTGCGCTCGTAGGCCGGCGCGCCAAAGACCAAGGGAACCCCGGCCGAGGCGACGAAGTCGCGCACGCGCTGGGCAAGGGGGCCGCCGTCCTGGTAGAAAAACGGCATGGAAGTCTCGGGCCACACGAGCAGGTCGGAAGGCGCGTCGGACAGGGCGCGCCTGGACAGCTCGATGTACTTTTCGACGGTCTCTTCCTCGGCCTCCGGGGCCCATTTGCGGCTCTGGTCCACGTTGCCCTGGACGAGGGTCACGTGGGCGGCGGCGATCCTGGGCACGGGCTCGGCCAGCCGGCGGTTGCCGAGGAAGGCCAGGGCGGCGGCGATGAGGACCACGGCCAGGGTCGGACGGGAGAACAGTCCGTAAACGGCCGGGGCGGCGGCCAGGGCGGCGAGCAGGCCCGAGAGGCCGTAGGCCCCGAGGAAGGCCGCGCCCTGGACGGCCATGGGCCAGGGCGAAAAGGCCGCGGCCATGGTGAGCCAGGGAAAGCCGGTGAAAAGCGTGCCTCGCAGCAGTTCCATGACGGTCCAGGCAGCGGCGGCGTAGGGGAGAAACAGCCAGGCCGGGAGTCTGGACGCGCCAAAACGCCAGGCCAGGGCCAGGGCGGCGGCGTAGGCGCCAAGGACCAGGCCCATGAGGATCGGCACGGGGACGGCCAGCACCCAGGGCATGCCGCCAAAGTCGTGGACGGGCAGGCTTGTCCAATAGAGGTTGCCGGCGGCGGCGACGGCGCCGGTCCAGTAGGTCCATTTGGCGGCCTGCCGGGCGGTGTCGGCCCGAATGGCGAGATAGGCCAGGCCGGCCGGCAGCAGCAGCATCAAAAGCGGCAGGCGGGCGACGGGATTGGCCAGGCCGAACCAGGCCCCGCACACGGCAAGAATAGCGGCAAGGATCACGGTGTCACTTCCGGTGATTTGGGAATTTACGGACAGGAGGCAAGGAGAAAGCCTCCGTCGGCCGGGGGGGATGATCCCCCCCGGACCC
>ALAO01000099.1 GCA_000307955.1 Solidesulfovibrio magneticus str. Maddingley MBC34 | reverse complement strand
GGGGGCCTCAGGCCCCCGGCCGCCGGAGGCACTCTTCTCCTTGTCCCCTACGCCCGTTCCAGGGCGTCCACGTCGCCGGCGGCGAGCAGGGCCACGTGGCGGCTGATCTTTTCGATGGGCCAGTCCCACCAGGCCAGGGCGAGCAGCCGCGCCACCACGTCCTCGGGGAAGCGCTGCCGGATGATTCGGGCCGGGTTGCCGCCAACCACGGCATAGGGCGGCACGTCCTTGGTGACCACACTGCCGGCCGCCACCACCGCGCCGTCGCCGATGCGCTTGCCCGGCAGGATGAGCGCCTCGAAGCCCAGCCAGACGTCGTTGCCGACCACGGTGTCGCCGCGATGCCCGTCCGGCAGTCCGGCCTGTTCCCAGCCGTGGCGGAAGATGGCGAAGGGATAAGTGGAAATGCCGTCCATGACGTGGTTGGCTCCGTTCATGATGAAGCGCACGCCGCTGCCGATGGCGCAAAAGGCGCCGATGCGCAGTTTGTCGCCGATGAAATCGAAGTGGTAGAGGACGTTGTCGTGTTCGAAATCCTCGGGACGCCGGCCGGGCGTGCCGGTGACGTCGAAATAGGTGTAGCGTCCGACCTGGATGTTGGGGTTTTTGACCACGTTTTCCAGGAACGCCAGCTTGTCGTGGCCGGCCACCGGATATCGGGCCTGCCGGTCGGGATAGGTTGTCGCGTCCATGCATCTCCCGCGCCCGCCGCCGGGCCGTTGTCGCAAACGACAAAACGCGCCCGACGTCGGGACCATTCCCGCGCCGCGCGCGTTTGCACGACCTTAGCCTGCCAAGGCTTGTCCGGCAACTCCCGGGCCGGGGCGCACAGGAGCGCGCCCCTAGCCGCCGACCTTGAGGAGCCTCAGCTCGCCGGGCACGACCGGCCAGCGGCGGCGCGGCACGACCACCGGCGCGTCGGGCAGGCCCTGCATGAACCGCCACACCCGCTCCAGGGGCATATGGGAGCGCAGGTAGTCCTCGCACTTGGAGAAGCTGTAGTGGTGGGCCAGGCTGCGTCCGAGCACGGCCACCTTCATGTGGCCGGCGGCCAGGGCCAGGTTGACGGCCTTTTCGTCGGTGGTGGTCTGGCCGGCCACCTTGGTGGTGGGGAACGGCAGCACGAGCCGCAACAGGCGCTGGTCGAAGATCACGCAGTTGATGGTAAGGTAGCTCACGTAGGCATACTTGGGCGGCGCGTCGCGCAGGTAGACCTCGCCCAGGTTTTCGTGGACGAGCTTTTCCCACATCCAGCGGTGGTAAACCCAGTTTTCCTCGATGGGCGGTCCGGCGAACATGTGGCGTTCGGAGGGATAGGACAGGCGCAGGAAGCGATTGAGGACGTGGCGTCCGGGCGGGCTGACGGGCACAAGCGGCATGACCAGCGGCACGTCGGGACGCTCGGCGTGGTCGAGATAGCCGTCGATCAAGTGTTCGAGCCAGTGGGGGGTGACGAACAGGTCTTCGTCGATCTTGATGATGACGTCGTCGATGTGGGCGGCGTAGATCTCGTTTTGGGCTTCCAGCACGGCCGGGACCAGGCCGCGCGGCCCGCGCTCCAAGAGCTCGGCGTTGGCGTGGCGGGCCACGAAGCCCTTGGCCATGGCCAGGTGCTCCGGGGGCAAGGCATTGGCCACGATATAGATGCGCTTGAACCGGGAGCAGTCGGTGTAGCGCTCCAGGCAGCGGATGCAGACGAGGAAGCAATCAAGCCTGTGCGAGGTGAGCAGCACCAGAACTGGTTGTATGTCGCCGCGTCGCGGTCGTAGATAGGTCAGCTTGCCCATGGCCGTCCCTGGCTTTCAGGCATCCCTGCGTCAAAAGGTTAAATTCAGGCTTCATCACGCTTTTCGGCATTTCCCAACAGGAACTTTAGCCCTTGTTTAATAAAAAAAACGTCTTATTTTCAGCAAGATACCGAGACGAGCCAGGAGCGTGCCGGTTACACCCCTGGCCATGGACACCGGAAGCGGCCTCAAAACAATGGGAAAAAAGCTCCAGCCGCGCCGCTGCAGCCGCCGCCAGGCTTGCGCCGCCTTGACACGGGACGGACGCGACGGTAATCCTGCCTGATCCTTATGGGTCGTGTCTGCCATGCCTGACTAACCCTTCGTCATGACAACAAAATTTCTGCATACGAAGTGGGAAGCGGAGGTGCTTATGGGATATCGCGTCATTGTCGACACGCAAAAATGCATTGGCGACGGCGAATGCGTGGACGTGTGTCCGGTGGAAGTTTATGAGATGCGTGACGGCAAGGCCGTGGCCGTCAACATGGAAGAATGCCTGGGCTGCGAATCCTGCGTCGAGGTGTGCGACCAGAAAGCCATCATCGTCGAAGAGCAGTAAGAGCATACGAAAAATCAACCGGCGACGGGAGCGGGCGCACGCCCCGCTCCCGTCGCCGTCTTGAGCCCGGGCCGCCCGACCCTCCGCCGGACACCGGGGAGGCGTGGCGCTGGCCCTGGCCGCCGGAGTCCGCCGATGCAGTTGGATTTTTCCCCCGCCTTTGCCCGCTATGAAGCCATTGCCGCCGAAGCCGACGCCGCTTTTGCCAAGGTCGCGTCCCTGTGCCCGGACATGGTCAGCTGCGGCGAAGGGTGCAGCGATTGCTGCCATGCCCTGTTCGACCTGAACTTCATCGAGGCCCTGTACCTCAACCGCGAATTCAACAAGGCCTTCCCGCCCGGACCGGCCCGCGACGCCGTGCTGGAGCGGGCCAACGCCGCCGACCGCGACGCCGCCAAGCTCAAGCGCAAGGCCTTCCGGGCCGACGAACAGGGCGTGTCCACCCGCGAGATCCTCGAAAGCATCGCCCGCGAACGCATCCGCTGTCCGCTTCTGGGCGACGACGACCGCTGCATACTCTACAAAAGCCGCCCCATCACCTGCCGGCTCTACGGCGTGCCCCTGGAGATTTCCGGCGAGGCCCGCACCTGCGGCAATGCCGGCTTCGCCCCGGGCGGCCGCTATCCCACGGTCAAGATCGAAAAGCTCCAGGACAAGCTCGTGGGCCTGTCCCAGGAGCTGGTGGCCTCCATCCCCACCAAGCTGCCGCTGATGGCCGAGATGCTCGTGCCGGTGTCCTTTGCCCTGGTCACGGATTTCGACGACGAGTTCCTGGGCCTTTTGACCGAGGAAGAGATGGTCAAGCTCCACGAGCAGGAAGCCAAGTGGGCGGCGGCGTCCGATCCCTTCGCCCCGGCCGGCGGCCCGGCCGGCTCGGCCTGCGGCTCCTGCGGCGAACAGGCCGGCTCGCCCGCCTGCTCCTCCTGTTCCGGCGGCACCTCCTGGGTCCTTCCCGGCCCGGACGGCGCGGCCGGCGGCAAGGAAGACTGATATGGCCCACAGTCCCGAAGAGCTGGCCGAACTCAAGCGCGCCATCTACGAAAAGGTCAAACCCCGTCGCCGCAAGTTCATCGACAAGATCGGCTACGACAACTGGGACCCCTTCCAGGAGCCCATGGACCCGCTGGACCTGCGCGAGGACGCCTCGCGCCGCACCAGCCAGCAACTCGTGGCCGAATTCATGGCCACCATGCCCGGGGCCTCGCAGGAGTTCGCCAAAGGGGCCTGGGAGCTGTGCGTCGGGGTCATGTCCGGCTCCGAACGCCACCGGGGCATGTACAGCTTTTGCAAATGGTACAAGGAACTGCTGGTCCGCGAAGGCCTTGACGCCGAGCTTGGGCCAACCAAATAACGCCGAGAAGGATCATCCATGGATTACACCGCCCGCACTCCCGACGAATTCATCGACGAGCTCAAAAAGCGCCTGTCCCAGAACCCCGGCTGCGGCGTGTCCCACTACAACCTGGGCACGGCCTACGTGGCCAAGGGACGCCTGATCGAGGCCGAGGCGGAATTCCACCAGGCCGTGGAGTGTTCGCCGAGTCTGGCCGAGGGCTATGTGCAGCTCGGCGGCCTGGCCATGAACAAGGGCGACCTCGACGGCTGCCTGGAATGGAACGAGAAGGCCTGCCGGGCCCGGCCGCTTTTCGCCGTGCCCTACGGCAACATCGGCTTTGTCCATCTCCAGCGCGGCGAGGTCGACAAGGCCGAGAAGGCCCTGCGCCGGGCGATCAAGATCGACGAGCAGTACGTCCAGGCCCTGGGCACCCTGGGCAGCGCCCTTTTTATGCAGGGCAAGCTGGAAGCGGCCGAGAACTTCAGCCAGAAGGCCCTGGCCATCGAACCGCAGTTCGGGCCGGCCATCAACAACCTGGCCCTGGTGGCCATGGAGCGCGGCGACTTCGCCAAGGCCAAGGAATTGGTCGCCCAGGCCCGGGCCACCGGTTACGAGCCCCATCCCGACATGGTGCGCGAGATCGAAGCCGCCCTGAAGGCCTAGGGCCGCGCCCTTGAAAGCTCCCGTGGCCTTGTTCGCGAACAGGCCATGGTTTCGGTGAGTCGACAGACAAACGCCGCCCGCTTCCGGCGACGATTCGACACGGGTCACTTGCCGCCTCGCCGACGCCCCGGGCGTCGGCGAGGCGTTTTCGGAGCGCCGCCATGCCCTCCCGCCGCCGCCTCATGACCGAGGTCCGCGAAGCCCTCACGCTGCCCACCGCCCAGGCCGCCCTGGCCGCCCTGGCCCCCATCGCGCCCATCAACCGCCAGGGACCGCTGTTCTCCCTGCTCTTAAACCCCGAGGCCGTCATCGGCTGGCGGGCCGCGGTGGCCTTTGGCGCGTCCATGGCCGACATGGCCGACACGCGCCTGGAGGACGCCAGGGAGGTCTGGCGCAACCTCATGTGGCGGGTCAACGAGGAGTCGGGCAACATCGCCTGGGGCATCCCCCAGTGCATGGGCGAAACGCTCGCCCGCACGCCGACGCTCGCCGCCGACTACCACCGCATCCTTATTTCCTACGTCCAGGACATGGCGGGCGACTGCACCTTCATCGACCACGCGCCCTTGCGCCTGGGGGCCTGGTGGGCCATTGCCCGGCTGGCCGAGGCCGCGCCGGAGCTTGCCGCCCGGGCGCTGCCGGAGCTGACCGCCGCCCTGGACGACTGCTCCGCCGAGGCCCGGGGCCTGGCCGCCCTGGCCATCGAACGGATCAAGCCCGAGCCCGCCAAGACCCTGCTGGCCGCCCTGTCCCGGGCCGCCACCGATCCGGCGACGTTCACGCGCTTTGACGGCTGGAACCTCGTGCCCGACGCCGTGGCCGCCCGGGGGCAGGCCGCCCTGGCCGCCTGCCGGCTGTGCGGCTAGCGGCTAGTGTCGGTCCGCGAAAAACGCGCCTGGCCTGCTTGACGGGCAACCAACGACAACACGGCCTTCTCCGTAAAACTCCGTGCGGCTTGCTGACGGGACGCGGCGGCCTGGGCCGCGCGCCTTGAAGCGGCCGGCGGCGTTTTGCGCCCTTAACGGGCCGCTTTAAGGCCCGGCAGCAAGATCCGCACCGTGACCTGGCCGGGCTCGCCAAGGTCCAAAACCGCGTCGCCGCCGTGCCCGGGCAGGATGACCCCGGCCGAATAGGTGCCAAGGCCGGTCCCGAAGGTCTTGCCCCGGGTGACGTATTTCTCGAAAAACGTCTCCACGATGTCCGGCGGCACTTGGCCGGGGTTGCGCGCGGCGACCGCCCCTTCGGCCAGCCGAATGTCCACCGCGACCTCCCCGCCCTTGGGCGAGGCCTCGTGGGATAGTCCCGGCGGATCAATTCCTCCATGGCCGTGCCCGAGGGAAAGACGATGGTCTCGAAGGGCGGCTAGTCCGGGTCCACGCACAGGGTGACCACCCCCCGCTCGGCCACGTAGCGGGCTTCGGGCGGCGAAAGGTCCACGGTCGCGTCGCCGGACGCGACCGACGGGGCCAACAGGGCAAGGAGTAGCCACATGCCCCAGAGCATCCGGGCCAGGGCCGCCACCGCCTGGTGACGGCGGGGCCATAGCCCGGGCCTTGGCCCAGCCAAGGGATCAGGACGAGGCCAGGCGGCCTGTCCCGCTCTTGGATGCATCACGCCTTATCCTCCCCCGGCGGCGGCAAAACGCCCGGTGGCCGGCGGCCAGCCGCGCCCGCGCCGCAACCCCAGGCCGCCCGGATCGCCAAGCCGACGCCGGAAAGCCCTCGGCATGGCCGCCCGCTCCATGCCCAGGTCGCGGCCGTGTCGTCCGGGATCGCGCCAGGCCAAGCCTGCACGCCCACCCTCCGCTTTTGCCGGTCCGTGGCCCCGGCGACCGCCCAAGCAAAAAATCCCAAATATTTTCAGCAGGAAACGTCCTTTCACGGAACATTGCCAGCCCTTTTTGTTTTTTCCTGCTTGACCAGCGGACAAAATGGATTAGATTTGTCTCATATCGGTTGCAGACAACGAAACGCGAAACCCGCGCCCTGGAGGATACGCATGCAGACGCAGCACGACCTGTCCGGCCTTGTCATCGATTGGGACATGACCCCGGAAGACGCCGTGACCTTGTATCTCGAATGGGGAAACAACTCCTGGCATGCCCAACATAAGCCCGTGACCTCGAAGAATGATTTCTCCACGTATTTCGTGGTCAACACCTGGACCGGCGAACCCAAGCTGTCGCTGGTGCGGCGCAATTCCGAGGACTGCGTGGAACTGGCCTCTTTCGAGATACCCGAGGATCTGGCCAAGGATTTCATGGCCGAGGTGGGATTCAACAAGGGCGTCTACGCCCCCACCGGCGCCATCAAGCAATGGCTGCAAAACAAGTATTTCAACTAAGGCTTACACACCCTCCGAACGTTTCTCCTCCATAACCCCCGCATCATCCCTCCAAGAATATGACGCGCTCCCGGGTGGATAGGCCCCGGGGGCGCGTCCGTCTTTTTGGCGGGGCCGCACGCGGCCGGCGGGCGGGCTTTCGGTCGTCTGGCCGGCCCAGAAACAGCCGGACGCCTTGGCCGACGCGCCGGTCGGCGACACTGGCCAACGTCGGACGGCGAGCCGGGTCGCCGCCTGCGCGTCGCCGGCCGCCCTTCCGGTCGGCCCTTGCCGGCCGCCCGGCGACGTGCCACTATTTACCCATGCTTCTGGCCCTGCTCGCCGACATCCACGGCAATCTCGAAGCCCTGTCCGCCGTCCTGGCCGATCTGGACGCCCGCCGCCCCGGCATCACGGCCAGCCTGGGCGACAATATCGGCTACGGCCCCGACCCCGAGGCGGTGCTGGAGGCGCTGGCGCGACGCGGCATCCCCAGCGTGCGCGGCAACCACGAGTGGGCGGCCGTGGATCCGGCCCGGCGACGAGGACTCAATGCCCAGGCCCGGGAAGCCCTGCTGCGGACCTGCGAGCTGCTTTCGCCGGCCGCCCTGGCCCGCATCGCCAACTACCCGGCCTCCATGACCGTGGCCGGCTGCCGGCTGGTCCACGGGCTGCCGCCAAACGACACCACGTCCTACCTGTTCGAGGCCGGCGAAACGACCCTGCGCCGGGCTTTTTTGCGCACGCCCGAGCGCGTCTCCTTCGTCGGCCATACCCACATGCTGGAGGGCGCGAGCCTGCGCGGCCGCGAAGTGGACCGTTTCGAACTGTCGGTGGGGGAAAATCCGCTGGAGGCTACGGCGCGCCATATCGTCAACGTGGGCTCGGTGGGCCAGCCGCGCGACGGCGACAACCGGGCCAAGTACGGGCTCTACGACACCGAGACGGGAGTGCTGGCAATTCGGGCCGTGGCCTACGATTTCGAGGCCACGGCCCGCAAGATCATCGAGCGGGGGTTGCCGGAGCGCTACGCCCGGCGGTTGCGCGCCTAAGCCTACTCCACGCCCATCTTGGCGTAATAGCCCCGGCCGCCCCGCTCGATCATGACGAGGATGGTGCGGTTTAGGCGGTTGACATAGACCGCCCGGGTGAAATCGGCCTGATTGCCGAGCTTTTCGCCGCCGATCTGCACCAGCACGTCGCCCGGGGCCAGGCCCAGCCGGGCTGCCGGCGACCCCTGGCGCACGCTGCCCACCGTCACCCCGCGCCCGAAGGACACGTTAAGGCCCCAGCGCGAGGCAGCCAGCCCGGCCGCCTCGCGCTCGCCAAAGGCGGCCGGCGCGACCGAAATCTTCTGCTCCTGCTCGCCCCGGCGCACGGTCAGCGTCAGAGCCTCGCCCACGGTGGAGGTGGCCAGCGCCCCCCGGTATTGCCCCTTGTCGTCGAGTTCCGCCCCGCCCACGGCCAGGATCAGGTCCCCGGGCTTGATGCCGGCCTTGTCCGCCGGCGAGCCCTGGGCCACTTCGGTCACGAGCATCCCCTTGGGACGCCGTAAGCCAAAATACCGGGCCGCCCGGGCGTCCACGTCCTGGCCGGAAAGCCCGAGCCAGGCCGGCGTCACCCGGCCGCCTTCGACGAGCTGGGCCACCACCCGCCGGGCCTTGTTGATGGGAATGGCAAACCCGATGCCCTCGGCCCCGGCCTGGATGGCCATGTCGATGCCGATGACCTCGCCGGCCAGATTGACCAGCGGGCCGCCGCTGTTGCCGGGATTGATGGCCGCGTCGGTCTGGATGAGGTCGGCGTAGGCCCCGCCCTCGTGCTTGAGCGACCGGCCCACGGCCGAGACCACGCCCGTGGTCACGGTGTGGGCGTAGCCAAAGGGATTGCCGATGGCGATGACCGTCTCGCCGATCATGATGTCGCTGGAATCGCCCATGGCCGCCTGGGGCAGATTGCCGCCGCCGGCCAGGCGCAGCACGGCCACGTCGAAGTCGGCGTCAGCGCCGACCAGGGTGGCGTCGAGCTCCCGGCCGTCCTGGAGCCGGGCCTTGATGACGGCCCCGCCGGCGATGACGTGGGCGTTGGTGAGCACCAAACCGGCCTTGCCGTCGATGATGACGCCCGAGCCCAGGCTCTCCTGGGTCTCCTGGCGCGGCACGCCGCCGGGACCCATAAACTGGCGGAAGAACTCCTCGTCGAAAAAGGGGCCCATGTTTGGCCGGCGCTGGACGGTCTTGGCGGCGGTGATGTTGACCACGGCCGGGGCCACGGCGGCCACGGCCGTGACCACGGGCGTGGTGCGGGCCGCCCGGTTGGAGGCGGCCCTGGCGTTGGCCGGCAGCGCGGCCATAATCAGGCAACAGACAACGAGCAAAAGGGAAAAAGACTTCTCGCACGGGGCGATGCGACCCATGGCAAGCCTCCTTGGCGGAGCGGTTTGGCGGTCTGGCGTCAGCTGATGGGGATGCGGCGGCGCAGGCGTTCGGGGCCGAGCTTGGGCAGGCGCACGTCGAGCAGCCCGTCCTTCAGCACGGCCGTCACGTCGGCCCGGGACACCCCTTTGGGCAGTTCGAAGACCCGGGCAAAGGGGCCGTAGGAACGTTCCAGGGCGTGGTAGACCTCGCCCCGGCAGTCTTTTTCGAAGCGGCGCAGGCCCTGGATGACCAGTTCCCGGCCGCGCACCTCCACGGCCACGTCCTCCCGGGCCACGCCCGGAAGCTCCAACGTGACGCGGAAGGCGTCCTCGGTCTCGACCACGTCGGCGGCGGGCTGCCAGACCGGGGCGCAGTCGCGGCTGCCCTGGGCGATCTGGTCCAGGCCGCATTCGGTGCGGCCCTCGATCTCGGCCAGGGCCATCCACGGGGTCCAGTGCAGTTTGGCCATAGCGCTCCCTGTCCGGGGAGAGTGTCCCCGGAACGTGCGTTACTTGGCGGCGTCGTCCTTGGCCGAACGCTTGCCGGCGTCCCAGTCGGCCTTGGCCACGGCTTCTTCCACCAACATGATGGGAATGTCGTCGCGAACCGGAAACACGATGTCGCAGGTCGGGCAGAAAAGGCCGGCTTCGTTGTCCACGACGGTAAGCGCGCCCTTGCATTTGGGGCAGGCCAGGATGGTCAGCAGATCGGGATGGATGCTCACAGGCGGTCTCCTTGTGCAAACGTGCCCTGGTTCATAGCCAAATCGCGCTTACGGCGCAATGGAGGTTCACAAGGCCAGCCAACCGGGCTAGGGTCTTTCATGTCGCTTATTGATCTGCATACCCACACCACCGCCTCCGACGGCACGGCCTCGCCGGCCGAACTGGTGGCCATGGCCGCGTCCAAGGGCCTGGCCGCCGTGGCCGTCACCGACCACGACACCCTGGCCGGGCTGCCCGAAGCCCGGGCCGCCGGGGCCAAGCACGGCGTCGAGGTCATCGCCGGGGTCGAGCTGTCCGTGGCCGACGAACGCGGCAGCATCCATCTGGTCGGGCTGTTTCTGCCCGACGCCCCCGGCCCCCTGGCCGAGCGCCTGGAGTGGCTGCGCACCCGTCGCCACGACCGCAACAAGCGCATCCTCGAAAAGCTCGCCACCTTGGGCGTGCCTCTTCAATATGAGTCCGTCACGGCCCTGGCGCAAGGGGCGGTGGGCCGGCCGCACATCGCCCAGGCCCTTTTGGCCATGGGCGCGGTGACCAGCTTCAAGGAAGCTTTCACCAGATTCCTGGGGGCTTACGGCAAGGCCTACGTGCCCAAGGACAAATTGTCGTTGCCGGAAGCCATCGAGCTGCTCCACGCCGAAGGAGGGCTGGCCGTGCTGGCCCATCCGTATCTGCTCGGGCTTTCCGGCCCGGCCCTGGCCGAGACCGTGGCCCGCTACCGCGACGCCGGCCTGGACGCCATTGAGGCGTTTTACACCGAACACTCCCAATACCAGACGCTGGAATACCTGGCCCTGGCCCGCAAGCTGGGCTTGGCCGTCTCGGGCGGCTCGGACTACCATGGCGCGGCCAAGCCCGGGGTGGAACTCGGGCGCGGGCGGGGGAGCCTTCGCATCGACATCGCCGTATTGGACGTTTTGCGGGCGCGGCGGGAGCGACTTTTGGCCAGCGGATCGTCCCTGCCGCAAAAAGGGCTTGACGACGCGGCAGCGCAGCGGTAAAGGGACCGTCTTCCCCATCGGAGGTCGACATTATGTATGCAATCGTTATGGCTGGCGGCAAGCAGTATAAGGTCCAGGAAGGGGCCACCATCACCGTGGATCTTTTGGCTGCCGAGGCCGGCTCGGAATACGTGCTGGACAAGGTGCTCATGATCGGCGGCGGCGAAGCCAAGATCGGCGCGCCTTACGTGGCCGGCGCGGCTGTCACCTGCCAGGTGGCCGGGCACGTCAAGGGCAAGAAGATCGTGGTTTTCCACAAGCGTCGCCGCAAGGATTCGCACAAGAAGCAGGGCCATCGCCAGGGCTACACCCAGCTCAAGGTGACGGGCATCCAGGCCTAGCCTCATATTTTTGAAGGAGTCGCGACATGGCACATAAAAAAGCAGGCGGCAGCTCCAGAAACGGCCGCGACAGCGCCGGTCAACGGCGTGGCGTCAAGCGTTTCGGCGGCCAGTCGGTTCTGGCCGGCAACATCCTGGTGCGCCAGCTCGGCACCAAGTTCCACCCCGGCACGGGCGTGGGCATGGGCCGTGACTACACGCTGTTTGCGCTCATCGACGGCGTGGTGAAGTTCGAGAAGTACACCCGCAACAACAAGGTCAAGACCCGCATCCACGTGCTGCCGGTCGAGGCCGCCGCGGCCGCCTAGGCGTCACCGCACCCCAGCTTTCCAGGGCGGAGGGATTTTCCCTTCGCCCTTTTTGGCGTTTCCGCGACCGCCCGGCCCGCCTCCCGCGCCCGCTTCCCCGCTTTCGCAAAGCCCGGTTGCCCTTTCCCCCACACCTGCGTAACAAACGGCCCTAGACAACCGTCCCCTAACGGTTTTGCCCGCGCGACCGATAGGATGGCGACGGAGGGGTCATGGCCGAGGCGGAACAGAAAAAAAACATCATCATCAAGAAGATCAAGAAGATCTCGGCCGGCGCCCATGGCGGCTCGTGGAAGGTCGCCTATGCCGACCTCGTCACGGCCATGATGGCGTTTTTCCTGCTCATGTGGCTTTTAAGCAACGCCCCGCAGGAAAAGAAAGAAGAAATCGCCAACTATTTCAACGAATTTAGTCTCTTCAACAACCCCGGTCCGTCAGCCACCCTCCTCGACGTCGGCGGCGTGGGCCCCCCGGCCGCCGTGGTCGGCTCCGGCGAGGAACGGCCCGACGTGGCCATCGACCGGGGCGGCAAGGAACCCACCGGCGGCCAGGGCCAAAACGCCGGCGACATGGCCGGCGGCAAGCACGAAGCGCCCAAGACCAAAGCCGAGGCCGACGCCCTGGCCAAGGCCCAGGCCAAGGCCGAAGCCGCCGCCGCCGCCCAGGCCCAGGCCCTGGAGCAGCAAATCGAACAGGCGCTGGAAAAAGCCGTGCCCGAACTGGCCGGACAGGTGTCCGTCACCCAGGACAAGGACAAGGTGCGCGTCGAGATCATGGACAAGGCCGAACGGCCGCTTTACGACCTCGGCGGCGTGGCCCTTCTGCCCGACGCCCAGCGCATCCTGGCCGCCGTCACCGACGTCATCCGCAAGGAAGGCGTCAAGGTGGCCATCGAGGGCCACACCGACGCCTACCGCTACTCCGGGGCCTATTCCAACTGGGATCTTTCGGCCGGACGGGCCCTGGCCGCCCGGCGCTTCATGGTCGGCGCGGGCCTCAATCCTGACGCCGTGGCCGAGGTCACCGGCTATTCCGACACCCGGCCCTACGTGCCCGGCAAACCCTACGACCCGAAGAACCGGCGCATCAGCCTGCTGCTGTATCGCACGCCAAGGGAAGGCGAACGCGGCGCGGGCGGTTCAGGCTCCGGCGCGCCGGCCAAGCCCGCCCCGCCGCGCACTCCCGACGTCGGCGAAGTGCTGGAAAAACAGATCAACACCATCTACGACAAGTCCACCGAGGGCCAGTTCTAACGGCCGGGGCGCAAGACAGGACCAACCATGTTCGCAATACTCGGCATCATCATCGTCATCGGCTGCATCCTTTCCGGCTTCATCCTGGAAAAGGGCAACTTTGACCTGCTCCTGTCAGCCGCTCCGCCGGAACTGCTCATGATCGCCGGCGGCGCGCTCGGGGCCTTTGTCCTGAGTTCCCCCAAGGACGTCATCACCCACACCATCAAGGGCGCGCTGTCCATCTTCGGCGGCATGATCACGAGCAAGGCCTACTACACCACCCTGCTCGTCACCTTGTCGGGCCTGTACATGAAGATCCGCCGCGAAGGCCTGGTCGCCATCGAAAAAGACGTGGAACGGCCGGCGGAAAGCCCCATTTTCAGCGACTTCGCCAAGAACAAGAAAAACCACGAAGTGCTGGTTTTCATCTGCGACACCATGCGCATCTTTTCCACGGTCAACATCGAGGCCCATGAGTTCGACAACATCATGGACGCCGACATCGAATCCACGGTGCACGAGCTGCTCATCCCCTCCCACAGCATCAGCAAGGTGGCCGACGGCATGCCGGCCCTGGGCATCGTGGCCTGCGTTCTCGGCGTCGTCATCACCATGGGTAAATTGAACGAACCGGCCGAAGTGCTGGGCCACAGCATCGGCGCGGCCCTAGTCGGCACGTTCATGGGTGTGTTGCTGGCCTACGGCTTCATCGGCCCCATCTCCACCAACCTGGAGTTCAGGGCCAAGGAGATCGAGCACATCTTGCTGGTGGCCAAGGCGTCGCTGGGGTCGTTTGTCGGCGGCAACCCGCCGCCCGTGGCCCTGGAAGCCGGCCGCCGGGCCATCCCCATCCACTACCGCCCGACCTTCGAGCAGCTCGAGGAAGCCATCAAGGCCAGCAAGGGCAAATAGTCGCGCGGGCGCGGCAGTCTTGCCGCGACGCCTCAGGCCGGTTCGGGCGGCGAGCCCGGCCCAGCGGCGGCCCAGACCCGGTCGATGGCGGCCTGCAATTCCATAAAGCCCATGGGTTTGGTCACATAGTCGTCGATGCCGGCGGCCAGGAACCGTTCCTTGTCGCCCGGCATGGCGTAGGCCGTGACGGCGATGACGGGGATGGTCGCCTTGTCCGGGCCGGCCTGGCCTTGCCGGATGCGCCGGGCGGCGGCCACGCCGTCCAGGACCGGCATCTGGACATCCATCAAAACAAGATCGAACTCCTGCTCGGCCAGAAGCTTGAGGGCTTCCTGCCCGTCGTGGGCCGCCACGACGCGGTGGCCGGCCTTTTCCAACATGCGGCTTGCGGCCATGAGGCTGACGGCTTCGTCCTCGGCCATGAGGATCTTAAGCGTCCGGTCCTGGCCGGCCCCGGACGCCGCCGGCGCGCAGGCGGCCGCGGCCCCGTCCTGCCGCTTGAGCGGAATCGAGCAGTACATCGTCGTCCCGCCTCCTTCCGTGCTGTCCACGGCCAGTTCGCCGCCAAGCAGGCGCACCAGCTTGCGGACAATGGACAGCCCCAGCCCCGCGCCCTGGAAGCGCCGGGTATAGGAGCCCTCGATCTGGCTGAAGGGCTCGAACACATATTGCAGTTGGTCGTCGGGAATGCCGATCCCGGTGTCGCTGACGGTGAAAAGCACGTGCAACCGGTCGCAGCCGGCGCAAGGCAGCGGCCTGGCCTCGACGCGCACTTGGCCCTGGAGGGTGAACTTCACCGCATTGCCGACCAGATTGAACAGGATTTGCCGCAGCCGGGCTTCGTCGCCCACCAGTTGCCGAGGCAGGTCGTCGGCGATGACGAAGGTCAGGTCCAGGCCCTTGTCCCTGGCCGCCTTGGCGAAAAGCTCCACGACCGCCTGCCGCAACTGGCTGACCTCGAAACGGCTCTCCCGGCAAGACAGCTTGCCGGCCTCTATCTTCGTCAGGTCGAGGATGTCGGAAAGCAGTTGGGTCAAACGGTGGGACGACTTGATGGCGGCGAAAAGATATTCCTGTTGCTCGGCGTCAAGGGTGGTGGTCTCAAGCAACTGCAACGTGCTGAGGATGCCGTTAAGCGGTGTGCGGACCTCGTGGCTCATGTTGGCCAGGAATTCCGATTTCGTCCGGTTCGCCGCTTCGGCCCCCTCCTTGGCGGCGCGCAGGTCGCGCTCCATGCGCCGGCGGTCGGTGAGGTCCACGTTGACGCCCATGATCCCCACGATCTCCCCCCGGCTGCGGATGGGGGCTAGCATTTCGTGGCAGAAGACCTCGTCGCCGCCGGGAAGGCGGTACTCGGCCTCGGCGTCCACCCGTTGCCCGGCGTACGCCTTGGCGGCGTTGGCCCGCCAGCGGTCCCGGGTGTCGGACGCCACGGCCACATCCCCGGCGGTCTGGGTGAGATCGCCCCACAAAGCCTGGCTGATGTCGCTTTGCAGGATGACCCGGCCGGCCAGGTCCCGGGCCCAGAAGTCCAGGGGGAGGTTGGCCAGCATGGCCCGCATGAGGATTTCGTCCTGCTTGCGGTCGGTGATGTCCTTGATGGCGCCGTACAGGACATAGCGCTTGTTGGCCGCGTCGAATTCGCAACGATAGCGTTCGGTCACCCAGCGGACGCCGCCGTCCTGGCGCACGAACCGGAACTCCTGCTCGCCCGCGTCGCCGGGCTTGAGGGACAGCAGATGCGGGCGGATACGGCGGGCGTCGTCGGGATGGACAAAATGCAGCCAGCAGCCCAAGGCCCGGATCGTGTCTTCGTCACGGCCCAGCACCGCCTCGACCTGCCCTTCCATCCAATCGATGACAAAGGGTTCAAAGGGGGTGCGGGAACAGCGATGGAAAAAATCCGTGGACGTCAAAAGGAGTTGCTTTTGCTGACGGGCTTTTTCCCGGATCGACTCCAGTTCGGTCAGGAGCTCGTCGTAGGTCTTCGCGGAATCGGTCACGGCTTGTCCTGGCAAAGGCTACCCTCGAAAGCGTTAAGGGGGGGGGAAGCCTCTTCTCTATGCGTCAAAGCCGCCCGTCAGGCAATGCCCAAGCGCGGATTTGCCGACCGCCGGCCAGGCGCTACGAGCCCTTGGGCAAGGTGAACGCCGCGCAGGGCAGCACCGCGGCCTTGGCCACCAGATCGGCCACCACGCCGATATCCAGCGGCGTCGATCGCCAGGCTCCCGAGGCGGCGTAGCCCCGGGCCTCGGCATAGGCGAAATCCACTTGCCCGGCCGGGGTCACCGTGAGCCCCAGGACAAGAAACGCCCGGGCCGCCGCTTCCTGGCCAGCCGTGAGACCGGGGCAGGCTGAGGCCAGGCGGCCGACGCCGTATTCCGCCGTCAGCCGCACGTCCGTCGCTCCCGCCGGACCGGCGAAGGACTCCCAGGTGGTGGCTTTGATGCCGGGCGACAAGGCCAGGAGCTGGGACAGGGTGAGCCCAGCCGGCCCGTCCGGCCGCCAGCCCCGGGCCAAGGTCTCGGCCCTGGGCGCGAAACAGCCGGCCAAAAACGCCGCCATCGCCAATGCCAGCCACAACATCCGTCCGGGCATGTCCCTTCCTCCTTGCCCCGTTGTCCCGGGGACCTTACTCTTGCCGCGTCGGCGGGTTTCTTTTCGCCGTTTTTCTGCTAGGCATACCTGTAGGTCGGCCTTTCCGCCCCGCCAACCCCAACCCCGGAGAAACGCCCATGATCCGCTTCATACGCATCGTGAGCCTTGCCTTCGTGGCCCTGACCATGTGCTGCGGCACGGCCCTGGCCATAACCCCCTACGACATCTACGAAGGCAGCGCCCTGCGCCAGATCGTCAAGCGCGGCAAGCTCGTCGTGGGCATGGAACTCAAATTCTGGCCCTTCGAGTACGTCGACGAAAAGGGCAAGCCCGTGGGCTTTGACGTGGACATCGCCAAAACCCTGGCCGAACGCCTGGGCGTGGAACTCGAAATCAAGGACATGGAGTGGACCGGGCTCATCCCGGCCCTGACCTCGGGCAAGATCGACCTGATCATTTCCGGCATCACCGGCACCCTGGAACGAGCCAAGACCATCACCTTCTCCTCGCCCTATTTCACCACCGGCCTGTGCATCCTGGCAAGCGTCCAGAAAGCTCCGGACCTGGCCGACGCCGCCGGCCTCGACAAGCCCGGGCGGATCATCGCCGTCAAGACCGGAACCACCGCCGACATCGTGGCCACCAAGCGGTTCCCCAAGGCCACCATCAACCGCTACCAGGACGAGACCGCCGGCGCCGCCGACGTGGCCGCCGGCCGGGCCGACGCCTTCATCTACGACCAGATTTCCATCGCCAAGCATCAAAAGCAGCACCCCGAGACCACCAAGGCCCTGCTCACGCCCTTCACCTACGAACCGTTCTGCATCGCCATGCAAAAAGGCGACTTCGACCTGTGGCAGTACGTCGAGATGTACATCGCCGCCATCAAGGGCGACGGCACGCTTGAGGCCTTGCGTGCCAAGCATTTCAAGGACATCCTCGGCAAATGACGCCGCGCCGCCCGAGTCTCGCCGGCTCTGCCCCGCGCCCGCGCGGCGGCAGGGCCGGCTTGCTCCCCATCATCCGGGCGGTCCCGACCGGACGCCCCGCCCGCCGCCTGCCTGGAGACGCCATGCCGCATGTTCGCCGCTTCCTGGCCGCCCTGTTGCTTTTGGGCCTGCTTGCCGCCCGGCCGCTGCCGGCCTTGGCCGACACCGAGCAGGTCTTTGCCCACCTCTTTGTCGTGCCGGCCGCCCTGGCCGACGGGACCAGCGCCCTGGCCGCCACCGCCGCCCTGGAGGCCTGGCTGGCCGAGACCTATGGCGGCTTCACCCGGCTGGGAGCCGGGGTCGGCGGCTGGAAAAACGAAACCGGCCAGATCGAGACCGAGGCCAACGCCGTCTATCTGACCACGGCCCCGCGCGACGTGTCCAAGGACATCGCCGCCCGGCTGGCCGGGGATTTCGGCGTCCGCGTGCCTTACGTGCTGGTCCTGCCGGCCGGGGCGTTCACGGCCCCCAAGGGCCGATGAGCGGCCCACTGTTGCAGGCCGCCCCCTGCCCCATCCGACCCGGCGGACGCTTTCCCGCCGTGGCCCCAGGCCTTTATCCGGAGCTTCGCTGACATGCCCCGTCTTGCCGTACGTTTCGCCATCCTGGCTGTTTTGGCCGGCCTGTCCTGGCTGGTGCTGTCGCGTTTGCGCTACCATTGGGACTGGTCGGCGGTCTGGGCCTACCGGACGATTTTCCTCGACGGCCTGGGCCTGACCCTGGCCGTGTCCGTGGTGGCCATCACGCTCGGGCTGTGCTTCGGGCTGCTTTCGGGCCTGGCCTCGGTGTCGGGCAACATCGTGCTTTCGGAGCTGGCCGCCCTGTACGTGGGGGCGTTTCGCGGCACGCCGCTTCTGGTCCAGATCCTCATCTTCTACTTCTGCGTCGGCGTGGTGGTGCGGGTGGACAGCCCTTTCCTCATCGGCACGCTCACCCTGGCGCTGTTTTCCGGGGCCTACATCTCGGAGATGGTGCGGGCCGGAGTGGAGTCCGTGGACCATGGGCAGTGGGAGGCGGCCATGTCCTCGGGCATGACCCGGGGGCAAGCCCTGCTCCACGTCGTGCTGCCCCAGGCGGCCCGACGCATCGTGGCCCCGGTGACCGGCCAGTTCGTGTCGTGCATCAAGGATTCCTCGCTGCTCTCGGTCATCAGCCTGCGTGAGCTGACCAAGGCGGCCGAGGTTATTAACGCCTCCACCTACCGCACCTTCGAAACCTATCTGCCCCTGGCCCTGTTGTACCTGCTGTTGACCTGGCCCCTTTCGCACTTGACCCGACGCCTGGAAAGGGGAATACGGAACGGAATGCGAGAAACGCCGCGCTAACGCCGCCAAGTAAAGGAGTTTGCCATGTCCGCCGACATCAAGGTCTACGCCCTGAGCACCTGCGTGCACTGCAAGCACGCCAAGGAATTCCTCGAGGAAAAGCATATCCCCTACGACTGCGTCCATGTCGACTACCTGACCGGGGAGGAGCGGACCAAGATCATGGACATCGTGCGCAAGCTCAATCCCGCCCTGTCCTTCCCCACCATCGTCATCGGCGACAAGGTCATCGTGGGATTTCGGCGCGACGAACTGCTCACCATGCTGGAAAGCTGCGGCAAATAACATGGACGCCCAGGAACTTTTCGAGAAGCTCGCGCCTCTTCAGGCGGCCAAGGGGTTTCACTTCAACCCGGACACGGCCATGGTCCTCGACCTCATGGCCGGGCTTTTGACCAACAAGGAACGCTACGGCTACATGGCCTGCCCATGCCGGCTGGCCTCGGGGAAGTTCGAGCTGGACCGCGACGTGGTGTGTCCCTGCGAGTACCGCGCCCCGGACGTGGCCGAATACGGAGCCTGCTTTTGCGGCCTGTACGTGTCCGAGGCGGTGCGCGACGGCAGGCAGCCGCTGCCGGTGGTCCCGGAGCGCCGGCCGGTGGAAAAGACCCTGGCCGCCCTGGGCTAGGTTCGCGTCCATGGGAAAATACGCGCGTATTTTCCCATAAAAATCTATAGTTCTAGGATATTACCCCAAAAAGATCGCCGCGCTTTTCGTGGACGCGGCACGAGGTTCGCGTCCCGGTCCGCCCGGACAACGCTCCCAGCCAAGGCACGGTCGGCCCCGGCGGCCCGACGCGTTCCCGGTTGCCCGAGGCGCTCCCGGCTATAACGGCGGGCGGACTTCGACGCGGTTGCGGCCGGCGGTTTTGGCTTGGTAGAGGGCGGCGTCCGAGGCGGCGAGCAGGGTTTCGGGCTCCAGGTCCATGTTGGGGACCACGCCGGAGATGCCGATGCTGACGGTGACGATGTCGGCCACCGGGGAGCTGGCGTGTTCGATGTTGGCGGCCCGGACGTTGCCCCGGATGATGCCGGCGATGGACAGGGCCCCGGCCAGGTCGGTGCCGGGGAGCAAGGCCACGAACTCCTCGCCGCCGTAGCGGGCGGCGAAGTCGCCGGGGCGCTTGAGGGCCTCGACGATGGCTTCGGCCACCCGGCGCAGGCACAGGTCGCCTTGCAGGTGGCCGTAGGTGTCGTTGTAGAGCTTGAAGCAGTCGATGTCGATCATCAGCGCCGAAAGCGGCGTGCCGTCACGGCGCGACCGCAGCCATTCCTTGCGGAAGGCGTCCTCGAAGCAGCGGCGGTTGGGCACGCCGGTCAACCCATCCTGATTGGAGAGCTGCTCGAACTTGCGGGTGAGCGCCTCAAGTTCCCGTTCCCGGGCTTTGCGCTGATCCATCTCCTCCTTGAGGCGAAGGGCCGAGCGCACCCGGGCGCGCAGTTCCATGCTGTTGACGGGCTTGGCCAAGAAATCCATGGCCCCGGCCTCGAAAGCCCGCTCCAGGCTGGCCGCCTCGTCCTTGACCGTGACGATGATGATGGGGATGTCGCGCAGCCGAGGGTCGGCCTTGATCAGGCGCGTGGCGTCGATGCCGTCCATGTCGGGCATGACCACGTCCATGAGGATGAGGTCGATGTCCGGGGCATCGCTGCGTTGGCTGCGCTCGTCAAGCAGAGTGAGCGCTTCGCCGGCCGAACCGGCGCAAAGGGGATCGACGTATCCGGCTCCCTTGAGGATGGTGGACAGCAGCAGCCGTGAGGAGTCGGAGTCGTCGACGATGAGGATGTTCATGCCGGTTCCGGAAAGGCGGTGCGCCTTGCGTGGCGCAGTGTGCCCGATGACGGCGGCGGTATGGTCGATGCGGCTGATCAAGTGCGGCCCGCGTCTGGGACGTTGTTTCTTACGATGGTGGTATGCCGGATCGGCGAAAAAATGCAACCGTCAAACATGGGCCTGCACGCCCAGCCGGGCGGCCAGGCTTACCATGGAAGCCGCGTCGGCCAGCTCGAAGCGCAGCGGCGTCAGGGTGATGTGCCCCTTGGTGAGAAGCGCCCGGTCGCTGCCCGGGGTCAAGGCCTCAGGGGGAATGACCCCGGTGAGCCAGTGGTAGTCGCGGCCGCGCGGGTCCTGGCGAGTGACGTACCAGTCGTTGTACACGGCCTGGGTGGGCGGACACAGGGCCAGGGGCAGGGCCTCGGCGATGGGCCGCTTGGGGAAATTGAGGTTGAGCACGGTGCGCGGGGCGAGCGCCTCCCAGGGCCGGCCGGCGATGAAGTCGGCCACGTAGGCTCCCTGCTCCAGCAGATCGACCGGGGCGAAGTCGTCGGCCGAGACGGCCACGGCCGGATAGCCCATGAGCGCCCCTTCGGTGGCGGCCGAGACCGTGCCCGAATAGAGGATGTCCACGCCGACGTTGGCTCCGGCGTTGATGCCCGAGACCACGAGGTCGGGCTTGTCCTGCATGAGCGTGGTCAGGGCGAGCTTGACGCAGTCGGCCGGGGTGCCGGACACGCCAAGGCCCCGAAAGCCGTTTTCCGTGAATTCCTTGACCCGAAGCGGCGAGGCGATGGTGATGGCGTGGCCCACGGCCGATTGTTCGGAGATGGGCGCGGCCACCAGCACGTCATGGCCGGCATCGACAAGTCCTTTATACAGATGGCGGATGCCGACGGCCTGGATGCCGTCGTCATTGGTAAGCAGAATGCGCATGAGGCCTCCTGCCGGCGGGATTTCCGGCCGAGGCACTATGCCCAAGGCGGCGGCGGTTGACAACCGCCGGCCGGCCGGGCAACGTCGCCGGCCAAGATGCCGCAACCGGGCGAGAACGCCCGCGATGACCCGGCGCGCGCCTACCCACATGGAAAAGAACATCTTCGTCAAGGATCTTGTCGCCGGCCAGGGCGTGGCCGAGGTATTTTGCCTCGGCGGCGCGCGGCTTGGCCAAGCGAAAAACGGGCCGTTCTGGACGCTTGTCCTGGAAGACGTCACCGGCCAGATCGAGGCCAAGATCTGGAGCCCGGCCGCCAGCCTCTACGCCGATCTGGCCCCGGGCCAGTTCGTGCGGGTCGAGGGCCAGGTCGGGGCCTACCGCGACCGGCCGCAAGTCAACATCGAGCGCCTGGCCGTGCTCTCTCCCGAGGACGAGGCCCCGGACCTCTCGCTGTTCGTGCCGACCAGCGCCGAACCGCCCGAAGTGCTGCTGGAAAAGCTCATGGAACTGTGCCGGGCCGAGATCGCCCACGCGCCCTGGCGCAAGTTCACGGCCAAGGTCCTCGGCCAGACCGAGTTCCGACAGCGGCTCATCGAGGCCCCCGGAGCCAAGAGCGTCCACCATTCCTACCGGGGCGGCCTGCTGGAACACACCCTGGCCGTGGCCCGGCTGGCCCTGGCCATCTGCGACCGCTATCCGGCCCTGGACCGCGACACGCTTCTGGCCGCCGCCGTCTGCCACGACCTCGGCAAGGCCTGGGAGCTGACGTCCGGGCCGGGCCGCGACTACACCGACGCCGGACGGCTTCTGGGCCACATCGTCATCGCCATGGAGCTGCTGGAGCCGATCCTCAAAAAAAGCGGCGTGGAGCCGGAACTGGCCCTGCATTTCAAGCATATCCTTTTGGCCCACCACGGCGAATACGAATTCGGCTCGCCGCGCCGGCCCAAGACCGCCGAGGCCTTTGTCCTGCATTTCGCCGACAACATCGACGCCAAGATGAACCAGATTTTCGGGGTCTTCGGCGACGAAGACGAGGCCGGGGGCTGGTCGCCCTACGTGCGCACCCTGGAACGCTACCTCTACAATCCGCCGCGCGCCCCGCGTCCCGAAGCGCCCCGGCCGGCCAAGCCCAAGGAAAAGGATGTCCACCAGTGTTTGTTACCTTTGAAGGCGTAGAAGGCTCGGGCAAGTCCACCCAGATGGCCCGGCTTCGCGCCGCCCTGGAGGCGGCCGGCCGGACCGTTTGCCTCACGCGCCAGCCCGGCGGCTGCGCCCTGGGCCAGACCCTGCGCGGCATCCTGCTGTCCCAAAAGACCGCCGGTCTTGATGACCGGGCCGAGCTGTTTTTGTATCTGGCCGACCGGGCCCAGCACGTGGCCGAGGTGATCCGGCCGGCCCTGGCCGCCGGAGCGGTGGTGGTGTGCGACCGCTACACCGACTCCACCGTGGCCTACCAAGGGTATGGCCGGGGTCTCGACACGACCTTGCTGCAAACCCTCAACGCCGTGGCCGCCGCCGGTTTCGTCCCGGACCTGACCCTGCTGCTCGATCTCGATCCGGCCGTGGGCCTCACCCGGGCCACCTCGCGCAACGCCGCCGCCGGCACGGCCGAGGCCGAGGGCCGTTTCGAGGCCGAACGCCTGGAATTCCACGAGCGCGTGCGCCAGGGCTACCGCGCCCTGGCCGCCGCCGAGCCGACCCGTTTCGCCGTCATCGACGCCGCCCCCGGCCCGGACGCCGTGGCCGAGGCCATCTGGCGCGTCGTGGCGGCGCGGTTGTAGCCCCCGCCCCTCGCTCCAACGGCCGGCACGCGCCTGGAAAAGCCCCAGGCCATAGCGGCGCGTCCACGAAAGCGCATAAGGCCTTTCGCAGGAAACATCGTAAACCCATGGTTTTTTAAAAAATACTATCGTATTTTTTAAGGGGCGCGACAAGAGCCGCGCCTCACAGTCCCACGCCGCGGTTTTATCCGCGACGCCATAACGAAAAGGCCGCCCGTCGAAGGGCGGCCTTTTCGGTCAAGACCCGGAAACGTTTTCCGAACGAACGCTAGGGCGTGGTCACCAGCCGCATGACGTCGGCCGGGGTGCGGTTGTTTTCCAGGGCCAGCTCCTCGAAGCTCATGTCGCCAAAGGCCGTGATGCGGTGCCGGCCCAGACGCTGCACGGCCACGGACAGCGGGATGTCGTATTCGCGGCAAAAGCTTTGCAGCATCATCTTTTCCAAGCCCGGCGGCGGCGTGACCGGCGCGGCCACGCCGGCATGGGCCGGCGGCTGGGCCGGGGCATAGCCGGGCGCGCTGCCCGGAGCCGTCGGGGCATAGCCCGGCGTCGCGGGCGCATACCCCGGCGTTGTGGGCGCGCCGCTAGGAGGCGTCGGCGCATAGCCCGGCGGCTGGTAGCCCGGCGTCTGGGGCGCATGGCCCGCCACTGGCGGCTGATAGCCCGGGGCAGGCTGTTGCGCCGGGGCATAGCCCGGCGTCGCCTGGGCCGGCGTCTGGGCCGGGGCGCTCGGCTGGGGCTGATAGGCCGGTTGCGGCGACACGGCGGGCTGGCTCGGCTGGCCCGGCTGAATCGATGCGGCCGGAGCCTGGGCGGCCGGAGCCGGTTGGACAGCCGGCTGGGCCGGAGCAGCGGCCGACGGCGCTGGGGCGGGAGCGGGAGAAGCCGGAGCGGACGAGGCCGGCTGTCCCGCCGGGTCCGCCACTTCCACGGCCACCGCCGCCGGAGCCTTGTCGGCCCGCAGCGTGTCGTAAACGGCAATGGGCAGCACGTTGCTGGCCTTGGCGATCTCGGCCAGGGTCCAGGCCGGCTGGGCCTTGAATCCGGCCGTGGACAACCGGCCCAGCACCTGGGGCAGATCCAGGCCGTACTCCTCGCAGATGTCGGACAGCTTGCGCCGCCCAAGCCCTGGCGGCGGCTCCTTGGGCAGGCCGGTGACCGAGGTCGAGCCGCCCGACGGCTCCATGACCATCTTAAGCGCCTCGAACACGCCGCCCGGAGCCACCCGGTTTTGCCGGGCGATCTCGCCCAGGGTCAAATCGCCGCTGTCGGCCTTGATGTTTTTAAGCCGCAAAAGGGCCAAGGCCTTTTCCGTGTCCATGCCCATGCGCCGGGCGAAGTCGGCCAACGTGGAGCGCTCGGCCGCGGCATAGGGCGGTTCGCCGTAGGTGTCGGCGGCCCGTTCCTGGAGATAGTCCGAAAGCCGCGCCAACTGGGCCATGGGCGGCGCGCCGGCCAGGGCGGCGGCAAAAAGGCCGACCACCAGGATGAGGCCGGCGAAAAAGGGCTTGGTGAAAACGATCACCATGCCGTCGTCGTCGCGTAGGTGGTCGAGGAAAGCGTCCGCGTGGAGCATGGCGTGGATCAGGCCGGCGGCGACCACGAGCAAGCCCATGGCCAGGTGCGCCCCTTCCCAGGCCTGGCGCGACAAACCCAGAAAGCCCCAGTCGGCCCAGGAGGCCACCCGGGCCGGCGGAGCGGTGAACATCACCAGCCCCGAGACCAGAACGAAAAACAGCGCAAAGAACAAAACCAGGGTAACGGTCTTTTTGAGCATGCGAAAACTCCGTGGCCCGGTCGTGAGCCGGTCCCGTCGTGTTGCCGGCCATCTAGCACGCCTTGACCGCTTTGCCCATCCCCGTACGCCCGCCCTCCCGGCCGGCCGCGCTCCCGGCCGTTGGTTGACGGGGCCTTGCGCATGCGCTACCTCCCGGCCCACCCGGACACAGGCCACGCCCGGTCCGGATTCCCCAAGACACTACGCCACACGCCGGCCGGGGCCTCCCCGCCCGGGCGTCCGGAGCCCCCATGAGCACCATCGTCACCCGCTTCGCCCCAAGCCCCACCGGCTACCTGCATATCGGCGGCGCGCGCACGGCCATCTTCAACTGGCTCTTGGCCCGCCACTTCGGCGGCACCTTTCTTTTGCGCATCGAGGACACCGACCTCCAGCGCTCCCAGTCCGACATGACCCAGTCGATCCTGGACGCCATGGCGTGGCTGGGCCTCGACCATGACGGCGAGATCACCTACCAGAGCCAGCGTTTCGATTTGTATAATGAATACATCGACAAGATGTTGGAGACCGGCCACGCCTACTGGTGCTCGTGCAGCCCCGAGGAAGTCGAGGCCATGCGCGAACAGGCTCGGCAAAAGGGGCTTAAGCCCAAGTATTCCGGCCGCTGCCGCGAGGCCGGCCTTGGCCCGGGCCCGGGCCGGGTGGTGCGGCTCAAGGCCCCGGTCACCGGTGCCACCCTGGTCGACGACATGGTCAAGGGTCCGGTGTCCATCGACAACGCCGAACTCGACGACATGGTGCTGCGCCGGGGCGACGGCTCGCCCACCTACAACCTGGCCGTGGTGGTGGACGACGCCACCATGGGCGTCACCCACATCATCCGGGGCGACGACCATTTGAACAACACCCCGCGCCAGATCCTCATTTATAAGGCCCTGGGCTTCGACCTGCCCCGCTTCGGCCACGTGCCCATGATCCTCGGGCCGGACAAGAAAAAGCTCTCCAAGCGCCACGGGGCCACGGCCGTCATGGAATACGAAACCGAGGGCTTCTTGCCCGAGGCCATGCTCAACGGTCTGGTGCGCCTGGGCTGGGCCCACGGCGACCAGGAGATCTTCTCCCGCGAGGAGCTGGTGTCGCTTTTCACCGCCGACAATCTCGGCTCCTCGGCCGCCGTGTTCGACAAGGCCAAGCTCATGTGGCTCAACGCCCACTACATCAAGGAAAGCCCGGCCTCGCGCCTGGCCGTGCTCTTAAACGCCTTCCTGGAGCGCCGGGGATTTAACAATCTCGACCTGGACTACCTGGCCCGCATCGTGCCCCTGCTCCAGCCCAGGGCCCAGACCATGGCCGAGATGGCCGAGAAGGCCGAATGCTTTGTCGTGGCCGACGAGGCGCTGGTCTACGACATGGCGGCGGTCAAGAAATTCTTCACCGACGACGTGCGGGGCCATCTGGCCCATCTGCGCGAGCTTCTGGCCGGGCTGTGCTGCTTCAACCACGCTTCCATGGAGGCGGCGGTGGCCGGCTATCTGGAAGAACGGGAGCTGAAGTTCAAGCTGGTGGCCCAGCCCCTGCGCGTGGCCGTCACCGGCGCCACGGCCAGCCCCGGCCTGTTCGAGACCATCGAGGTGCTGGGCCGCGAACGCGCCCTGGCCCGCCTGGACCGGGCGCTGTCGCTGTAGGCTCCGGCCGCTCCGACCGAGTAAAGCCCCTGCCGCGCGGATGCCCGGCAGGGGCTTTTGGCTGGCATAAAGGCCGGCAGGCGCGGCGGCTGGCCTTGACGCCCCTGCACAAGGACCCCATGGACCGCCTCATCGTGGCCCACGCCCTGGCCGAGGGCGCTGTGCTGGTCAGCCGCGACGCCATGGTGCGCCGCTACCCCGTCCCCACCCTCTGGCTGGACTGACCCCCGCCCGCCGCGCCATTGCCTCGCGCCGCTGCGCGCGGTAGGCTCGTGATACCCCGCCCCATCCGGGCAATCCCTCCCCGTGGAGTCCCCATGTCTTCCGTTGCCTTCGAACTCGCGGCCGTCTTGGCCCTTATCCTGGCCAACGGCTTTTTCGCCATGGCCGAGATGGCCCTGGTCGCCTCGCGCAAGGCCCGTCTCGACGCCCTGGCCGAGGCCGGCAGCCGCCGGGCCAAGGCCTGCCTGATCCTTCTGGCCCAGCCCGAGGCCTTTCTCTCCACCGTGCAGATCGGCATCACCCTGGCCGGGGTGCTCGGCAGCGCCTACGGCGGCGCGACCCTGGCCCCGGCCCTGGCCGCCGCCCTGGCCGACATGCCGCGCCTTGCCCCCTACGCCGAGACCCTGTCCCTGGCCTGCGTGGTGGTCCCCATCGCCTTTTTGACGCTCATTCTCGGCGAACTCGTGCCCAAGCGCCTGGCCCTGGCCCGGCCCGAGCCCCTGGCCCTGATCGCCGCCCCGGTCATGACCGGCCTGCTGCTCCTGTGCCGGCCGGCGGCCTGGTTTCTAAGCCTGACCACCCGGGGCGTGCTGCGCCTGCTCGGCCTTGGCGGCCAGGCCGGGCCGTCGGTGACGGAAGAGGACATCCGGGGGCTGCTCCTGGAGGGCCGCCGCCACGGCGTCATCGAGGACGCCGAGCATGACATCATGGAGCGCCTGCTGCGCCTGGCCGACCGGCCCTTGGGCGTCATCATGACCCACCGCTCCCGGGCCGACTGGCTGGACGTCGCCCAGGACGAGGAAACGCTTTTGGAAAAGCTCCTGGCCAGCCCCCACACCCGCTTTCCGGTCTGCCGGGGCGATTTCACCGACGTGCTCGGTGTGGTGCGGGCCAAGGACGTGCTGGCCGGGCGCATCCGCGACGGCCGGCTCGACGTGGCCGCCCATACGGCTCCGGCCCATTTCCTGCCCGAGACCATGCGGGGGCTTGATCTGCTGGCCGCTTTTCGCGACACCCCGGGGCTCAAGCTGGCCCTGGTGGTGGACGAATACGGCGACGTTGTGGGCGTGGTGACGGCGGCGGACGTGTTCGCCGACATGGTAGGGGATCTGGCCGGCCTTGGCGGCCCGGCCGAGGCGGCCATCGCCCGGCGCGCCGACGGTTCGCTGCTGGTGGACGCGGCCACGCCCATGGACGAGGTGGCGGCGGCGTTGGCCTTGCCGCGCCCCTGGCCCGACGAATTCGCCTCGGGCACCCTGGCCGGCTTCGTGCTGGAGCAGCTGGGCCACATCCCGGCCCTGGGCGAAAGCTTCAGCGCTCACGAGACGGTCTTCGAGGTGGTGGACATGGACGGCCGGCGCATCGACCGGGTGCTGGTCGTGCCGCCGTCCGAAGAGGAAGAAGGGGCCTAGCGATCCGTCCCGTAAAACAAAGGCGGCAGGAGGCCTCCGGGGGCTGGGGGCCTGAGGCCCCCAGCCCCC
>ALAO01000098.1 GCA_000307955.1 Solidesulfovibrio magneticus str. Maddingley MBC34 | reverse complement strand
CCGTCGGATGCGGGCACTGCCCGTTTATTGCCGTGTGATTGCCTGATTACCAGATGTCGCGGACCTTGACGCCTCGTCTGGCCATATGGTCCTTGCAGTCCTTGATGCTGTATTCGCCGTAGTGGACGATGGAGGCGATGAGCGCGGCCGAAGCCTTGCCGGTGGTGACGGCATCGGCCATGTGGTCGGGATTGCCGGCCCCGCCCGAGGCGATGACCGGAATGGTGACGGCTTCGGCGATCATACGCGTCAGCGTCAGTTCATAGCCGGTCTTGGCCCCGTCGGCGTCGATGGAGTTGCAGCAGATTTCGCCGGCCCCCAGGGCTTCGACGGTCCTGGCCCATTCCAGGGCGTCCAGGCCCATGGCCTTGCGGCCGCCGTGGATGACGATCTCGTAGCCCGAGGGGATCTTTTCGGACACGCCGACATGCTTGACGTCCATGCCGACCACTACGCACTGGGAACCGAAGGCGGCCGCGCCCTGGCTGATGATGTCGGGGTTTTTGACGGCGGCGGAATTGACCGAGATCTTTTCCGCGCCGGCCAGCAGCACGGCCCGCATGTCCTCGACGGTGGAGATGCCGCCGCCCACGGAAAACGGGATGAAGATTTCCCGGGCCACCCGATCCACCACGTCGAGCATGATGCCCCGGCCTTCGCTGGAGGCGGTGATGTCGTAGAACACGAGTTCGTCGGCTCCGGCCTCGTAGTAGAGGCGGGCGGTCTCGACGGGATCGCCGATGTCCACGTTGCCTTGGAACTTGATGCCCTTGGTGAGCTTGCCGTCGCGGACGTCGAGGCAGGGTATGACACGTTTGGAGAGCATGATGGTTAAGCCTCCTGGCAGTAGGCGGCGAAGTTGCGCAGGAGCGCCAGCCCCGGGCGACCGCTTTTTTCCGGGTGGAACTGCACGGCCCAGAGGCCTTTGCGGCCGTGGACGGAACAGAAATCCAGGCCGTACCGGGTAAGCCCGATGACGTATTCCGGGGCCGGCACGGGATAGTAGCTGTGGACGAAGTAGAATTCCGAAGCCGGGTCGATGCCGTCGAAGAGTTCGCATTCCTTGGCCAGGGCGACCTTGTTCCAGCCCATGTGGGGAATGCGGATGGGCTGGTTGTCCTCGTCGGTGAGCGCCGGATTGAACATGGCGCACTGGCCGGGAATGATGCCAAGGGCCTTGGTGTCGTTTTCCGGGCTGTAGTCGAGGATGATCTGGCAGCCGAGGCAGATGCCCAGCAGCGGCTTTGCGGCGGCGACCTGCTCTGCTAAAAGGGCGTCCAGGCCGGTGGCGGTCAAATGGCGCATGGCCTGGCCGGCCGCGCCCACACCCGGGAAGATGAGGCCCGAGGCGTCGGCGATGACGGCCGGATCGGCGGTGATGCGGCAGGGGATGCCGAGATGGTCCAGGGCGCGCCGCACGCTGGTCTGGTTTCCGGCCTCGTAGTCCAGGATGGCAAGCATGGAGTTCTCCTTCGCCGGCAAGGTCGTCCCGAAAAGGCGGCTTGGCCTGGGCGGGACGCGGCATTGCGGCGGCCAGGCCGCCGGGGTTTCGCAGAAGGCGGTTGTGAACATTTTAGGCATTTTTGGCAAGGGAGGCGGGCATGATCATCGTCACGGGCGGAGCCGGGTTCCTGGGCAGCGCGCTGGTGTGGGGGCTTAACGCCGCCGGGCTGGACGACATTTTGGTGGTGGACAACCTGGGGCACGGCGACAAATGGAAAAATCTCGTCAATCGCCGTTTTGCCGAGTACTTGCACAAGGACGCCTTTCTGGAGGCCATCGCTGGCGGCGGCGACCCGTTTCGGGCCACGGCCGTGGCCCATCTCGGGGCTTGCTCCGCCACCACCGAGACCGACGCCGAGTATCTCATGCGCAACAACACGGCCTATGCCAAGACCGTGGCCCGCTACGCCCTGGAGGCCGGGGCGCGGCTGGTCGTGGCCTCCTCGGCGGCCACCTACGGCGACGGCAGCCTGGGGTTTGACGACGACCCGGGCGGCCTCGACGCCCTCAAACCGCTGAACATGTACGGCTATTCCAAACATCTTTTCGACTTGTGGGCGCGGCGGGAAGGTTTGCTCGGGCAACTGGCCAGCCTCAAGTTCTTCAACGTCTACGGCCCCAACGAATACCACAAGAATGATATGCGGTCGGTGGTCTGCAAGGCCTACGCCCAGATCGGAAAGACCGGACGGCTGTCGCTTTTCAAGTCCAGCCGGCCGGACTATGCCGACGGCGGCCAGAAGCGGGATTTTTTGTACGTCAAGGACGCCGTGGCCGTGATGCTGTGGCTTCTGGAACATCCCGAGGCCGGCGGCATCTACAACGTGGGCAGCGGCGGCGCGCGGACCTGGAACGATCTGGCCGCTGCGGTCTTCTCGGCCATGGGAAAGGCCCTGGCCGTGGACTACATCCCCATGCCCGAGGCCATACGCGGCAAGTACCAGTATTTCACCGAGGCCAAGATGGATCGGCTGCACGCCGCCGGTTACGACAAGCCGTTTGCGACCCTGGAAGAGGGCGTGGCCGACTACGTGAAGGGGTATCTGTCCCAGCCGGACCGATATCTGTAAGAAGTGGATGAAACGCGGCCTGGCCGATGCGAGGCCTCAGCCAGGCCGCGTTTTGACGAGGGGCCGTGGCCTGTGCCCCTGGCCTGGGAGGCATTGGTTGCCTCGTCCGCCTTATTCGCCGGCAAACCCATCCATTTCCTTGTGTTTCTTCCAGGAAATCTCCAGGGCGAATTTTTCCTTGTCCTTTTTTTGCGACGCCTTCATGTCCACGTTGACCAGCACCGAGGGCCGCAGCGTCAGCGATTCGTCGCCGGCGGCCAAGGTGACCAGGCCGGCCTTCATGTCGGCCGCGAGTTTCTCCAGGTTGGCGATGACTTCGGTGATCTGCATCACCCCTTCCACCTTGATCCGGCTCTTGTCTTTTTCCATGTCGGGCTCCTTGTTGGCGGCGTCAGCCGATGATTTCAAAAGCGGTCACGCGTCCCCGGGCCAGGACGACCGATCCTTGGCGCTTGGCGACAAAGGCGGTCAGCGGCGTCAGGGCTTCCATGCCCAGGCTCAGCCCCGGCAGGCGGTTTTGGAAGAAGCAGCCGTTGTCGAACAGCATCAAGCTGTGGCGGCCCCGGCCGATGGGCCGCAAGCGCGCGGTGAGCACCGGCAGCGGCCCGGTGGCCGCGCCCGGCCGCCAGCCGGCCGAGGCGGCGTTTTCCAGGGGCATGGCGATGCGTTGCAGGGCGTGGCTGAAGAAAAAGAGTTTTTCCACCGGCAGGGCGCTGGTCGACTCGTCCACGTCCACGCACAGGGCGGCCTCGCCTTCGGGGAGTAGTCCTTCGAGCACGCCGCGCAGAAACACGGCCACGGGATGGGCTTCGGTGGACAGGGCCGGACTGGCCGAGCCCGGACAGGGGGTCGGGTCGGCGGCTTGCGCAACCTGGGCCAGGGGCGTGGCTTGGCTGTCGGCGTCCGCCAACGGCTGGGCCTGTTTGGAGGCGGCGATGGCCGGATCGGCGTCGGGGCAAAGCGCCGTCAGGATGTCCGGAGACGGACGATCGGCGCTGGCGGGGACGGCAACAGGTTGTTTCTTGGCCGTATCGGCCGCAGCGCCGCCCTTGGCTGGGGCCGGTTTGCGGCGGGTGGCGGCGGGCTTGGCGGCGGAAGGTTTGGGCGCGGCCTGCAAGGGATCGCGCCCCAGGCGGGAGCGGTTGGCCATAATCGTATCCTTATGGGTTGCCGCCGGCAGTGGCCGGGTGCGGCAGACGCAGCCGGGCGGCCGTCTCGGCGGCCAGGGCCGCGAAATCGGCCGCGCCGGCGCTGCGTGGGGCGTAGCGGAAGATGTCCTGGCCAAAGCTCGGCGCTTCGGCCAGGGCGACGTTTTCACGGATGACGGCGGCCAGGGCCATGCCCGGGAAATGGCCTTCCACCAGGGTTTTCACTTCCCGGTGCAGCCGCTTTTGGGCGGCAAAACGGTTGAGCACGACTCCGGCCACAGCCGGGGCGTCGCCCGACGCGGCCAACTCGGCCAGGGTGTCCATGAGCCAGGCCAGACTCTGCATGGCCAGGTAATCCGGCGTCATGGGAATGAGGATGTCGGTTGCGGCATAAAGGGCTTGCTTGGCCAACTGGCCGAGATGGGGCGGGCAGTCGATGAGGACCACGTCGTGGCCGGTCGCCGAAGCCAGGTAACTGGCCAGTAGATCGGTCGGCGCGGCGGACGCGGCCAGCTGCGTTTCCGTCCCGGCCAGGGCGGCCGAGGCGGGCAGCACAGCCAGCTCGCCGTCGCGGATTAGGGCGGCGTCCAGTCCAAGCCGTCCGTCCAGCAGGCCGGACAACCCGCCTTCCGGGTCGACGGCCAGCCCGAGGGAAGCGGTCAGATGGGCCTGGGGATCGGCGTCCAGGGCCAGGACGCGCCAGCCGGACCGGGATAGCCCGGCGGCCAGATTGACCGTGCAGGTGGTCTTGCCCACGCCGCCCTTGTGGTTGCAGCAGGCGATGATGCGCGGCCCTGGCGCGGCGGAAACGTCCATGGCCGCTACATGCCCCAGGGCCGTTACGATTTGGCGTCAGGGGCCGGCCGGGTTTGGTCCGACGCGCTATTGTCACTTGCTGGTCATGGCTCCGCGCCCGGCCGGCGGTAGCTCGTCACCATGCCGATTTTCAAAATACTGCGCCGTCGGGGCCGCCCGCGCCAGGTGGTCGTGCAGCTCACCGATCGTTGCAACGCCCGGTGCTTCCAGTGCGGCATGAACGCCGGCAATGGCGGCGCGCGCGGCGACCTGGATCGCGAGGCGGCCAAGCGCATCATCGACCACTGCGCCGCCCTGGGCGTTTCAGCCCTGTCCTTTACCGGCGGCGAACCGCTCCTGGCCGGCGACCTGCTCTGCGAACTGCTCGATTACGCCGGCCAGGCCGGCATCGAGTATCTGCGCACCGGCACCAACGGCTACCGTTTCGCCCGGCCCGACGCCCCGGATTTCACGGACCGCGTGACCCGGCTGGCGGCGATGCTTGCCGCCACGCCGGTGCGCAATTTCTGGATCAGCCTGGATTCCGCCGATGCCGGCGTCCACGAAACCAATCGCGGCTTTCCCGGGCTGATGGAGGGGATTGCCCGGGCCTTGCCCATTTTTCACGCCCACGGCCTGTATCCCACGGCCAATCTGGCCCTGACCCGCCTCATGACCGGCAAAAAGCCCCTTGAGGCGGACGACGCGGTCGGCTTTCAGGCGCTGGCCAGCCAAGGACTGTCTCAGTTTTTCACCACCGCCGCCGGCCTGGGGTTCACCATGGCCAATTGTTGCTACCCCATGAGTGACGACGACGCGGCCAAGGGGGCTTTTGCCGCCTACGCCGCCACGGCCAGCGACAGGCGGGTCAGCTTTGTCGATTGGGAAAAGCGGGCGCTGTTTGCCGCCCTTGACGAGGCCGTGGCCCGCCACCGGGGGGATTTGCGTATTTTTACCCCCCGCTCGGCCGTGGCCGCCCTGATCCGGCGCTACGAGGGCGCGGCCAAGGCCGATCGTCCCTGCCTTGGCGGGGTGAGCTTTTTTTACGTAGACCGCCATGGCGACTGCTTCCCCTGCGGCTACCGGGGACGCGAAAACCTGGGACCGTTTTGGCAGCTTGGCCGGGAGCGCTTGGATGGGCAGGCCTTTTGCCGGGCCTGCGATTGGGAGTGTTTCCGCGACCCCACCGAACTGCTGGGGCCCCTCGGCGATCTGGCCGCCGGGCTGCCCGGCTGGCGCAATCTGCTGGGGACTGGCCTGCGCGACCTGGCCGTCTGGGCCGCCGATCTGCGCTACTTCGCGGCTTGCCGGCAATTCGACGGCCGCAAACCGCCGGACGCCGCCCGCCTGGCCGCTTACCGCGTCTCCTGACGGTCGGCCGGCCGCATTGTCTCGGGAGGCGATTCGGGCCATCATCGTCCGGACGCTGGCGCAAGCTCAAGCCTCGTCCCGGGAGAATCCCCATGGCCGCCGTCCGTCATCCCGCCATAGCCCGTCACGGCCTCGCCGTAGCGCGTCCGGGCCGCTCCGGGGCGTGCCTGCTGGCCGCCGTCTGTTTGCTTCTGGCTGTGTTTGCCGGCGGCTGCGCGGGGAGGGCCGGCAGCGCGGCGCGGCGCGATCTGGCGACCGCCATCGCCGCCTCGGGCGCTTTGACGCCGGTCGTCCTGGAGACCAGCCCAGCCTGTCCCGCGCCCCTTGTTGCCTACGGCCGAAGCGGCCCGGGCGGGACCCTTGCCGTCTACCTCGAAGGCGACGGCCAGGCCTACCGCGACCGGAGCAGGCCCTCGGACGATCCGACCCCGGCCGATCCGACCGGTCTGCGTCTGGCCGCCCGCGATCCCGGCGGCAAGGCGCTTTATCTGGCCCGGCCCGGGCAATACCTTTCCCCGGAAGTCCTGGCCGGCCTCGATCCGGCGCTGTGGACCACGCAGCGCTACGCACCCGGAACCGTGGCCTGCCTCAACGCGGCCCTGGACGCCGCCAAGGCCGCTTACAGAGCGGACAGCCTGCGGCTGATCGGCTATTCCGGCGGCGGTTCCCTGGCCGTGCTGCTGGCCGCCGAGCGCACGGACGTGGTCGAACTGGTCACCGTGGCCGCCAATCTCGATCTCGCGGCCTGGGCCGGGCTGCATGGCCTGACCCTGCCGCCGCAATGGCACAATCCGGCCGACGTCGCCCCCGCCGTGGCCCATATTCCGCAAATACACATCAGTGGTTCAAGCGACGCCAATACGCCGTCCTGGCTGTGCCGGCGGTTTTTGTCCAGGCTGGGCGACGCCTCCCGGGCGCGTTGCCTGGTCCTGGAGGGCGCGGATCACCATCACGGCTTGGCTGAGGCCTGGCCCGGCGTTGCGGCGGACGGCCCCGGACGGCCTTCTCCCTGAACGATCGTCCGGCTTGGTCGTGGGCGTCGGAACCATGCCTCGGCGGCCGTCCGTCGTAATCGATAGCGACCGCCATTGGCGAAGAACGCGCGGGGGATTTCGCAACCAACGCCGGTAGGCGACCACCGGGCGATCACGCCAGTCCTGTCGTCTTTACAAGCACGGGGCCGACTCCGCTGGAGTCGGCCCCGTGTGACGCGTCTTGGGACTGGACAGGACGGGCAGCGGCTTTACCGCCTGGGCTAAAACCGCCCCGGCCGCATGACCGGCCGGCTGGACTGCAGCAGCATTTGCAGCCGCATGCTGTCCATTTGGCGGCGAAAGACGAGGCGGGTGAAAAGCATTTTTTCCTCTTCGGTCAGCGGGCGCGGAGCCGAAGGAACCTTCCCGGGGCCCAGGTCCACGCCGTAGTCCGGCAGGGGGATGGTCTGGGACTGGCCGTCCTTGCCCGTGACGCTGATGGGCGTGCCGGAGAGCAGGGCCACGAGCTGGGCATTGCCCCGGATGCGCGTGCCGATCTCGGTGCCGCGTATGCCGATGGTGGCATAGGGGGAGTCTACCACGTATCGGTCGGGGTTTTTCTTGACGATCTGGCCGCTTAAGAGCCTGCATATGCCGAATACGAAGGAGACGGCCATCCGCATGGCGTCGTTGGACTGGCCCTTGTAGGCGAAATCCTTGATTTCCAGGCGTGACTCCGCCTGCAAGGTCAGAACCGTGCCATCCTGCAGGCTGATGCGGGCCGCGCCGGTGGGGCTGGTGACGATGGCGTCGCCGACGAACACCGGGGATTCCAGGGCGAGGTCGCGGCTTGTGCCGTCGGCGGCGAGGGCCTGGACCGTGTCCTCGATGGCGGAGACGACGCCGGCCGGCTCGGCGTCCTTGGCAGCCTGGGCCGCGCTGGTCAGGCACAAGGCCAGAAGCAGGACGACGCAGAGCATGGCGAGGAAAGCGATGCCGTGGCAAGCAGACCGGGACATGGAACCTCCTTGGCCGCCTGTTGTCGCGGCCGGCGCGCCGTCAGAACGTGTATCGCAGATTCAGATCGAAGGTGGTGCAGTATTCCTTGTCCCGGAAAAAGGTGTTGGCGGCGAACAAGCTGATGCTGAAGGCGTTGGTCGGCATGAAGTCCAGGCCGACGGTGGCGAGCATGTCGCTGCGTTGGCCGCCGATCTGGCCCACGGTGTCGTAGTTGTAGGCCAGGTCGATGTAGGGAAGCACCTTCTCGAACTGGTAGGTGAGCCGGCCGCCGGCCTTGGCCATGCCCACGGCCGTGGCTTCCACGCCGTCGGCGTAAGGATTGCGGTACGAATAACTGTAGCCGACCACCGGGGTGAACATGAGCCGGTCGCGGATGAAGGCATAGGTCAGAAAACCGCCGGCCGAGGTGGTCAGGGACTGGTAGTCGCCGGATTCGTTGCCCGAAAGCGTGGTGCGGCCGTACTTGAGACCGGCTTGCAGGCCCAGGCACAGCCTGTCCCAGAGGGTGAACCCGGCATAGGGATTGAAGATGAAATAGTCGTCACGCTGGCTGGAGGCTTTGCCGGCGTGGTAGCCGGTGAAGTTCTGGTTGAAGCCCGCGCCAAAGCCCAGGGTCACTCGGTCGGACATGGTGTAGTCCATGCCGGCCAGGGCAATGTACTGGTTGGAGGCGTGCTGGGAGCCGGTCTGGCTGCTGCCCTGCATGGTGTAGGAGCCGTCGGCCCAGACCGCCATGGAGGCGGGCATGTCGTCGCCGGCGGAAAGCCCCTTGGCCCCCAGGCGGGTGGCGATGAGCGTGGCGAAAAGCCGGTCAAAGATGGTGCGGTCGAGGGCCCGCTGGCTGGCCAGCAGGTTGAGGCCGTTGCCGGCCTGTTGCAGGGCCACGGAAGCGGCCTTCTCCCGAATCTGGCTTGATGCGTCGTCACCGTAATAGACGTAGCGGGTTTCTCCGGCAATGACATAGGAGGCTACCCGTCCGCTGGAATCATAGGACAAGGCCTGGAATGTGGGGTCGCTGACGCGGGTGTAGGCCGTGCCGGAGAGGGTGGCGTAGGTCCAGCCGTTTATGCTGTTGGTTTCGGCTCGATTGTCGCCGGTGCGCACGACATAACCAAGCTCGTTTGCGGCCAGGGCCAATCCGGATAGCGGCATCAAGGCGATGAGCAGGGCAAGGGCTACGTATCGCATGCAAACTCTCACAGGGCAGGCCGAGACCACCAGCCGGGATGGCTTCGGTCCGAGCGGTATGGAAGATGACTGCCTAAACGTTGCGTAGTCTCAAGGATATGCTTGCCGTGCGCGCTATTGTCAATGGATGGACTGGCGTGAGTTGTTGGTTCGTTTTTTTATGAGGATTTTGATTGGGTTGAAAGATTAATGTGGTGGTCAATGTCTGTTGTTCGCGCCAAGTCGTGTCCGGGCGACTTGTTCATGAGCAAATCGCTGGTGAATGATTTGTATACTCTCGTATGTTGAGGAAATGCATCAATAGTCTTGGGTCAAATCGCTGTCCATGCTGCTCCCCCATGGTGTTCATGATCTCGAATAGACATTGGCAAGGCGACCGGCGTGCTGGCGGGTTGCCGGGTCAACCGGGGAGCGGGTCGAAGCCGACCATGCTCCGCACGTCCTGGGGCGTTTTGCCGGCCTGGCGCAGGGCGCGCAGGGTGAGGGCCTTGTCGCGCTTGGCGTAGCGGCGGCCGGAGGCGTCGCGCATAAGCGGGTGGTGGCGGTATCGGGGCGTGGGCAGGCCGAGCAGCGCCTGGAGCAGGCGGTGGACGTCGGTGGCCGCAAACAGATCCTCGCCGCGGGTGACGAGGGTGACGCCTTGCAGGGCGTCGTCGACGACAACGCTCAAATGGTAGCTCGTGGGCACGTCCTTGCGGGCCAGGACCACGTCGCCAAAGCGCGCCGGGTCGGCCCGGACTTGCCCGCGTCCGTCGTCGTGCCAGACGAGTTCGCCGGTCTGGGCGATGGCTCGCCCCATGTCGAGCCGCCAGACGCAGGGGCGGTTATCGGCCAGGGCCGCGCGCGCGGATTCGGCGAGATCGCGGCAGGTACCCGGATAGACCGGCCCTTCCACGTCGTTTTCCTGGGGCGCGGCCAGGGCCTGGATTTCGCTTCGGGTGCAATAGCAGGGATAGACGAGGCCCATGGCCTGCAACCGGTCCAGGGCCGCCGTGTAGTCCGCCATGTGCTTGGACTGGAAACGCACCGGTTCCTCCCAGGTCAGACCCAACCAGCGGAGATCGTCCATCAGGGCCGGGGCGAATTCCGGCTTGCAGCGCCCTGGATCGATGTCCTCGATGCGCAGCAAGAACCGCCCGCCGGCCTCCCGGGCCGCTTTATAGGCGGCCAGGGCCGAATAGGCGTGGCCCAGGTGCAGCAGTCCGGTGGGGCTTGGCGCGAATCGGGTGACGATCATGGGGTGCTTGGCCTGTGGCGGTGGTGTCGTGGGCTGTTGGCGAGAGCGACGTTTCGGGAGGGGCTACCCAAGCCGGCGGGGGGTGTCAACGCGTACGCCGCAGGAAACCATCAAAAGCTACTCCCGCATTTGTTGAATAACTCACGAAGGAAGCGCTTCGTGTTTCGCGCAGGCGCTCGATCACCATGACCATTACGTCCGGGGACATGGACCAAAACGGAGGAAGCCGGCCCTTGCGGACCGGCTTCCTGTCTGAAATTTC
>ALAO01000097.1 GCA_000307955.1 Solidesulfovibrio magneticus str. Maddingley MBC34 | reverse complement strand
CCCCGCTGCCAAGGCAGCGCGGGGGCTTGTGTTTTCCCTGTCCAGCGACTTTTTCCGCGAAGGATAAAGGCCTGAACGTCAGGCGCGCGGCGGCAGGCTCTCGATCATGCTCGCGACAATGGCGACGGCGTCGTCCACAAAGCGGCCGCACCGGGCGGTAAAACGCCCTTCACGACGGGCTTGCTCCAGCCCGTCGGGGGTGGAGGGATCAAGCTCCATGAGGTCGCGGCAGACAAGCGACCCATGGCGTTCCAGAAAACGGTCGTAAAATTCCCGAGCCCGGGCATAGGTGGCGGCCTTGGCCGCCGCGCCGCCCGGTCCGCCGCCGCCCCCGGCCAAGCCCAACACCATCACCGCGCCCGAAACCGCGCCGCAGGCCCCGCCGCGCCCCATGCCCACGCCAAACCCCGTGGCCAGGCGCAAGGCCGTGCCGGCGTCAAGACCATACGGCTCGGCAAAGCAGCGCAACACCGCCTGGGCGCAGTTGCAGCCGGCGGCGAAATGTTCCCCAGCCTTCCCGGCAAGATCTTGATCCGCCATGGTTTCCTCCCGGGGGATGCGGCCTTTCCCGGGCTCTGTCCCCGTTCGGCAGGCCATACCCCGACATCTTCCCGCAGGCAAGATGCTGCGGCCTGCCCCGTCCGAAAACAAAAAAAGGCCGCCCACGGGCGACCCAACAATGACCCAGGCGCATCTCGAAAACCGCTACAGCGGCGACACGGTGATGTGGTCGGCCTCGCTGTTGCGCAGGGTCAGGGTGAAGGCCTTGAGGCGAATAGCCACCGGGTCGCGCAGGGGCGCGCGGCCGATGACGGCGACTTCCGTGCCGGGCACCAGCCCCATGTCGCGAATGCGGCGTCCCATTTCCCCCGAAGCGCCCACGCTGACGATGCGGGCCTTCTGGCCCACTTGCAACTGGCGCATGCCGATGATCGTTTCCTGTTCCATGTGCTGCCGTTCTCCCGGCCTTTCAGACCGTGGCGACGGCGTCCAGACGGCCGTACACCTTTTCGGCCAAGCCGTGGCCCAACGTCAGGCACGTGCCCCTGGCCCGCAGACAGACCGGTCCGCCGCAGCAGGAAGTGATCTCCACCACCGTGCCAGGCGTGATGCCCATGGCGCACAACCTTCCCCGCGCCCGGGGACAATCGCACAACGTCTCGACGCGCACGCGGCTGCCGGGCGGAAAAGTGGAAAGCGCTCCATACGGGGCCATGCCTGTCTCCTTGTTGTCCGAGAGGTAACGACAATGAGAATGATTGTCAAGCTCTGACATCCCCGTATCGCCACATCAAACCGGCGGCGAGCAGGCACGGAAACCAGCGGCCTGCCCTGGCGGCCACCGCCGAACGTGGCTGGCAACGACGGCGCATCGACAATGAAAAGGCAGAAATGCGGCAGGGGGGCTCCCGTGTCGCGCCCCTTGAAAAGGACGACAGCATATTTCAGGAAATGAAGGATATGAGAATGCTGACCGCGAAGGGCCATGCACGCTTTTCGTGGCCGCAGCCCTACCCCCGGCCGGTCCATTTGAGCAGCCAGGTCAGGGCCAGGGAGACCAGGCAGAGCAGGCCGGCCAGATAGCCGGCCCGGTCGTACTGGCCGGAAAAGACGGCGTTGTAGATCTCCAGCGACACCGTGTTGGTGCGGCCGATGATGTCGCCGCCAAGCAGCAGGCTCACCCCTACCTCGCCAAGGGCCCTCCCCACGGCCAGGAACATGCCGGCGGCCACGCTGCGGCGGCAATGGGGCAGGACCACCCGCACGAAAGTCTCGGTCGAGGATTTGCCGAGCACGGCTGAGAGTTCCACGAACCGCGTGAGATCGCCCCGCACCGCCGCTTGCACCGGCCGCACCATGAGCGGCAACCCCGATACCACCGCCGCCACCACCAACCCCGGGAAGCCGAAGATGATCTCAATGCCGGCGAATTTGCCCAACGGCCCGCCAAGCAGCCCGTTTCGGCCAAGCAGCAGCAGGAGAAAAAAGCCCACGGCCATGGGCGGCAACACCAGGGGCAACGACACCGTCAAGTCCAGGACAGCCACCAGACGGCCCCGGCCCCGGCCGAGCAGATAGCCCAGGGGCACGCCAAAGACGAATAAAAGGGGGATGGCCACGGCCATGACCCGAAGCGTGAGCTGGATGGAAAACAAAACGTCCGGGTCGGCGGCCGTGGCCGCGAGCGTCGCCGGGATCATGCCCGGTCCTTGCGGCGGCGGACGGCGCGGGCTGGTCTTGCCCGCGCCGCCGCCAGGAATCGGACAGCCCGAGGGCTTGCCGCGAAACGAGGCATTACAAACCGTGCTTCTTGAGGATTTCCCGGGCTTGGGGGGTTGCCAGGAAGGCGGCGAAGGCCTTGATGGCTTCGGCATTCTTGGAATCGGCCAACGGCAACGCGGCCAGTTCGATGGGCGCGTAAAGGGCGGGATCGATTTCCAGGTAGCCGCCGATGGCCTCGCCGAGGTCCATGACGTCGGTCCGGTTGACGAATCCGGCATCCACCTCGCCGCTTTGGATGTAGGCCGTCACCTGAGGAACGGTGCCCACCACCAGCAGCTTGTCGGCAACAGCCTTCTCCAGACCGGCTTTCTTCAAATATTCCGCAGCGGCCTTGCCGTAGATGGCCTTGGCCGGATCGGGCATGGCCAGCCGCTTGACTTCGGGCTTGGCCACGTCGCCCGGGGCGGCCAGGGTCTTGCCCTTGGGCCAGGCCACCACCAGCACGCCGTGTCCCAGGGGAACCGAACCGGAGAAGACCAGACCGGCCTTGTCCAGGAAATTCTTCTCGCCCACCAGAATGTCGATGGCTCCGCTGCCCTTGGCCTGGGTGATGATCTGGCCCATGTTGCCGAAGATGAGGTCGGTCTTGACGCCCCCGGCCGCCTCGAAGGCCTTGGCCAGGGCGGTGACCGGCTTTTTGTAGCCGGCTCCGGCGGCCAGGGTGAGGTTTTCGGCCAAGGCCGAAACGGCCAGGCACAGCATCGCGGCCAGCACCGCGCAAAGGCAGGCAATCCGTCGCATCATTCGTTGCTCCTTACAGTTTGACGCGGCCTGGGCCGCATTATCACAACATCAAACAGCATGGTCTTCCGGCGGGGACGACGCCCGGGCCTTGGGCGCTCCCGCAAACCCAGCCGGCAGCGCCGACGGCCGGCGGGCCGGGCGCTCTCGGCCGCGACAGGCCGTCGGCCCGTCGGCATCCTGGCCGCCCGGCTCCGGGCCGCCGCCGGCCCAGTCGATGCCGCGCCGGGCGAGCAGCGCCCCCTGCTCGCGCAGGTGGACGTCGAGCTGGCGGTCGAACCAGTCCGGGTCCAAACGGCCGCCATTGATCGACAGGATGACGTCGCCGAGCTGGGCCGCCTCGGCCAGGTCGTGGGTGACGTGGACGATGGGGATGCCGAAGCGATCCCGCACCTCCAGGAGTTGGGCGCGAAGGGCCAGGCGAGTGGCCGCGTCCAGGGCCGAAAACGGTTCGTCGAGGAGCAGCGCCCGGGGCCGGCGGGCCAGGGCCTGGCAGATGGCCCCACGCTGGCGTTCGCCGCCGGACATGGCCGCCGGCTTGGCTCCGGCCAGGTGGCGGATGCCGAACAGTGCCAACAGCTCGTCGGCGTAGCCGGCGTCCACGGCGGCATAGGCCACGTTTCGGGCCAACGTCATGTGGGGAAAGAGCGAATAATCCTGAAAGACCAGGCCAATGTCGCGTCGCCGGGCCGGCAGCCGCACCCCGGCCGCCGTGTCGCGCCAGACGGCGTCGCCAAGGCCGATGACGCCCTCGTCCGGGTCGTCAAGGCCGGCCAAGAGACGCAGCAAGGTGCTCTTGCCCGATCCCGAAGGCCCGGTCAGGACCGTGACGGCCCCGGCCGGGCAGCGGATTTCCGCCTCAAGGGTGAAGTGCGGCAGCCGTTTGACGACCCTGGCGTGCAACATGCCTGGCGTCCCGTCCTCGAAAACACCATCGGGCTCCCCTGCCGGCGACACCATCAACCTCGCTTTTCCAGGCGCGCGCCGTCAGGCCGCGACAATGGCCTCGGCGATCCCGGCCAGCACCCGGGCCAGCTCCACCGGGGCCGTGATCTGGGGGCAGTGGCCGGCGTCGATGGCCTGCATGGCGAACCCGGCCGCTTCGGCCCGGGCCGCGTTGGCGGCCAGCATGGGATTGGGGTTGGCGGCGCAGCGCACATAGTGGCGCTTGGCCGGCCAGGCCGGCGGCGCGCTGGGCGTGGGGTCGGTGAACCCGGCCAGGGGAAACGGGAACAACCGCGACAGGAACCAGGACTCCCGGGCGTCGCCGGCCACGCCGAACATGGGCGCTTCCCAGGGCATCACTTTCCAGCCGTCGCGCAACCGGGCGTCCAGCATGGCCCGAAACGGTTCCCCGGCCATGCCGGCGAAACTGTCGCCGGGCTTGGGCAACAGCGCGTCGACGTAGATAAGCCCGGCCAGACGCGGCGCGATCCCGGCCAAGGCCCCGGCGCAGACGAGGCCGGAGTAGCTGTGGCCGACGAGGATGGCCTCTTCAAGGTCCTCAAGCTCGAAATACTGTTCGACGTCGCGGATATAGGCGGCCAAGCCCAGGCCCGGCCCCTGGTCGTGGGCCAGATGGCCGCAGCCCGACAACGTCGGGGCCAAGGCCTCGTGTCCCAGGGCGGCCAGGGCCTTGGCGACCTCCCGCCAGACCCAGCCGCCCTGGAATGCTCCGTGGATGCAGACAAACGTCGCCATGACGCCTCCTTTGGGACTTCCCGGCCCTCGCTCCGAGGGTCTCGGACCTATTCACCCCTGCGGCATACCGTATTTTTCGACAAAGTGAAGCGTCATGACTTTTCTATTTCGCGTGACACAGCGCAAAGCAGCGACACGTAAAATAGCAAACCAGTGACAGTTAATGCGAAAACAAGGAGAAGACTGACACGTGCATGGTATTATTCGTGATAGAAAGCTCATATGCTTTACAATGCATAGCTGCTTCGTTACACAATGCAACCATGACCACTGCTGAAGAAACCATATTCGATCTCGTCAATCGCCTGGACGTCCCCACACTGCGGCGTCTGTGCGATCATGCCGGCGCGACCCTGGCCCGCAAGGATCTCGACGCCCCGACCCGGCATACGCCGCGCGGGACCGCCGCCTGCCAGGCCGCCCTGTTCAGCGTGCCCTCCGGCATCCGCTACCTCGACGCCGACGAACTCGATCGCCTGACCAAGGCCTTCGTCGTCTGGCGCGACGCCGCCCGCACGCCCTCCATCCGCCGCGCCCGGGAGCGCATGCGCCTGGTCTACGCCATGCTGCGCTTAAGCGGAGCCAAGCTCGGCGAGGTGCTGGCGGTCAACGAACGCACGGACATCGACCGCACCAAGTGCACGGTGCGGTTTCCCGCCAACCACGACGGCGAGGCCGCCCGCAAGGTCGTCATGCCGCGCGATTTCCTGGACGACGTGGAGCGTTTCGCTTCGGCCCCCATCAACCGGGCGCTGCGCGGGGAACTGTTCCGCCTCGACCCCGGGTTCGTGCGCCGCAAGCTCTACGAGCAGGCCAAGCGGGCCGGACTGCCGCCGGGACGGGTGAGCCCCACGGCGTTGCGTCATTCCCGGGCCGTGGAACTGCTGCGAAGCGGCGTCCCCCTGCCCGTGGTGCAGATGATGCTCGGCCATTCCAGCGTGGTCTTGACCTCCATCTACTGTTCGTTTTCCGACGCCGACTGCCAACGCATCGTCAGCCGATGCGTCGCCAAGGAGACCCGCATGAAGACAAGCGCCCGCAACACGTTTTTCGGAGCCGTTTCGAGCGTGCGCAAAAGCCCGCTTTTCACGGAAATTTCCATGACCACCACCACCAATCAGGAGATCGTGGCGGTCATCACCAACGAGAGCTTCGACCGCCTGGGCCTGTCCGAGGCCGAGCCGGTCACGGCCTTGGTCAAGGCCCCGTGGGTGCTTTTGGCCAAGGACGAGAACAAGGCCAAGACCAGCGCCCGCAACTGCTTCGCCGGCAAGGTCACGGGCATCCGGGGCGACGGCGTGGCCGTGGAGATCATGGGCGAACTCCTCGACGGTACGCCCATGTGCGCGCTCATTACCGCCGAGTCCGTGGAAAGCCTGGACATCAAGGAAGGCGACAGCGTGTGGTTTTCCTTCAAGGCCTTCAGCGTCATCATCAACATCCCGTAAAGCCATGAAAAAACCCGCCGGACCAAGGTCCGGCGGGCAGCCGTGTCTTGTTTGGCCCCGCCGCCGTCCTGGCGGCGGCGGGAATCGTCTTACCCGACGTCCGGGCAGGCCTTGAGGGCCTCGGCGATATGCTCCTCGGGATAGGCGAAGTCGGAAAGCTTGCCCTGGAAAAAGGCGTCGTAGGACGCCAGATCGAGGAGGCCATGGCCGGAATAGAGGAACACCACCGACTCGCCGGGCTTGGCCTTCTTGGCGGTCTCGATGGCGCCCTTGATGGCATGGGAGGTTTCCGGCGCGGGCAGGAAGCCCTCGGTGCGCAGGAAAAGTTTCGCCGCCTCGAAGCACTCGGTCTGGTAGTAGGCCTGGGCGTCCACCAGGCCCTCGGCGGCCAGGTTGCACACGATGGGCGCGTCGCCGTGGTAGCGCAGCCCGCCGGCATGGATGGGGGCCGGCATGAAGGCATGGCCGAGGGTGTGCATTTTCAGCAGCGGCGTGAGCTTGGCCACGTCGCCGTAGTCGTAACGGAACTGGCCCTTAGTCAGGGTCGGGCAGGCTTGGGGCTCCACGGCGATGAACCGGATGGTCTCGCCGGCAAGCTTTCGCGGCAAAAACGGCAGGACAAGGCCGGCGAAGTTGCTGCCGCCGCCCACGCAGCCAACCAGGTAATCCGGCTTGTCACCGACCATGGCCAGCTGCTTCTCGACCTCCAGGCCGATGATGGTCTGATGGTGCAGCACGTGGTTGAGCACGCTGCCCAGGGCGTACTTGGTGTCGGCATGGGTGGCGGCGTCTTCCACGGCCTCGGAGATGGCCAGCCCCAGCGAGCCGGTGCAGTCGGGGTCGCTTTCGAGCATGGCCCGGCCGGTCTGGGTGCGGTTGGAGGGCGAGGCAAAGACTTCGCCGCCGTAGGCGTTGATGAGGATACGCCGATACGGTTTTTGGTCGTAGCTCACCTTCACCATATAGACCGTGCATTCCATGTCCAGCATGGAGCAGGCAAAAGACAATGCCGTGCCCCACTGCCCGGCTCCGGTTTCGGTGGCCAGCCGACGCACGCCCTCGGCCTTGTTGTAGAAGGCCTGGGGAATGGCGGTGTTGGGCTTGTGGGAACCGGCCGGCGAGACGGACTCGTTTTTATAGTAGATCTTGCATTTGACCCCAAGGGCCTCTTCCAGGCGCTTGGCCCGAACCAGGGGCGTGGGACGGTAGAGGCGGTAGACGTCCAGGACCGGCTGAGGAATGGGCAGCCAACGCTGCGGCGACATTTCCTGCTCGATGACGGCCTTGGGAAAGATGACTTCCAGTTGCTCCGGGGTCACGGGCTCCTTGGTCTGGGGATCCAGGGGCGGGGCCAGGGGCGTAGGCAGGTCAGGCAGGGCATTGTACCACTGCGTCGGCATCTCCGCTTCGGGCAAATTGATCTTCATCTCCATGCAATTCTCCACCTTACGAGTATTTTCGCCCCCCGGTCCGCCAGGGCGGCTCTTTATAAAAAAAGACAAAGCCGACATCTCGGCTTGTTTTACCTAACCACGGATTCGTTGTCCTGTCAATTTCAGAACCGTAACGTTTACAGCTGTTGTCCCCAGGCCCTTTTCGGAGAAAACCCCATCAAGCAACGGAGAAGCATCGATGCGAAAGATTCTGCTCTGCCTGGTCTGCTGCCTACTCGCCATGGGCGCGGTCAGAGCCAACGCGGCCACGGAAGTCAAAATGGCCGGCGACGCCCGTGTCTACGGCATGTTCTTCGAGAACCGCAACTGGACCTCCTGGAACGCCACCGGCACCAAGACCGAAGACACCTTTGAAATCTGGGAACGTTTCCGCCTGCGCGCCGACTTCGTGGCCAGCGAGGCCGTGAAGTTCCGCCTGGCCACCATGGTCGGCGACCAGACCTGGGGTACCGGCACCTTCACCGCCGCCAACCCGGAAGTGTCCATCACCGTCTGGGAAGCCTATCTCCAGTTCAAGGTGCCCGACACCGACGTCCAGGTGACGGCCGGCCTGCAGCCCATCTCCCTGCCCCATGCCTCGATTTTCTACGATTCGCCGATCCTGGCCTCCAAGAACAACAACAAGACCTTCGCCGCCCTGACCATCAAGGCGCCGCTGATCAAGGACACGCTCTCGGCCAACCTCGGTTTCGCCCGGCTCATCGACGCCAACCGCACTTACGACACCACCACCACCCAGGTCACCGACGAGCTCGACGCCTACTTCCTGACCCTGCCCATCACCCTGGAGGGCTTCAAGGCCACGCCTTGGGCCCTGGTCAGCGTGGCCGGCAAGTCCAGCCTCACCGTCGATTCCATCAAAAACGGCCTGGTTTCCGGCGGCTACTTCCTGTCCCCCACCGGCTTCAACCAGAACCAGAGCGGCTACTGGTGGGCCGGTTCCATGGTCGAGGTCGACGCCCTTGATCCCGTGCGCTTCTTCGGCGACGTGATCTACGGCGAAGGCGGCATGAACGACCGCAACCGCAACCAGCGCCGGGGCTGGTTCATCGACGGCGGCGTCAAGTACACGGGGCTGTCCTTCATGACCCCCATGGTCGGCGGCTGGTGGAGCTCGGGCGAGGATTCGAGCATCCGCAACGGCTCCGAACGCATTCCCACCATCACCAACTACTGGGGCATGGGCGGCTCGTTCCTGTACCAGAGCGGCCAGGAATTCACCAACGACACCATGCTGGCCAATCCTCTCGGCTCCTGGGGTCTGTCCGCCTCCCTGGACAACGTCTCGTTTATCGAAAAACTCAGCCACGTCGTGACCTTCGCCGCCGCCTGGGGCACCAACTCCGCGGCCGGCCTGCGCAAGGCCGTCACCGCTTCCGGCGGCAACGGCAAGTACCTGACCATGGGCAAGGATCTGGCCATCGGCGAGTACCTGCTCGGCGTCAACATTGATTCCAAGTACTGGATCTACGACAAGAGCCTGGCCCTGGTCATGGAAACCGGCTGGGCCCATTACGGCAACCCCAAGGGCAGCGTCTGGAACACCAAGTCCCGCGACTTCACCGGCAACGTGCAAGACGCGTGGAAGGTGGCCCTGGGCCTCAAATACTGGTACTAGAACCCAGGCTTTTTGCCTGAACTGATCGGGCCGGCCGGGAACCTCACCCGGCCGGCCCTTTCGTTTGGAAACGCCTTGGGCTATGCTGGGCCAAACGCACCATCGGGGTTCCCGCATGAAACGCCTGCTCGCCGCCCTCGTTCTCGTTCTGGCCGCCAGTCTCCCGGCCTCGGCCGGCTCCCTCGACGTCTTCGCCGCCGCCAGCCTGACCAACGCCCTGGCCGACATCAAAACCGGCTTCGAAGCCGTCCATCCCGGCGACACGGTCGCTTTGGAGTTCGCCGCCTCGGGCGCGCTCCTGGAACGCCTGGGCACTGGCGCAGCCTGCGACGTGTTCGTCAGCGCCGACCCCGAAACCATGACCCTGGCCCTGGACCGCCGCCGGATCGACGGGGCGACGCGAAAGGTGGTGGCCTTAAACGAGCTGGTGCTGGCCGTGCCGGCCGGCAACCCGGCCAAGGTGGACAACCTCGACAGCCTCTCTCGCGGCGGCGTGCGCCGCGTCGGCGTCGGCAACCCCGAATCCGTGCCGGCCGGGCGCTACGCCAAGCGGGCCTTGCAGCAAAGGGCCCTGTGGTTCGCCCTGACCTCCAAGCTGGTCTACTACCCTTCGGTGCGCCATGTCCTGGCCGCCCTGGCCAAGGGCGAGATCGACGCCGGCTTCGTCTACGCCACCGACGCCGCCTCCGCCGGCAAGGCCGTGGCCGTGGCCGCCACCGTCCCCCTGCCCTCGCCCGTCACCTACGTGGCCGCCGTGGCCGCCAAGGCGGCCGATCCCAAACTGGCCGCCGCCTTCATCGGCTATCTCGCCTCGCCCGAAGGGCTGGCGACGCTGGGACGATACGGCTTCGCGCCGCCGCCCCAACAATAAACGCCGCGTCCCTTTCCTTTCCCCGGCGCTTTGGCTACATTGCCGAGCGTATCGACCGTCTCGTCCGGAGTGCCGCATGCCCTTTTTCCCGCGCCTTGCCGCGATCCTGCTCGTCGTCTCTCTCGCCGCTTGTTCCCCGGCCGCCCGCAACGCCACGAAACAAGCCGAAAAGCCCGTCAATGGCGGGACGCCCATCAACCAGCCGGCCAAGAAACCGGCCAACGCCAGCGCCCAGGCGGCCAAACCCGCGACGCCGCCGGCCGCGCCAGGCGCCCAGCCGCCCAAACCGGCCGTGCCTAGCGCTCCGCAGTCGCCTGCCGCGCCGACGCAACCCATCGCCGCACCCGCGACAGCAACGCCTCCAGCCCTGGACAGCACGGCCCCCGGCGCGCCGACCGGCTTTGGCGGCATGGCCTGGGGCGCTCACGCCGCCTCCCAGCCGGGCATGGCCCAGTACGAGACCTCGGCCGAGTCCGCCACCGCCACCTACCTCTGGCCCCAAGGCCCCAAGGACATCCTCGGCGCGCCCATCCGCGACGCCTATTACGAATTCTTCAAGGACCAGTTCTACCATGTCTGGATCAATTTCGACGGCCAGGCCGCCTATGAAAAAGCCCTGGCCGGCCTGACCCGCGCCTACGGCCCGCCGACCCAGGAGAACCGCGACAAGTTCTACCACGCCTGGCAGCTCGGCGAGGTCAACATCTACTGCGCCTACCACCGCGACCTCAACGAAGGCGACGTGAGCTTTTTCTACCAGCCCCTCTACGAACGCATGATCGCCGCCCGCAAAGCCGCCGGAGCCAAGGCCCCGGCCAGGAGCGTCAAGAAATGACTTCCCGCCAAGCCTACGACGCCCTTATGGCCCACAGCCGGGCCTCGGCCGACATCATCGCGACCTTAAGCCTGCTGGGCTGGGACCAGCAGGTCATGCTGCCGGCCGACGCCCACGCCGGCCGGGCCAACCAGATCGGAGCCCTGACCGCCATCCTCCACCGCCGGGCCTGCGATCCGGCCATGGGCCAGTGGCTGGCGGTCTGCGAAGGCTCGGAACTGACCGCCGATCCGGCCACTCCCGAGGCGGCCAACATCCGGGAACTGCGCCGCGACTACGACCAGGCCGTGAAAATCCCCGAAGCCCTGGCCGTGGCCCTGGCCCAGGCCGCCAGCACCGGCCAGCGGGCCTGGGAACTGGCCCGTAAGGACAACGATTTCAGCGCCTTTGCCCCCCATCTCCAAACGCTTCTCGACCTGTCCCGGGAAAAGGCCCAGGCCCTTGGCTACCAGACCGAAGCCTACGACGCCCTGCTCGACCTCTACGAGCCCGGCGAAAAGGCCGCCGCCATCGCCCCGGTCCTGGCCGAACTGCGCGACGCCGCCGTCGACATCCTCGGCCGCATCCAGGACGCCCCGGACCCGGCCGACCTGCCGGGCGGCCCCTACGACACGGCCGCCCAGGAAACGCTCCTGCGCCAAGTGACGGCGCTTATCGGCCTGTCGCCGACCGCCTCGCGCCTGGACGTCTCGGCCCATCCCTTCTCCACGCTCATCGGCCCCGGCGACGCCCGCATCACCACCCGCTTCGACCAAGCCGATTTCACCAAGGCCTTTTTCGGGGCCGTCCACGAGACCGGCCACGCCCTCTATAGCCTGGGGCACGTGGGCAACGGCCACTACGGCACGCCCATGGGCGAACCGGCCTCGTTCGCCGTCCACGAATCCCAGTCCCGATTATGGGAAAACCAGGTAGCCCGCAGCCTGCCCTTCTGGCGACATGTCATGCCCATGGCCGCCGCCTGCTTCCCGCAGCTGGCGGGAACCTCCCCCGAGGCCATGGTCAAGGCCGTGGGCGCGGTGCGGCCCGGGCTCATCCGGGTGGACGCCGACGAGACCACCTACAATCTGCATATCATCCTGCGCTTCGAACTCGAACTGGCGCTTATACGCGGCGATCTGGCCGTGGCCGACCTGCCCGGAGCCTGGAACGAAAAATCCCAGACCATCCTGGGCCTTACCCCACCCACGAACGCCCTGGGCTGCCTCCAGGACGTCCACTGGTCCACCGGCGCGTTCGGCTATTTCCCCACTTACAGCCTGGGCAACATCTACGCCGCCTGCCTGTTCGAAGCCGCCGGCCGGACCATCCCGGACCTGGCCGAACGCATGGCCGCCGGCGATTTCGCGCCCCTGCGCCAGTGGCTTGAGACGAACATCCATGCCAAGGGCCGCCAACAGCCCCCCCGGGCGCTTATCGCCGCCGCCACCGGCCAGGAACCCACCGCCGCCCCCCTGGTGCGTCACCTGCGGGCTAAAGCGGCAGCGATTTACGGCGTATAAGAGAAGAAGAGAGCCCCGGCGGCTGGGGGCCTGAGGCCCCCAGACCCCCCACTATGAAAAAAGCGCGGCAAAAAACCGCGCTTTTTTTTGCGCCCGCCCGTTGTTCTGGCCGATCAGCGGGCCGCAGGCCTATGCCCGCAATGCGGCCGGCTACCCGGCCAGGACGGCGGCCACGGCGTTGTAGCCGGCCGGCGTCGTCAGCCCCGGCGTCATCAGGTAGATCGGCGCGGTGGCGGCGGTGACGGCGGTCTGGTTGTCGGCGCTCTGGTTGATCGCCGACAGATAGGTCGCCTGGCTGGCCGGATTGGCCAGCACGGCGAGATAGGCCGCCTGCCACTGCTGAGGCGTGGCCAGGCTGACGCCGTAGGCCGAGGCGTAATCGTACTCCAGGCTCCAGGCCGGTTTGGTCGCGCCGACATTGAGAATATAGGTGGTCTCGTCTTGCAGGGCAAAAGTCTGGGCATCGTAGCTGTAGAGTTGATAGCCGGGGTTGCCGCCAAGAAAAAGCGAAATGCCCGGCGCGATGCGGACCAGCTCCGAGGCGTCCGAGCCATCCGCAGCGGTCAGCAGCCGGAAGTCGTCGGAGTGGGTGTGGCCGGCAAACGTGGCCGCGATGGTGGAGGAATAGGCCAGCTCCAGGGAGACGAAGGCGGTGTTGAACGTGTCGTCCATGCCGCCCTGGTAGCTGATCTGGCCGGTTAGGGCATAGGTCGAAGCCACGCCGCCCGCTTCGGCTCCGGGCGGGATATGTCCCAGCACCCAGACTTTCTGGAAATCCCGGGCCGAATCGGCCAGCTCCGAGGCGAACCAAGCCATTTCCATGGCCCCGGCCGTGGGGTCGTCGTACTGGCTGATCCACAGGTTGCTGTTGAGCACGACGTATTTGAGCCCCGTGGGGCCGTCGGGTTCCAGGGCGTAGTACCCGGCCTGGGAGAAGCCGGCGGTAAAGGCCGCCTGGTCCGCGTCGTTGTTGAAAAACGCCTGGGCGATGACCGGTGCGGAACTGGCGAGATAGGCGTCGCCGGGCCGCGCCCCGATGCCGTTCGGCACGGCGTCGGTGTCGCAGTTGCCGTCGGCCACCAGCACCGTGGCCGACGGGAAGCGGCTGTCCACTTCCTGGACGAAAAACTGCACGGTCTTGAGCACAAAGGACTCATACCCGGCCTGGCTCGAATCGCCGGTCAGGGCGACGTAGTCCGCGCCGAAATTATGGCCCAGGATGTCCCCGGGATAGAGGATGAGGTCCACGTCGCCGGCCCGGGCGGCCATGTCGTCCAGGGTGGATTCGAAAAGCACGTAGTTGCTGTCGCTGCCGTAGGCCGGATAGCCGGTCTGGCTCGACGAGGCCAGGATGGTCTTCCATTGGGACGCGTCGGCGGCGGCCAGGGCCGGGACCAGGGACGGGTCGGCAAAGGGATTGAAGTGGACGTCGGAAAACAGCAGGAACGTGTTCGAGCCGTTGGTGGCTGCCATGATCCTTCCCCTGGGGCGTCGCCCCGATCGGGACGCGGGTGCGACAAGCCGTGTTTGCGGGAGCGTACACGGCCGCGCGGCAAAGGAAAAGCCCGGAGATGCCGATCCGGCGACGACGATGGTTGCCCTGCCTGAAGGTCAAGGCGTCGTGGGCTTGAAAAAGGGATTCTCGGCCTTTTCCCGGCCCACGGTGGAGGCGGGTCCATGGCCGGGGAAGATCTCCACGGCCTCGGGCAACACGAGCAGCCGCTCGCGGATGGACCGCAACAGTAGGTCGGCGTCGCCGTAATCGGTGTCCGTGCGCCCCACGCTCCCTCGAAAGAGCGTGTCGCCGGTAAAAGCGGCCAAGGATTTGGGGAAAAAATAGACCACATGGCCCGGCGTATGCCCGGGCACGGGCAGGACCAGACAGGGTTCGCCCAGAAACGCCGTCCGGCCCAGGGGGACGGGTTTGAAGGCAAAAAGCGGCACGTCCGGCATGGGCATCTTGAGGCCGTAACCGGGCTGTCCGGCCAGGGCGGCGTCGGCGGCCGGGGCCAGGGCGGTGGCCCCCGTCGCCTCGATGAGCCGGGCCACGCCCAGGATGTGGTCCTGGTGGAGATGGGTAAGCAGCACCGCGCCAAGGCGCAGCTTTCGGGCCGTGATCTCGTCGAGCATCCGCTCGGGTTCGCCGCCGCAGTCCACCACCACGGCCTCGCCGGAGTCGATCCAGGCGAGATGGCTGTTGACCGCGAAGGGCTGCATGGAAAAGGTCTTGATGTACATAGGCTGCCGGCAATATTGTTTCGTCCCAGGCGTGTTTGCAAGCTCCTTGCCGCTGCCGACCGCGGACGTCGCCGCTTCGCCTCGGCCGCTTGGTTCTCCTGTCGCGTCGAAGGCCGATCACAAGCCGGAACGCCGGTCGCGCGCGGCTTCGAAACGCCACGGTTGTTTCCCGGACTCCGCGCGAAAACCCTAAGGTGTTGTTCATAAAATGATTTTGTGTTGATCCAGGGACCCGGCACGAGGCGAACCAGCAAGGCATTTTCGTAAACGTTGAGGAAACCGGAGGCCGAGCATGATCCTTTTTCGCGGCAACTGCCAGATGCAGTTTTGCGCCGAGGCCGCCGCCGCCGCCGGTCTGGACGTCTCGTTCGCCTCCCTGGCCTCGCCCCTGACCCTGACCGCTTCGCCGGGGGCCGTGCCGCCGCTCGTGGCCGAGCTCATCGCTGCGGCCAAGGTCGAGGAATACCTGCACACCCGGGAACTGCTCGACCAGTTCGCGCCGCCGCCGGCCACGCCCCGGCCCGAAGCCCTGGTGGTCAATCTTTTCCATGAAAACCGGCCGCTGCTGCTCCACAAAAAAGCCAAGTACTGTTTCTACCTCGACCCGACCGCCCTGGAGCGCAAGCCCGGCCTCAAGCGGGCCATGGAGCGCCATTTCGACGCCATCATGCCCAATCCGGCCGGGTATCTCGACCGTTTCGCGGCCATGCTGCTGCTGTTTCGGGAGCGCCTGCCAGGCGTCCCCATCCTCGTGATCGGCCGCCTGGGCCACTATCCCGGCCTCGGTCCCGCCCCCCATTCCTATCTCGATGGCTGGGACGCCCTCTGGGACGGCCCGGCCCGGCAGTTCGCGGCCTGGGCCGACGCCCTGCCCGGGGTCAGCTTTCTGGACGCCGACCGGATCATGGGCGGCGTTTTTGTCCGCTCGGCCCTGCCGGTGGAAGCCCATTTTCCTTTCCTGCGCCTCGCCGATGCGCCAACCCCGGGCCGCCCGGCCATGGCCCGCGACATGGAGCATGCCGGCAGCCTCTGGCCGGCCCTGGTGACAGCCATCGTCCGGACGCTGTCGGCCGGCCGGGCCGAGTATCTCCCCCACGAGTCCGTGCCCGAGGCCTGGCACGGGACCTGGACCCCCGAACGCCTGGACGGCAAGGCCCTGCTCGAACACCTCATCTCCGGCTCCAACTACCGGGCGGCCCGGGCCATGGGCAACTTCCTGACGCGCCCCGAGGAGGACTTCACGGACCTGCTCGTCCAGGCCGCCCCGCACATGCCGGTGTGCCACAACCTGCTTCACATGGTGCGGGCTTACGGGGCGCGCCGCCCGGTTCCCGCCCTGGCCGGCTGGTGCGACGCCCACGCCGCGCGCGCCGCCGCGTTTAGCGCCAACGGCGAGGCCTACCGCGCCGAGTATCTGGAGAAAATCAACGCCTTGCGCCGATTGGTTCTTGCCAGCGCCAGTGTTTGAGAATATCAAACGGCTCGTTTGACAATCGTAAACGATTGTCCGCCCTGCTCGGACGTCCCGGCCGGAGGCTGTCGGCGACGTTTTTTCAAGCTCCCGCGAAACCAGAGACATACCGGTTTAATGGCGCGATTCGGCCATTTTCGGGACTTTGATGGCATGGATCATGCTGCCCTGACGACGGCTGGGGGAAGCCACGGTTTCAGGGACATCGGCATCACTTTTTGCAACAGGGAGGCGTCATGCGCCGCGTAATCTTCTTGCTCATCCTGCTGTGTTTGATCGGGCCGAGAACGGCCTTTCCGGCCAAAAACGCCGGCAAGCTGGCCGTGAAATCCGCGCTGGTCACGGAGTACGGCTCGGGCAGGACGCTTTACAGCCAGGACGCCGACCGACAGATTCCCCCGGCTTCGCTGACCAAGGTCATGACCATGTACCTCGTCTTCGACCTCGTGGCCTCGGGCAAGGCCAGCTTCGCCGACCGCGTCAAGATCAGCCGCAACGCCGACAAGACCGGTGGCTCCACCATGGGCCTTCGCGCCGGCGAGGTCGTCACCCTCGACGAGCTCATGCGCGGCATGGCCGTGGCCTCGGGCAACGACGCCTGCATCGCCGTGGCCGAACACTTCGGCGGCGTGCCAACCTTCGTGGGCATGATGAACCGCAAGGCCCGGGAACTGGGCATGACCGGCACCACGTTCAAGAATCCCAACGGCCTGCCCGCCGCCGGCCAGTACACCACCGCCCGGGACCTCACCAAGCTGGCCGTCAGCTACCTGCGCCACCACCCCCAAGCCCTGCGCTACCACTCCACCACCGAGATCAACCACAACGGCGCGGTCCACGGCAACACCAACCGCCTGCTCGGTTCCTGCGACGGCGTGGACGGCATCAAGACCGGCTACGTCGACGCCAGCGGCTACAACATCATCGCCACGGCCAAGCGCGGCGACTCCCGGGTCATCGCCGTGGTGCTGGGCGGCCGCACCAAGCAGGTGCGCAACCGCGAAGCCGCCCGCATCCTTGACGCCTCCTTCTCCGGGGCCGTGCAGACCATGGTCGCGGCCTGCGACATGCCCGAACCCGAGCAGCCGGCCAAGTCGTGGTCCAAGCGCGGTTCGTCCAAGCGCCACGCCAAGGCCATCCAGATCGCCAAGACCGACCGTCACACCAAGGTCAGCGCCCGCAGCGGCGCGTCGGCCCGTTTCGACTCCCACGACGCCACGGCCAAAAAGTCCCGCAAGGCCGGCAAGGCCCCGGCCGCCAAGACCGCCCAGAAAAAAACCGCCGGCAAAGCCAAACACGTGGCCAGCCGCTAGGCCGGCCGCGCCAGATCGTTTCCGTCCTCGCCTTACGGTTCGCGGCCGCCGTCCGAACTCCTCCCGGACGGCGGCCTTTCCTGCGCCGTCCGCCTTGTGCTCCGTGACGCTGCGCTCCCGGACCAACCCGACGCCGCCCAGCGCCGACGTCCCCCCCCCCGGGCCGTCGCCGCTGCCCCACCCGGCATTTTTCCTGTGCTGCCGCACGGGAGGCCACCTGCCACGACGCGCCGTTCCGAGGGTGTCGCGCCGCGTCTCGCCTACTCAGGGCCAGTCGCCGGCAGCCGGCTGCTGGCAGCCGGCTGCGGCTACTCCCCCTTATGTCTTTATGCAAGCTTCTCCGCGCCAATATGGGGAGGCCGTCGCCCCCTGCGCCTCACGGCGGGCAACATCCTTAAATACCGGCATTTCCCAAACACAGACAAGCGCTCTTCCAAAGCTGGACACAGGGCCGCCCAACACTGTCTTTCCGGCGCAACGACATGCCGTTTCCAATTTCAGTGACTGTAAGTACGCATTAATTGACAGCATTGACCGGCGCAAAAACAAGCTGTTACCAAAGAGAGCCTCGAAAAATTCCAACCAGGAGACTTGCATGAAAGTCAGCGCCCGCAACCTTGTCCCCGGCACCGTCAAGTCCATCAGCAACGGCATGGTCAGTAGCGAAGTGGTCCTTGAAATCGCGCCTGGTGTTGAAATCGTGTCCGTCGTCACCAAACACTCCGTGGAAGCCATGGGCCTGGCCGTGGGCCAACCCGTCAAGGCCATGATCAAGGCCTCCAGCGTCATGCTGGTCGCCGACTAGGTCTTGTCCACGAAAAGCGCAGAGGACGTCTCACTGGCAACAAACTGAACAACTCATTTTTCTTAAAAAATACTCTCGTATTTCTTAAGGGACGTGACAAAAGTCCGCGATTTGCCCTGCCGCCTGTCCGGTCCCGGCCGTCGCATCCCGGCCGGGGCCGGACGCTTCTCTTGTCCGGCTCCCGACGTTTCCAGGCAGGCGTGGTCAAGGCCTGCCCGGCCGCCGGTCCCTGGCAGCTCACGCACGCCGCCCTTTCCTGGTCATTTGGGTCGCATCCCGTCCCGTTGCACGCCCTTTCGCCGCCGTCCGGGCTGCCCGGATCTTGCCAAGGCCGCGTCCGCCGTGCCATTTTCCCCGGCCATGCCAACCGCATCCAGTCGCTTTCCAAGGTTGTTTCCTCGCAATCTTCCCCTGATTGCCCCGGCCTGGGGTTCACCAAGCGGCGACGCAAGCGGGCGGACGAACCTGAAACAAGACGTAAACCGCCAAGGAGCCTGCCGTGGGACGTCTCGGCCTTGCCGCCGCCCTGTGCCTTGCCTGCCTGCTTGCCACCGCTGGTCCCGCCGCCGCCGGCCATGACCGGGAAGCGCTTTTCGCCGCCCTGTGGACGCCGGCTGAACTGGTGTCCAATCCGGCCGAAAAAAAGTCCGGCCGGGTGCACGAGCCCGACCGCTCGCCGCCCGAGGCCACTGTCGCCCCGGAGTTGCCGCCCCTGCCGCCGGCTCTTCGCGGGTCCCTTCGCCGGGTGGACACCCACGGCGAAAAACGCGTGGCGCTCACGTTCGATCTGTGCGAGCTGGCCGACCAGACCTCGGGCTATGACGGCGCGGTCATCGACGCCCTGCGCGCCGCCAAGGCCAAGGCCACGCTTTTTGTCGGCGGCAAGTGGCTGCGCTCCCATCCCCTTCGCGCCATGCAGCTCATGAGCGACCCCCTGTTCGAAATCGGTAACCATGCCTGGACCCACGGCAACTTCGGCCGCCTGGACGACCGGGGCATGGCTCGAGAGATTGTCTGGGCCCAGGCCGAGTACGCCGCGTTGCGGGCCAGGCTGGCCGTGCTGGCCCGGGAGCGCGGCCTGCCCGAGTCGGCCCTGGACGGCGTACCGGCCGCGCCGGCGCTTTTCCGCTTTCCCTACGGCCGCTGCCGGCCCGAGGCCCTGGCCCTGTTGGCCGACCTGGGCCTTGCCGCCGTGCAGTGGAGCCTGACCACCGGCGATCCGGACCCGCTGTCCACCCCCGAGCGCATCCTGCGCACGACCCTTGAGCGCGTGCGGCCCGGCGACATCGTCATCGGCCACGCCAACGGCAACGGCCACGGCACGGCCGAGGCCCTGCCGACGCTTTTGGCCGAACTGCGAAAACGCGGCTTTGCCCTGGTCACGGTGAGCGAACTGCTGGCCAGCGGCCGGCCCATCGCCGCCTCGGACTGCTACGACGGCCATCCCGGCGACACGGCCCAGTACGACGCCATCTTCGGCGACGGCACGACGCATCCGCGCAAAAAAAGCGGGCCGAGGCCAACGCCCCAGCCCGCACCCACGCCGCCGGTCCAATAACCGGCTATTGGGCCGGCGCGGCCGCAGGCGACTTGTCGGCTTCCGGGTCGCGCTCGCGCACATACAGGGTGATGCTGGCTACCTTGGAGGCCTTGCCGGCTTCAAGATACCGAACGATCAGCCGATTGGGGCTGGTGAGCTTGCCGAGATACGTGCCGTCGTCGTCGGCCATGGTGACCTGGGCTCCGTCCACCACGCCGACCACCGTCTCCTTGGCCCGGGACGAGGCTTTGGTGCCGTAAAAGGCCCGGCCTTCCTGCTTGTCGATGGTCAGCGTCCAATCGACGTGCAAGAAGGTCGGGGCGGCGGCTGCGTCAACATGGCCCAGCGCGCCCATGGCCACGCTGTCCGACGTGCCTTTCCACACGCCCACCAGATTGGGAATGGATTTTTCCTTTTTCGCCTTGGCCTCCTGAGCCAAGGCCGGCCCGGCGGCCAGCAAGGTTCCCAGCAAAACGGCCAAGGCCAGGGCGAACAGACGTTTCATGGAGCCTCCTTGGGGGGATCAATGTTTGGCCCGCCGGCAACGGGCGTCCGGCGTTCGACTTCGGACAATGCCTAACGGAACATGGGGCACCATAGGAAAACACTTTCGCCATGACAACCATCGCAAGGCGAGAGTGCGAGGCAACGAACCGCTGCCGCCGACCCGCCGCGCCGCGTTGGGGCGCATGGGGATGGCGCAGCGATCGCCCCCAAAAAAACGAGGGGCCTGAACATTCAGGCCCCCCGTCGCGGTTATCTAGTAGTAGCGCCATTCTCCGGGTTCCTCGCGGAACGTGGCGTCGAGCTCTTCGCTCACGCCCACCCGGATCTCCTTGTCGCTTTCGGCCACGGTCACGTTCCTGGCCGGATCGAAACCCACGTCCAGGCTGACTTCCTGCCAATGCCGGCGGACGTTTTCCGCCGCCTGCCTGACGGCTTCTTCCCGACCGGGCCGGACGAGCCAGCGCGCAACCCATATCCACATACGCGCCTCCTTGGCTCAAGGATCAGGAAGCTTGCGGCAAAAACCGCTGCTCACCCTTCCAAGATAACCATTTCCGACGCTGCGGCAAGGCGGCGCGCGCCTGGCCTACTGGCCGCTTTTCTGGCGCTGCTGGTCGATCTCTTTCTTGAGGCCTTCGCCGTACTTGCGGGCCTGGACGATGATCTCGTCAACCTTGTCGCCGCGCACCTTCATCAGCGAAATCATGTAGGCCCCGTCCGTGGGGATCATGGCGTTTTTCGGGTCGGCGTACAGCGCGTTCATGGCCGAGACCACAGCGTCGGGGTCCATGCCGGCGTAGGCGTTGAAGCAGTCGCGGAAGATCTGCTCCACGCCCGGTCCGCCCTGGGCGTCCTTCTGGCGGGTGCTGAGGTCGGTGCACATCAGGCGCACAGCCGTGGCCAAGCCGAACAGGAAGGAACGTTTTTCCTTGTCGGAGTAGACGGTCCAACTGTGGGCAAAGGACGCGCCGCTGCTGCCGACCGCAGCCTGGGGCTGGGCCTGGACAGGGGTCGGGTGCTTGGAGGCGGCGTCGGCCAGCACGCTAAAGGACATGCTGACAAGCAGGGCGGCTAACACCAGGGCTTTTTTAGACATTCTCGTTCTCCTTGGAATCGGACCGGACGGGACCGCCCGGGAAATGGCCGAGGCTTTGTCCTACGCCATGGCGCGGCCCCAGGCAAGGGCGGCGCGGCCTTGACAATGGCGGGCATTGCGGTTTTTTGAGTGGACCCGTTACGCCATCCATTCGGAAAAGGAGCCGCCCATGCGCCCATTGGTCCTGTCAGCCTGTCTCGCCCTCGCCCTTGTCCTGGCCGCCGCCTCGGCCCGGGCCGCCGACGCCCCCAGCCAGATCGCCGGCATCGCCATCGGGGCCAACGCCGAAGACCTGCGCGACCGCCTCGATCTGGCCCGGGTCGCCCCGCTTTGGGACAAGCCCTGGCTGGTGCGGGCCAACCTCAAGCCCACCAAGGGCTTTGCCGCCGGCTACGTCATCCTCGGCGGCTGCGCCACCCAGAACCGGGTGGAGCGCGTGCGCCTGCAATACAAGGACGGCTCCAAGGCGCTTTTCGACAAGCTCGTGCGCCAGCTCACCGACCGTTACGGCGTGCCCCAGCCCCTGCCCGTGCCCAAGGGGTCGAAATACAAGGGCTATCGCTGGGTGTTCGGAGCCAACAAGAATAAAGGCCTCGACGTCCTGCTCGAACACTTCGAGCTTACCGGCGACGACTCGCCCTCGGGCAACGTCATCCGCATCAGCGACAATAGCGCCATGAACCGGGAAAAAGCCTGCTACGACGCCATGATCAAGGGCGCGCCCGAACCCCAGCCGGCGTTTCCGCTGTTCGACGTGGACGATTCCTGGCTGCTGCCCCAGTAAGCGGCCAGGAAAGCCCGTGATTTCGGCCGGTTTCCAACCGGCGAAAACGACGTTTTGTTGACACAAAACCGCGCCCCGGCCTATCATGCGCCGCGCTCACGGACGGGCCGCCACCCGTCCGCCGAGGCCCCGGGCCGGGGCGCGGCCGTTTCCAGCATCCGACACGCACTGCTTCCCAGGAGGACACCCATATGGCGGTTACCATCGGCATCAACGGATTCGGCCGCATCGGCAGGTACCTGACCCGGCTTCTGGCCGACGACCCGGACATCACCCTGGCGGCCATCAACGCCCGGGCCGACAACGCCCAGCTGGCCCATCTGCTCAAATACGACTCCGTGCACGGCCGGTTCGCCGGCACGGTGGTTCCCTGCGACGAAGGCCTTTTGATCAACGACAAACTGGTCAAGATCAGCCGCCACGGCGGCGGCGAATGGTGCTGGAAGGACCTCGGTTGCCACTATGTGGTCGAAACCACGGGCAAGTTCGTGGACCGCGACTCCTGCGAGAAGCACATGGCCTGCGGCGCGAAGAAAGTCATCATCAGCGCCCCGGGCAAAAACGAGGACGTCACCATCGTCATGGGCGTCAACGACGATGAACTGCGGCCCGAGCACAAGATCATCTCCAACGCCTCCTGCACCACCAACTGCCTCGCCCCGGTGGCCAAGGCCTTAAACGACGCCTTCGGCATCAAGCACGGGCTGATGACCACCATCCACTCCTACACCATGAGCCAGCGGATTCTCGACGGCTCCCACAAGGACTGGCGGCGCGGCCGGGCCTGCGGCCTGTCCATGATTCCCACCACCACCGGAGCCGCCCGGGCTGTGACCAAGGTCATCCCGGCCCTGGCCGGACGCCTGGACGGCATGTCCATCCGCGTGCCCACCCCCAACGTGTCGGTGGTGGATTTCACCTGCGAACTGGCCAAGCCCACGGACACCGCCGGCATGTTGGCCGTGCTGGCCGCCGCCGCCGGCGACGGCATGGGCTACACCGAGGAGCCGCTGGTTTCCATCGACTTCGTGGGCGACACCCACGGCGGCGTGGTGGACGCCAAGGCCTCCCAGGTCCTCGACGGCACCATGGCCAAGGTGCTGTCCTGGTACGACAACGAGGCCGGCTTCACCCACCAGCTCGTGCGCCTCATCAAGAAGGTCGCCGCCCTGTAGCCGTCCTTTCGTCTCGCGACGCCAAGCGCCCGCCGGGAATCCCCGGTGGGCGCTTTCCTTTTGGTTTGGGCCTAATGCAAATCGGCAAGCGGTCGATACGATTTGCAAGGCCGGGGCAATGCCGCCCGGCTCCAAACCCCAGGATGCGCCCATGACCGTGCCGACCACTTCCGCAAGCGCCATCGCTTCCGCCCTCATCGTCGCCGCCAGCGACGCCGTGGCCCGGGTGGACCGCGCCTTTTTCAAGCAGGCCCGCATCTTCGCCGTGCGCCACGTCGCCTCCGGGGCCGAGGCCCTGGCCGCCGTGCGCCGCGAGCGCCCGAGCCTGATCTTTTGCGACGCCACCCTGGCCGACATGGACGGGCGCGATCTCGTCACCGCCCTTCGCGCCGATCCCGAGCTGGCCGACATCCCGGTGATCCTGGCCGCTACCGGCGGGACCAAGGCCGAAGTGCTCTCGGCGGTCAAGCTCGGCGTGGCCGGCTTCCTGCTGCGCCCCTACTCCGAAGACGCCTTCCGCCGCCATCTGGCCATGGCCTCCCACATGGCCCGCTTTGCCGCCGCCGAACGGGCCGCCCTGGCCCGGGCCGCCGCCAAGGAAGCGGCCGGCGACGTCGCGGGCGCGGCCCGGGGCTACGAGGCCCTGGCCGAGGCTCCGGACGACGCCCCCCGCCATTTCGAGGAAGGCATGGCCGCCCTGGCCGTGCGCGACGTGGAACGGGCCATCCTGGCCTTCCACCGAGCCCTGGCCGCCAACAAGCTCTATGTCGAGGCCCATCTGGGCCTGGCCCGGGCCTGGCTTGCCAAGGGCAGCCAGCGCCGCTACCGGCACTACATGAAGCAGGCCGCCAACGCCTGCGCCCGGGTCCAGCGCTTCACCGAACTGCGCGACCAGTTCGTGACGCTGCTGGCCGCCGACGAGGCCGGGTTCAACCCCTTCCTGGCCCTGGGCAACGAACTCGTGCGCGACCGCCACTACGCCGCCGCCGTGTCGCTTTACCGCCTGGCCCTGGAGCTGGCTCCCAAGAACGCCGACGCCTACGTGGGCCTGTCCAAGGCCTACCACTTTCTGCGCCGGCCGGACCTGGCCGAACGGGCCGTGCGCAAGGGCTTGTCCTTAAACGAACGCCACCCTGAAGCCCGGGCCATCCACCGCCGCCTCACCGGCCAGGCCGACGCGCCCGAGATCCCCCTGGCCGGCGACAAGGGCAAGGACGCTTCCGTGCAGTTGCCGCTGTTGCTGCGCGGCGTGCTCTATCTGGCCGGGCTGGCCACCGAAACGCTGGTGCGGCCCCGGCGCTCAGCCAAGGCGGCCTGACGACGCGCCGTTACAAAAGCGACACGCGCCGCCCCCTCGGCACGCCTGGCGCGCGCGTCAAGGGCGCGTAACGCCGCCGAGATTCCGCCATTTCCGGGACACGCCCAGCCAGATGCAGTCTGGACCGTAAGTATCGGGACAGTTGCCATGCCGCTCGAAGTGAGGCACATAGAAAGCGGCGACGAACGGATCGTCGCTGGAGGTACGCCATGTCTGACGCCGTCACCCCGGCGGGACACGTCGAAGCGGGACCGCCGGGCCGGTTCGAGGCCCTGCCTCCCGGCCATGTCGAGGCCCTGCCTCCCGGCATGACCACGCCGTCTCCGGCCGGCTTGGTCCAGACCACGCCGCCCACCGGCCCCTTCGACGTCCAGCCGGCCGGGTCCGTGGAACCGGCTCCGGCCGGAAGCGTCATGCCCGCTCCGGCGGGCGCGGTGGAAGTCACCTCGGGCGGCATCGTCAACATCCGGCTCTAGGCCCCGGCCAGCCTTGCGGCGGACTGAGCCAAACCCCGCAATTTTCTATGAAGCCATATCGCATGATTCTGCCTTGTCTGCGTCTTGTCTGCGTTGGAGCGCTGTGCCTTTTCCTGCTTGGCTGCGGCGCGGGGACCAAAAACCCCTGGATCGCCCCGGACAAGCGGGAATTCCTGGCGGAGAAAGTCAAGACCTACCGCAACGCCTACATCCGCTTCGGCCAGGCCGAGGATGAGGCCCGCAAGGACGGCAACAATGAAGCCCTGGACCACTACGTTCGGGCCAAGGAAGCCGCCCGCGTGGAAATGGACCGCTACGAGCGGGAGCTGGCCGCCTACGAAGCCTCCAAGGGCGCCAAGCCCGCCCAGTAGACGCCCCGAACGGCGCGTTCCCGCCCGGCTGGAACGGCCAGACGACTGACACACGAATCGCGGAGCTCCGTGCTCCCCGGCCTCTGACGGCAGTCTTGTTGTGACGCGCAAAGACCGGGACACGGGATGAGTTTCCTCGTCCCGGGCAAGGGAATTGCTTTTGGCCTCCTTCCAGCTCGCTCCTGGCGAAACCGGACTAAACCGGTCGACAACGCCAGGAGTCGTCCATGCTGTTGCGTCGTATTCTCGCTCTCCTCGCCCTGTGCCTCCTCGCCCCCTGGCTTGAGCGAAACGCCTGCGCCCTCGACGGCGTGACCGTTTCCTATGCTACGACCCAGGACTGGAGCTTGGGCCTGAAAGGCGCCGTCACCATCGGCCAACACCTCGTCCCGGACCCTTATCGACTGGCGGCTGACCTTCCGCTATGCCGGCACGGTCAGCAGCCTGTGGAACGCCGTGCGCCTGGACGATCAGGACGGCGCGGTGGTCGTCGGCCCGGCCGCCTGGACACGGCCCTCGCCCCAAGCGCGTCGGCGACGGTGGGCTTCACGGCCAGCCCGGCCGTGGCCGCCGGCCCCACGGCCATGGCCTTCACTGGCACATGGTACGACAACTGCTCGGGTACGCCGACGCCGACGCCTGTCACCCCGGACTACCGGATCACCGACTTGGCCAACACCTCGCGCCCTTACCAGGACAGACCGACGTCCTTTTTCTTCGGCGACGCCATGACCCAGGCCACGAGTCTTCAAGGCGGCTATTTCGCCCAAAACCGGGCCGGCGACACCGGGCTTTCGGCCTGCGGCCTGACCGTGACCTGGGGCGAGCACATGACCGTTTTGCCGGAGCACGGCATCATTGCCGCGCTTTTTGGGGCCGGCGTCAGCGACAGCACCGACGGCGTCGGCTCCCGGCCCACCGACGACTGGTTCTGGATCCAGGCCGTGCAGGAGCACTACCGGGCCCATCCGGCGCCCTTGCCCTCCACGGCGGCCCTGACTCCCATGCTCCACTGCTGCTAAACCAGTAGGCCAGATCGCGGCGAATGTGCTTGGCGGCTGGATTACCGGCTCGAACCAGGATTCTTCGACCAGACAAGGCCTTCTCCTGCCAGACAAGGGCGACGGAGCTTCGGGCCAAGGCACGGCCTAACAGCCCGCCGACGCCCCGGGCAGGACGTGCACCGCTGCCTGATTGCCGCAAAACCGGCCCCTGGTCACCAAGTTCACCGCCGCCAACGAAAAAAGGCCGCCCCGAAACGGGACGGCCTTTGACAGGCGAGGGGGCGGCCGGGGCTTAGGCCCGGGCGGCGTTGACCCGGGGGCCGGCCTTGGGGGCCGCGGGTTCCTCGGGCTTGCTCAGGCCCGACCCCAGGTCGAGCAGGATGGGGCTGGCCACGAAGACCGAGGAGAAGGTGCCGGCCAGGATGCCGATGATCATGGCCAGGGCGAAGTCGTGAATGACCGGGCCGCCGAGGAAAAACAGGCAGCTGACGGTGATGAGCGTGGTGCCGGCCGTGAGGATGGTGCGCGAGAGGGTCTCGTTGATGCTCTGGTTGATGACCTGCTCGAAGGGCGCGGACTTGTCGGCCGTGCGCAGCTTTTCCCGGATGCGGTCGTAGACGATGATGGTGTCGTTGAGGGAGTAGCCGAGGATGGTTAAAAGCGCCGCCACGATGGTCAGGTCGAACTCGATGTTGAGCAGCGAAAAGATGCCCACGGTGACAAGGACGTCGTGCAGGTCGGCCACCACCGCCCCGAGGGCGTATTTCAGGCGCAAGACGAAACACAGGGCCAGGGTGATGAGCATGGCCGCCACGATGAGCCAAATCGTGGACGCGCCCACGAGCTTGAGCACGTAGATGCCGCCGGCCAGGCCCGCGGCCATGAGTCCGGCCGCCATCCAACGATGCTCGAAACGTCCCGAGATGTAGATGGCGATGAGCAGCACGGAATAAAAGATGGCCTCCAGGGCCTTGCCGCGCAGGTCCGCGCCGACCTTGGGGCCGACCATTTCCAGACGTTGCACCGCGAAGCCGGAACCCGGCAGGTTCTTGGCCAGGGCGGCCTCCACGCCGGTCTGAACGGTCTCGCCCTTGACGTCTTGGTCCGAGGCCCGGATGAGGAACTCGTTGGAATCCTCCTGGCCGAAGCGCTGCACCACGACGCCCTGCAGCCCGACCTCTTCCACGGCGTTGGCGATGCGCTCCACGTCCATGGGCTGGGCAAAACGCACCTGAATGGTCAGGCCGCCGGCGAAGTCGACGCCGAAACGCGGGCCGCCCTTGACGGCCAGGGAAATGAAGCCGGCCAAAATGATGGCCGACGACACGAGGTAGGCCAGTTTGCGGTACTTGAGAAAATTGATGTTCGTGCCGGGCCGTATCAGCTCCAGAACCATCGTCTCCCCCTGAATGGATTGATCGGGAATGTTGGCGCAAGGGGCGGCGTAAGCCAATGCCCCGTACATGTCGCGAAAGACTTTGCAGCTTCCGTCAAACCGGCTGGCCTTGTCAAGCGGGTTGTGGCGGCCAAGCGGTCACGTGCCGGTCGCGTGCCGGTCGTGCGCCGTTCGCGGCGAAGCCTGTAGCCGGGCTGCCCCAACGTCGCCGCCGGCCAGTTGCCGGCGCGGCAAGACAGATCGAAAATTTACTATTCTATTTTATCAAATAAACGATTATAATTTCCCCATGCGCCCATCCCGTGCCGCCTGTGTGCTCTTTGCCTTCTGCTGGCTGTTGTCCGGGCTGGCTATCGCCGCCGGCCCGGATTTCGGCCAGGTACAAGCGGTGGTGGTGCGGGTGTGCGACGGCGATACGGTGGTGGTGGACATCCCGGAATATCCGCCCATCATCGGCAAATCGATACGCGTTCGTCTGGCCGGAGTAAACGCGCCGGAGCTGCGCGACCCGGACCCGGAGGTGCGCCGGGCGGCCGAAAGGTCCCGCCAAGCCATGGCCGCCCTGCTCCCGCCGGGCACGGCCGTGACGCTTACGCGCCTTCGGCGCGACAAGTATTTCCGCTTAAACGCCGTGGTGCTGGTAGCCGGCCACGACGCCGCCGCCCTGGCCGGACTGACGCCCGACTTAAGCGTTGCCGGCGTCACGGCCCGGTGAAGGGACAACGCCAGAAGCGCCAAAGGCTCCGACAGCCGCTTGGACTCCGGTCCTCGAAAACGCTGTGAGGCAACGCGCGAACTAGAGGCCCCAGACGCGAAAACGCCGCACAGGGTGAAAGCCCGTGGCCGCTTCCGGTCACTGCGCGGAGAATCGGCGCAGGGCCTCGTCCAGCTCGTCGCGCCGGGTTCGACAGCCGGCCAGGGTCTCGCCTCGGGCCGCGATGTCGGCGAAAAAGGGCTCGAACCGGTCGCCCAGCTCCCGAAAGATCCGGTCGAGGCGGGCCGAAAGGCGCTCGTCGAGTTCCTGGCGCAGCTTCTCGCCGCCGTGGGCCAGGCGTCGACGCATTTCCCGAAGAACCTTGGGCCGCTGCCAGTAGAGAGCGCTGCCGGCGATAAGCGCCCCCAGGGCCGCCACCACGCCGCCGGTGACGTCGATGACCGCGCTTTTGACCGACACGGCGAAAATCGTCCCCAAGACCACCAGCGCCCCGCCCATGGCCGCCCTGGGGTCCATGGTCGCAACGGACTTGGCGTCAAGCCCGGCCATGGGACCGCCCTCGGCAAGCAGGGTCTCCACCCGGCCGGCCACCTCGGCCAGCACCCGGTCGCGCTCGCCGGACAAGGGGTCGCTATGCGGGGCGACGGAAGCCGACCGGCGCTGGCGCAACTCGTCCAACAACATGCGGGCATAGCCCGACACGCTCTCGAAGATGTGGGCCGCGCCCACGGCGGCGATGGATTCCACCTCGCGTTCCAGATCGCGCCCGAAAGCCTCGCCCAGTTCAGCCAGCCGCTTGGTCGGGCCGGCCGCGTCCTTGCCCCGCCGCCACAGCGAGGCGACGGACCGGCCAAGCATCCCGCCCAGGGTCAGTTCGGCGGCAAAGGCGGCGAGAAATTCCTCGGACAGCCGGGCGTAGGCCGCCTCCACCCGGGTGCGCAGCACCTCGGCCTCGCGGCCGGCGGCCAGCCGAGCCGTGTCCAGGCGCGAGCGGATGCGGTCGGCCTCGGCGCTGTCGGCGGCCAGTTCCCGGCCGCGCTCGTCCAGGCTGTCCCCGAGTTCCTGCAGCAGGCGCAGGGCCGAACGCCTGGTGGCGTCGAGCTTGCCGGCAAAATGGCCGCCCCCGGCGGTCAGCTCCCGGATGTGGCGGCGCAGGGCCTCGATGCCGCCGGCCTCGGGGTCGGTGTGGCTTTTTTCCGAGGAGATGAGAAAGACGACCGGCTCCTCGACGCCGCGCTCCCGGGCCAGTTCGCGCAGCCGGCCGGTGTTGACCGCGATCTGCTCACGGCTGGCCAGATCGGCCATGGTCAGGGCAAAGGCCACCCGCCGACCCCAGGCCCCGGCCACAAGGTCGAAAAACTCCCAGGCCGAGCGGGAATAGGGATTGAGCACGGAAAAGGTGAAAAGCGCCAGATCGGCCCGGGGAATGAACGCCTCGGTGATTTCCTGATGGCGGTCGATGATGCTGTCCACGCCCGGGGTGTCCACGATGGCCAAGCCGTCCAGGAGCGGATTGTCCACGGCCACGCGTACCACCAGATCGCCGGACGGGGCCTTGGCCACGGTCTCCTGCCGGCCGATGACGCGGATGCGGTCGGTGCAGGGGTCCGGGGCCACGTCGGTGACCTGGGCGCCGAGCAGGGCGTTTATGAGGCTGCTCTTGCCGGCCTTGACCTCGCCCACCACCACGAAAAGAAACGGTTCGGCGGCGTGCGTCAGGAGTTCGCGGGCCGTGGCCGCGCCCTCGGGACGGCCGCAGGCGGCCAGGAGCTCGCAAAGCCGCCCCAGATGTCCGGTCAGTTCGCCGCGCAGGGCCAGATAACGCGCTTCAAGCAGGGTCGTGGTCACAGCGCTCCCAAGGTTCCCGGCCAAGCGTCGGCGGGCGCGTCCGATCACGCCCGGGACAAGCCGGGGATGGCGTTTAACCTATCGCGGCAAAAAACAGTCCAGGCCCAGGGCCTCGATGGAGGCGTCCTTGCCGGACTTGGGTTCGTCCTTCTTGGCCGTGATCGCGCCGGCCTGGCAGACTTCCTCGGCGCGCACCAGGTCGGTGGCGGCGATGCGCAGGGAGTTGCCGTCGGTGAAGGCCCCGTCGTCGCCGGCGTAGTGCATGAGAATGAGGCTTACCGCTCCGAGTTCCTTGGACTTGAGGCTCCATTTCCAGGTGCGCAGCGTGCCGAAGGCGTTGCCGCGCCACTCCTTGGGTTCGCCGTAGCGCTTTTTGAGGGCTTCCAGGATGCGGTTGAAGAACTCCAGCGAATCATCGGCGTAGTTCATCTTGATCCGCACCACCCGCCCCTTGGCCGCGCACATGCCGTAATCGACATAGCCGCTGCGAAAGCCCTTGAGGGCGGCCACGGGCATGATGCCAAGGGCCGGTCGGTGAAAGGCCTTGTTGGCTTCGACGGGCACGAGCTTGGCCGCCTGTTCCTCGACGGTGGCCCCGAGCCGAATGCCGGCCAGGGAATCCGGAGTTTCGGCGGCCAGGGCCGGCCGGCCCGCCAGCAGCAACGTAAAGACCATGACCGCGGCCAGGGCGAGCCCGGCCGGCGCGTTAACGGGTCTTGGCATCATCCGTCCTCCTCTCGGCGGTCGGGGATCAGGAAAAATTGGCCAGGGCCTCTTCCTGGGTCGGATAGATCGGAAATATCTCGGTGTAGCCGGAAATCTCGAAGACTTCCTTCATGTAGTCCTTGATGGAGGACAAGACCAGCTTGCCCTGGACTTTCTTGAGCTGCTGCAAGGCCAGAAGCAGCACGCGAAGGCCGGTGGAATTGATGTAGTCCACGTCGGCGAAATCCATGAGCACCTTTTTTTTGCCCTGGCCGAGAATCTCCATCACCTTGTCCTCAAGCACCTTGGAGGTGTTGCTGTCGAGCCGGCCGCCCAGCTCCAACACCGTGACCTCGCCGCTCTCCTTCTCCACGAGTTGCATGTCGCCCCCTTTGTCGATGTCAAATGTCCTTTTCCAGCACCAAGCGGTTGAGGCCGCCCACGCGTTCATAGGCCACCCGGTCCATGATGGTGCGCACGAGATGGATGCCCAGCCCGCCGATGGGCCGCTCCTCCACCGGCGCGCTCACGTCGGGAATCCGGGCCGTCAGCGGATCGAAGGGCCGGGCGTCGTCTTCCAGGAGAAAGCGCAGCCGGCCGCCCTCCTCGGCCATGCCCACATGGATGCCGTGTTCCCCGTCATCGGCATAGCCATAAGAGATGGTGTTGGTGAGCAGCTCGTCCAGAACCAGACGAATTTGGTAACGCAGCTTGGCGGAGAGGCCATGGGCCTCGCCGAAGGCTTCCACGGCGTCGGCCACGCGGTCCAGTTCCAGCAGGCGGTTGGCTATGCGCAAGGAAAAACCCGGCAGCATCCTGTCCCCGACGCGCGGCGTCCCTTGTCCCGGGGCGCTTCGCGCGTAATTGGCCGTAGCGTGAGCCGGCAAGGCCCGCCCGACGGCATGAGAAACGTCCGGCCGCACGCTCGGGCGCACGACCGATCAGGGGAAGCTCCCCGTTTTTCGAGGCCCTGTCAAGGCAAGCCGCCTTCCGCCCCAGTCCGGCTGTCCCGGCAGGGAATAGAATAAATTCCATTGACAGCGGGCCGGCCTTTGGTTAAATGATTTCTCCTTCGTCCATGGTGGCTGTAGCTCAGTTGGTAGAGTCCCAGGTTGTGGCCCTGGTTGTCGTGGGTTCGAGCCCCATCAGTCACCCCAGCAATTTTCCTTGTGAAAGGCCCGGTTAACCGCCGGGCCTTTTTTGTTGCGCGGATTGTCGTTTTTTCGCAAAAATCTGTCATTCTAGCGCCAGACAGACAAAGCCGCCGTACGTATCCTTTCCCTCGGACACCGCTCCCCATGTCCGGTCCGCGCACGGTCCGGCCAGCGCGGCCGCCGGGAGACGAACGCCAGCCCAATACCCCTGCCAACGAGGCGTATCCCATGACGACAGACAACAACACTATGGCTCCGGCCACGCGTTCGTCCCTGACAAGGCTCGCCTGCGTCGCCGTGCTGACCGGCGTCGTGGCCGGACTGGGCGGCATGGGCCTGGCCTTGCTGCTGCATTTCATCCAGCATGTCGGCTTCGGCTACGACATGTATCAATGGCACGGCGCGAAGAGCTTTCTGGAGGGCGTTTCCGCCACGACTCCGGTCCGGCGGGTGGCGGTCCTTGGCCTGTGCGGCTTGGTGGCCGGCGGAGGCTGGTGGATCGTCTACGGCTTTTGCAAGCCGCTGGTGTCCATTCGAAAGGCCGTGTCCGGCGGCGGCCACGAGATGCCGTTTTGGGCCACCATCCTCCACGCCTTGCTGCAGATCGTCACCGTGGCCCTGGGCTCGCCCTTGGGGCGCGAGGTCGCGCCGCGCGAACTGGCGGCGGTCCTGGCCGGGAAGCTGGCCCGGGCGGCCCGGCTGACAGTCGAGGAGACGCGGGTCATGGTGGCCTGCGCCGCCGGGGCGGGGCTGGCCGCGGTCTACAACGTGCCGGTCGGCGGCATGCTCTTTACCCTGGAGGCACTGTTGGGGAGCTTTCGGGTCGCCTCGCTCCTGCCGGCCATGACGACCTCGGTCATCGCCGCCATGGTGGCCTGGATCGGGCTTGGCGACGTGTCTCCGTACGTGTTGCCCCAGCTTGCCATTTCCCCCTCCCTGGTGGCCTGGTCGGCGACTATGGGGCCGCTTTTCGGGGCGGCCGCCTTCGGCTTTTCCAAGAGTTCCGCCCTGGCGCGGGGACATGCCCCCCGGGACTGGCGGCTCGTGCCGTCCTGCCTGATCCTTTTCACGGCCCTTGGCGGGGCGTCCGTCTATTATCCGGCGCTGCTCGGCAACGGCAAGGGGCCGCTGCAGTTGAGCCTTTTTAGCGACATGACCGCCGGACTGGCCGCCGTGCTGTTTACGCTCAAGTTCGTGTTCATCATGGGCAGCCTGCGGGCTGGGGCCGAAGGCGGGCTGCTGACCCCCGGCATGACCCTGGGGGCCATGCTGGCCACCGTGGCCGGCAGCGTCTGGGGGCTAGCCTTTCCGGCCATCGAACCGGCCAGCCTGGCCATCATCGGCGCGGGAGCGTTCCTGGCGTCGTCCATGAACATGCCGGTGACCGCCGTGGTGCTCGTGTTCGAGTTCACCCGTTTCAACCACGATTTCTTCTACCCCATGCTCCTTGCCGTGGCCGGCTCCTACGCGACCTATACATGGCTCGCCAGGCGCGGGGCCGGCCGCCCCTGAGGGCCGGGAATGCCCGCTTGTCGCCCAAAAAAAGCCCCGGACCGGCCGGGGCTTTGACAGTTCGGGAGCGGGAAAAGGGGCGCTAGCGCAGCACCTTCTTGACCACGGCCAGGAGCTGGTCCGGGGTGAAGGGTTTGACGATCCAGCCCGTGGCCCCGGCGGACTTGCCTTCGGCCTTCTTGCCGGCCTGGGATTCCGTGGTCAGCATGACCACCGGGATGAACTTGTAGGCGGCCTGGGCCCGGATGCCCTTGATCAGGCCAATGCCGTCGAGATTGGGCATGTTGAGATCGGTGATCACCATGTCGATCGTGCCGGACATCTTGGAAAGCGCGTCCTTGCCGTCCGAGGCTTCGATGACGTCGTAGCCTTCCTTTTTGAGCGTCATGGCGACCATTTGTCTGACGCTGGCCGAATCGTCCACGGTCATGATGCGTTTGGCCATCTTAATCCTCGTCGGAGAAGAAGTTTGCGAGCTTGGGCGTGTGCGAAAAACCCGCCACGCGCGCGGCGGCCAGGGCCGCCGGGGAAACCGATCCGTGGCGGCGAAGGCTCCCGCCGTTTTGTTCCAGGGTGAGGACCGTCGCCAACAGCAGCTGCAGGAAGGTGATGTCGGCTTCCTCGACCCCGGAAACGTCGAGGGTCAGCACGGTATTGACGGACACGGCCTCAAGCAGGGCTTGCCGTAAGGCCGCCGCATGTTCCACCGTGCATTTGCCGGCCAAGGCGTAGACGGGCTTGCCGCCTTGTTCCAATCGGGTCAGTTCCATGGGCGCTCCTCGTAAACCCGGCTACTGCGGCAGTGTACGAAACGGTTCGCCGGCGTGCAAGCGGCTGTCTTCCCGACCGCGCACGAAACGCACGAGCTGGGGCACGTCGAGGATCAGCGAGATGCTGCCGTCGCCGTTGATCGTGGTGCCGGAAATCCATTTGAGATGGCGATAACAGTCGTCCAGGCTTTTGATGACGGCCTGTTGCCGGCCGATGACCTTGTCCACGCAAAAGCCGACGGTTTCGCCCTCGGCCTCGGTGATGACCACCCGTTCGTAGCCGGGCTGGTCGCCAGGCACGTCAAAGAGGCGGCGCAAGCTGACCACCGGAGCCATGGAGCCCATGCGCTCGATGGTGTCCACGGTGCGGACTTGCCCCTCCACGAACCGTTCTTGGAAACCGCGCAAGTTGGCTAGGGGCACGATGAAGGAATCGCCGCCGACCATGACGTTGAACCCGTCGATGATGGCCAGGGTGAGCGGCAAGCGGATGGTCACGGTGGCGCCCTGCCCGAGGACGCTGGAGAGCTCCACCGTGCCGCGCAGGGCCTCGATGTTTTTCTTGACCACATCCATGCCCACGCCCCGGCCGGACACGTCGGAGACCTTGGCCGCCGTGGAAAAGCCCGGGGCGAAGATGCAGTCCAAAAGCTCTTTTTCCGAGGGTTCGGCCTCGGGCGCGACGAGCCCGCGCTCCACAGCCTTGCGGCGCACGGCGGCCACGTCGATGCCCCGGCCGTCGTCGGCGATGACGATGACCACGTTGCCGCCGGAATGGTTGGCGGAAAGGGTCACCCGCCCCTGGGGCGGCTTGCCGACGGCCTGGCGTTCCTCGGGGCGTTCGAGGCCGTGGTCGAGGCTGTTGCGCAGCAGGTGGACGAGCGGATCCTTGATGCGGTCAATGACGGTCTTGTCGAGTTCGGTCTCGCCGCCGTGGGCCACGAATTCCACGTCCTTGCCAAGGCTGGCGGCCAGATCGCGGGTCAGGCGCGTGAACTGGCTGAAGACCGAGCCGATGGGCAACATGCGAAGCCCAAGGGCCACATCGCGCAGGTTGTCGGTCAGGCGTTCGAGATCCTCGTCCACTTCGGTGACGGCGTCGAGATCCCGGGCCTTGGCCGCCTGGCGCAACCGCGATTGCAGGATGACCAGTTCTCCGACCATGCTGACTAGGCTGTCGAGGCGGGCGGCGTCCACGCGCAGGGTGGCGGCCGCCGCCGGGGCCTTGGCCTGGGGCGCGGCGCGCTGTTCGGCGCCTTTCTGGGTCTGGCTTTTCTGCTTGGCGGCTTCGATGGCTGCCAGTTTGGCAGCGAGGGCGGCTTCCAGGCGGTTTCCGGCAAGCTCTAGATCCTCGTCGTGGTGGCCTTTGAGCTCTGCCAGAAGTTCGTCGAGATCGGCGGCCCGTAGGATGCCAGTATGAAGGCGGTGGATGCCGACTTCGGAGTCGCCTTCGACAAAGATGAACACGTCGCGCAGGTTGTCCACGGCGCAGGGCGTGGCGATGAGGATGTCGAACAGGCCGTAGACGCGCTCGGGGTCGAAATCGTCGTTGTCCAGGGCCGGCTTGGGGCCGTGGCGCAGCACGTGCATGTCGCCCATGGTGTCGAGTTCAGCCAAAAGCCGCACGGGATCGTTGCCGGTCAGCAGCATGTCAGGATTGGGGCGCAAGCGGACCCAGTAGATGCTCGGCGGCCCGGGCAGGGCCGGGCAGGCGTACTCGCTCTCCTCCGAGGCCGGCCGCAGGATGGGCGACTCTCCGCTGTCGTCCGCGTGGCCTGGGGCGGTCGCCGCGCCTCCGGGCAGATAGGCGGCAAAGGAGGCCAGGAGGCGGTCGGAGGCGTCGCGATGGGCATTCTGGTGGTCGCGAGGGGCTTCGAGCAGGGTCAGGATGTGATCCTTGGCGGCCAGGGTGAGGCTCAAAAGCTCCCGGCTGACGGGCAGGTCGCCGGTGCGTACCCGGTCGAGAACGGTTTCCACGTCATGAGTGAAGCGGGAAATTTCCTCGAAACCGAACATGGCCCCGCCGCCCTTGATGGTGTGCATGGCCCGAAAGCAGGCGTCCACCCGGGCGGTGTCGTTGGGATTGGTTTCGAGTTCGAGCAGGCCCTGTTCGAGTTCGCCGAGCAGTTCCCGGGTTTCCTCAATATAAAGGGCAATGGACGGATCAACGTCGGACATGTCGGTCCTCCCTGTCGCCATGAACAAGCACTCGGGGCGGGCTGGGCCTAAAAGCGTTCAAACTGCGCATCCTCTCCTTCCATGTCGATGCTCAGGGCCGACGCCTTGGGCTTGGCCGGCGCGTGAGCGGCAGGCAGCCGCCGGGCCTTCTTGGCCGCTGCCCAGGGAGCGGCCTTGGCGGCCGCCTGGGTCTGGGCCGGGCGCGGCAAGCCGTCAAGACGGAAGTAGCTGATGCTGGCCTGAAGCTGTTCGGCCTGGGCCGAGAGTTCCTCGGAGGTGGAGGCCAACTCCTCGGAGGCCGAGGCGTTTTGCTGGATCACCTGATCGAGTTGTTGCAGGGCCTTGTTGACCTGAGAAGAGCCGGTGGATTGCTCCTGGCTGGCGGCGTTGATTTCTTGGACGAGATCAGCGGTGCGCTGGATGTCGGGAACGAGCTTGGCGAGCAGGTCGCCGGCGCGTTCAGCCACGGACGCGGAAGAGCGCGAAAGCTGGGTGATTTCCGAGGCAGCGGTCTGGCTGCGCTCGGCCAGCTTGCGCACCTCGGCCGCGACAACGGCGAAGCCGCGGCCGTGTTCGCCGGCCCGGGCCGCTTCCACGGCGGCGTTCAAGGCCAACAGGTCGGTTTGCCGGGCGATTTCCTCAATGATGGAGATCTTGCCAACAATGTCCTTCATGGCGGCCACGGCCTGGGCCACGGCCTGGCCGGACTCTCGGGCGTCGCCGGCGGCCTTGACGGCGATGGATTCTGTCTGCCGGGCGTTATCGGCGTTCTGGCTGATGCTTGAGGTCATCTCCTCCATGGCTGAGGAGGATTCTTCCACGGCCGACGCCTGTTCGGTGGCTCCTTGGGACAGGGATTCGGCCGAGGCGCTCATCTCCTCGCTGCCCGAGGCCACATTCTCGGCTCCAGACTGCACTTCGCCCACCACGTCCCGCAGTCGCTCGATCATTTCCTGCATGCTTCGCAGCAGGATATCCTTGTCCGAGCGCGGCGTGACATCCACGCTTAAGTCGCCGTCAGCGAGGTTGCCGGCCACGCCGGCAGCCATGCGCTCGGCCTCGATCATGCGTTGCATGGAGGCAAGCAGCGCGCCGATTTCGTCATTGCTGTCGATGGACATGGCCACGTTGAGGTCTCCGTGGGCTACGGCGTCGGCCACGGTAATGGCTCCTCGCACGCCTCGCAGGATGGCCCTGGTGATGAAAACGGCGAAGAGCATTCCCAACAGCACGGCGGCGGCAGAGGCCCCTAGGCTGAACAGGTTTGCCTTCCGGGCTTCCTCGGTCATGGCGTTTTTTTGGGCATCGACGGCCTGATCGGCGAGTTGGCCGGCCTTGTCGGCGGCGGCGGCCATGTCCTTGACCACGGCGGCCTGGGCGTCGGCGGCCTGGAGAAAGCCGTCCATGCGTGTCTTGTAGGTTTCCGCCTTGGCGATGATTTCGGCCAAAAGGGCCCGGTCGCCAGCGTCGCTCATGAGCGGCGAGGCATCCCGCGCCGCGACGATGAGCTTGTCGAGCAGCGTGCGCGCGGTATCCATCCGGGTTTTGTCGCCGCGCCAAAGGTAGTAGAGAACCTCGATGCGGGCGCGAAGAAACTGTTGTTCGAGCTTCTCGAGGCGAGTACGCAAGCCGGCCGTCCGGGCGGCATTCTCGACGCTGGAGTCCGCGGCTCTCTTTTGCTGGTCGTCTTGGCGGCCGAGCAGCTCCTCGGTGACTTTTTGCAGGGAGCTAGCGGCGTCAACAACGGTCTTCAACGTGTCGTCCCTGACCTTCTCGCCCTCCAGATAGCGGGAAAGGCCGCTTTCATAGGCCGTTGCCGCCGTGACAATGTTGTCCATCATTTCAACATTGCGTGAATTGCTCAAGGAACGCTTGAGCGTCTGCGCTTGCTCCTTGGCCAGTCCGAGATGTTTGCGAAACGCTTCAAGCTTGGCGCTATCCTTGGATTGCATGAAGTAGAGCATGTCCATGCGAGCGTTGAGCACATTGCCGCTGATGGAACTGACGGCATCCATCTTATCGACGCGGGACATCAGATCGACCAAACCATTGTATCCGGCGCCGGCCACAATAAGCGTGAAAAAGATGAGCAGGCCAAACCCGGAGCCGAGTTTGAAGGCCAAACCACGGTTCTTGAACATATTCACTCCCGCTGTGAAAAGCTCGCGCCAGCCCGGGCCGGACACGGCGCACTTGCCCAAACGCTGTCGGTGAAGCCCCAATACGCGGGAGCCGACTAGCGGAAAAAGTCCTCGTCGGCGCCGGCCGAGGCCTGCTGGGCGGGCGGCGGGGCGTCGTCGCCCAAAACCCGGGAGAGATCGTGTATCTCGTCGCTGGAAAAGACCTTGTCCACGTCCAGAACAAGCAGGAATCGGTCGCCGTGTTTGCCGATGCCCCGAATGAAGTCGGCCCGCACGGCCGCGCCCATGCGGGGCGGCGGATCGATGCGGTCGGTTTCGAGTTCGAGCACTTCCTTGACCGAGTCGGCCAGAGCGCCCATGACGGACAAGGCGTCGTCCTTTTTGATTTCCACGATGACGATGCGGGTGTTGAGCGTGCGCTCCACCTGCCCCAGGCCGAATTTCATGCGCAGATCGACCACGGGCACGGCGCTGCCCCGCACGTTGACCACGCCGCGCATGTATTCCGGCGTCTGCGGGATCCGGGTGATGTCCGTGTAGTCAAGGATTTCCCTGACGGAAAAGATGTCGATGGCGAAAAGCTCGTTGCCAAGGGTCAGCGTCAAGAAACGCTGGCTGCCGTATTGGGCGTCCTGGGCCATGGGATGCTCCCTTGTATCGCGGCTTCGCGGGCGTGTTGCGGGACAATAATGTCCACTACCAGTCAGGCTACGCGTAATTTGGCAGAATGACAACGCCTTTTTCCGATTAATTAGGCAGACAAAGCGGGTTCGCGACGACGCGCTTCATGAAGCAATCAGGATCGGGGCTGTACACGGCACTCCACTTTTCCGTTTTTTTCCTTTATAGTAACGGGAAAAGGGAGAGGACGCCATGCCGCCGAAAAACGCCACCGCCGCCGCCGTAGGCAAGACCCTGGCAGATCGCCGCGAACAGGCCCGTGAAGCCGCTCTCAAGGAACTGCGGGCGCTTCGTGGCGACCTCAACACCCTTGAGGCCGTGCTCACCGGCAAACGCAAGAAATCCGACTTTTCCCCATTCGACGTGGTGCATGGCGCTTTCGAAATCTTCCGCCACGCCGCCTCGGTCTTCGAGGCCGAAGACATGCTGGCCGCCTGCGCCCGGGAGCTCGAAGCGGCCAAGGCCCAGGACTACCTCCAGCGCCACGGGGCAAGCGACCTGGTCAAGCCGGCTGGCTGGCACTGGATTTCCCCGCGCGGCGAAATGCATTTTCTCGGCAAGTCCGACGACGCCGACAAGGCCGCGGCCAAGCTCGCCGAGCTGCTCCAGGCCGGTCGCCGGCCCAAGCGCAAAGACAAGACCGAAGGTCCGTCCGAAGCCGAGCCCGCCGCACCGGCCCAGACCGAAGCATGATGGGCGTTTTCGGCGACGACGCCATGTCCTGGCTGCGACGATTTGTCGCCGCCCTGCTCATGGTCCTGGCTCTGGCCGGCTGCTCCGAGGACCCCTCCGGCGAGGTCGAGCGCGGCCCGGCCGGCAAGACCCCGGTGGTGCGCCCCGAGGACGTCCACGGCGGCGGCCGGGCCGCCGCCGTGCTGGCCCCGGACTACCGCCAGGACATGAAGCCGGGCGTCACCGATCCGCCTGCGGCGGCCAAGGCGGCCGCCGACCCCGCCGGCCGTCTTTTCGCGGCCAAGCCGGGCCAGCCGGCGGCAGCGCCGACGACGGCAGCGCCGACGACGGCAGCGCCG
>ALAO01000096.1 GCA_000307955.1 Solidesulfovibrio magneticus str. Maddingley MBC34 | reverse complement strand
CCAGCAGCAGCGCGTGGCCATCGCCCGGGCCCTGGCCATGCGGCCCAAGGTCATGCTCTTTGACGAGCCCACCTCGGCCCTGGACCCGGAAATGATCAACGAAGTCTTAAACGTCATGAAGGACCTGGCCCGCGACGGCATGACCATGCTGTGCGTCACCCACGAAATGGGCTTTGCCCGGGAAGTGGCCGACCGGGTGGTCTTCATGGATTACGGCGAGATACTCGAAAGCGCGCCGCCGCTGGAATTCTTCCGCAATCCCCGGCACGAGCGCACCCGGCTTTTCCTCAAGGAAATCCTGTAGTCCATTCGCGGGCGACGCCCGCAAACCATTCAAACGCCTGAAGGAGGCTTCCATGCGCAACGCAGCCCGGCTTACCGTTCTCGCCTGCCTGTTCACCCTCGTTGCGGCCATGCCCGCCCTGGCCGGCAAGCTCGACGACATCAAATCGCGCGGCACGCTCGTCGCCGGCGTCAAGGATTCCCAGCGCCCCTTCGGCTTCGTGGATGAAAAGACCAACCAGATCGTGGGCTTTGAAATCGACCTCATGCAGGCCCTGGCCGACCGCCTGGGCGTCAAGCTCGAACTCAAACCCGTGACCTCCTCCACCCGCATCCCCATGCTCACCCAGGGCGCCGTGGACGTCCTGGCCGCCACCATGACCCACAAGAAAGAGCGCGAGGATCAGGTCGACTTCTCCATCACCTATTTCATGACCGGCCAGAAGCTGCTGGTCAAAAAGGACGGCGGCATCAAATCCGTGGCCGACCTGGCCGGCAAGAAGGTCGGTTCCGTCAAGGGCTCCACCTCCGAGCAGAACGTGAAAAAGGCCCAGCCCGACTGCACCGTCATCTCCTTTGAGACCTACCCCGAGGCCTTCCTGGCGCTGAAGCAGGGCAAGGTCCAGGCCGTGACCACCGACGAATCCATCCTGGTCGGCATCAAGAACAGCGACGACAAGCCCGAAGCCTGGGACATCGTCGGCGACTACATCTCCCCCGAGCCCTATGGCCTGGGCGTGCCGGAGAACGATTCCAAGTTCCGCGACTTCGTCAACCTGGCCCTCATGGACATGTGGGCCAAGGGCGAATACCAGAAGATCTACGAGAAGTGGTTCGGCAAGGGCACCAAGGATTATATCCCGCTGACCTGGAAGATGGAGTTCTGGCCCTAGGCGGCGAAACGCTTTCCATGAGTGACGCGCGGCCGGGAGGTTTTTTCCCGGCCGCCCTTGCGCCGGGGTCCGCCCCGGCCGCCATGCGGGGATGAGTCTTTGGCGTACCAATTCGATTTCGGCCAGGTGGTCAGCGGGGAATACGGCCAGTGGATCCTGTCGGGTCTGGGCGTGACCCTGCAGATTTCCGGCGTTTCCATCGTCCTGTCCCTGGTCCTGGGCACGGTGATCGCCGTGTTGCGGCTGTCCAAGGTGAAGCCGCTCGTCTGGTTCGCGGCCTCCTTTACGGAATTTTTCCGCAACACGCCACTGCTGGTACAGATATTTTTCTGGTATTTCGGCTCCTACAGCGTGTTGCCCGAATCGGTCAACCAGTGGCTCTATGCCCGCGACTTCGAGTTCGCCTGCGGCGTCATCGCCCTGACCTTCTATACCGCCGCCTTTATCGCCGAGGAGATCCGCTCCGGCATCTTCTCCATCCCCAAAAATCAGCTCGAAGCCTCGCGCGCCTGCGGCCTGTCCTTTCTGCAGGCCATGGCCTACGTCATTTTGCCCCAGGCCTTCCGGGTCATCATACCGCCGCTGATTTCCCAGTTCCTGAACCTCATCAAGAACTCGTCCCTGGTCATGACCATCGGCGTCATGGACCTGACCTACATGGCCCGGCAGATCGAGGCCCACACCTTCCACGGCTTCGAGGCCTTCACCGTGTCCACGCTGATTTACCTGACGATTTCCCTGATCGTGTCCCTGGGCGTCAACCTCTATAACCGCCGCGTGCTGCACGTGCGGTCACGGTAGGGGGCGCGCCATGCATTGGGACATCGTATTTCGCAATTTCGACTACTTCCTGATCGGGGCCTATCCCAAGGGGCCGCTGGGCGGTCTGGCCATGACCGTCATCCTGGCCGTGGGCGGCATCTTCGGGGCCTTCTGGCTCGGCCTTGGCGTCGGGCTCATGCGCATTTCCAAGAAGCCTTCCCTGCGCTGGCCGGCCATGACCTTTATCGAGATCATCCGGGGCACGCCGCTTTTGATGGTCGTTTTCTGGTTCTACTTCCTGGCTCCGGTGGTGTTCGGCCACACCCTGCCCGAGGCCGAGAGCGCGCTGATTGCGCTTATCGTCTTCACCAGCGCCTACATCGCCGAGATCGTGCGGGCCGGCGTCGAGGCCCTGCCCAAGGGGCAAATGGAAGCGGCGCGCGGCACGGGGCTGTCCCATTTTCAGGCCATGACCCACATCATCCTGCCCCAGGCGCTGTTCAACATGATTCCGTCTTTCGTCAACCAGTTCGTTTCCTTGACGAAAGATACCTCCCTGGCCTTTATCATCGGCGTCAACGAGCTGACCAAGGCGGCGACCCAGGTCAACAACCGCACGCTCACCGCGCCAACGGAAATCTTCATCACCATCGCGGTGCTCTATTTCATCATCTGCTACTGTCTGACGGAATTTTCCCGCTACCTGGAGCGGCGCATCAACCGCTACCAGGCCCGGGGGCGATAACGGTCCATGGCTAGGTCGTCGTGGGCATGGCCGCTTCGCCTCGGGAGCGGGCGGCAGGGGCGTTGTCTGCTCCTTTGGGCGTTGCTGGCCTTGGGGTTGGCCGGCTCGGCCTGGTTCTTCCTGCCCCGGCTCTGCCTGCAGCCGCAAGGGGGGAAGGCTGCTCCGATCAACCTTTTCGCCGAGGACTCGGCCCCCTTTCACAGCATTCACATTCAGCCCAGGGAGCTTTCGGAGCGGACAACCATCCGCTGGCTCCTGGGGCCTGTGGCCGGACTGCGGTTTTACGCCGCGCGGGAGCAGTCGCGCCAGCTGCGTTTCAAGCTGTACAGCCCGTTTCCCTCCCAGGTAATTGTCGTGCATCTCAATGGCGCGGCCCTGGCCCAATTCGACGTGACGCGTCCCGGCCCGTGGCTGCAAGGCGCCATGGAACGGGATGTGGCCATTCAAGTCCGCAAAGGCATCAACGAGATCGTTTTTTCGTTTTCCCGACACAACGGGCAGCCTGAGACGCTGCTTGACGACGGACGGCCGCTGGCAGCCGTGCTGCTGGCTTTGGATATCAGCTGACGGGGTTGTTTGCGCCATGCCGTGTCGTTTTCTCGTCATCCTTTTTGTCCTGGTCGCGGCGGTCGGTCTCTACACGTCCTGGGCCGCGCCTGTCGGCGGCTGGAGCAATCTCGCCTTCGACCGGTTTGTCGTAGCCGACAACGCGGACCCGGACGGCCTTTATCTGCCCTCGGCAGTCCAATTCGATGATTCGGGGAGCTTCCCCTTTTATGTGGGTACGCCAGGAGTCCCGTTTCATCTTGGTATTTATGCCGTAGCCAAGGCTTTTTACGCTGCCGGCCACAGCTGGATGGAGGGTTCCGTCGGATTCGTGGATTTTTGTATTAGAAATTGGGATGGTCTTCATTTTGTCGTTCGATTTTTTTGCTCGTTGCTCATGTTTTTTTGTGCTGCTTGTTTTTATATTGTACTCTTGCAGTTGGGCCTCTCATCTGTCGTTGCTGCGACTGCGGCGCTTTTGCTGTTGTTCTCCACGCCTGTATTGATTTATTTCAACAAAATATCTCCTGAGGGGATGACGCTGTTGTTTTTTATGGTCTCCTGGCTGGGGCTGGCGCGGTTTGATCGGATGCGCCATCCCGGCTGGATTGTGCTGGCCGGCGTGTGCTGCGCCCTGACCTTGTTCACCAAGGTTCATTATACGCTGCCGTTGCCGCTTCTGGCCGCTTGGAGCATTTCGCGGGCCGACCCGGCCAGACGAAAGCAAAATCTGCGGTTGTTCGCAGTCTCCTTGGGCCTCGTCGCCGCGCCACTGGCGCTTTTGGTGGATTGGCCACGCTGGCTGTCAGGCTGGGGAACTTTCACGAACTATTATTATTCGGGCCTGTCGCCTTTTTCCATGCTGTTCGGGTCGGAGGCGACCGCGAAATCAGTGAACGGCGGTTTGTGGGATACCGTCGTCAGCTTTGCGGCAAAGGTTCTTGTGCCTGATCCTGCGCGTAGCAGTTCCTTTTTCGTTTGGGGAAGCATGGCGGCGCTGGGCATCACGGCTATCTGCGGGCTGCGAAAGCAGCCAGAGCTGCGGAAGACGCTTTTTGTGCCTTTCTGGATGGCCCTGCTTTCTCTTCCCTTGGCAATTGTGCGCGCCAGCGTGCATTACTGGTTTTTTGTCATACTTTTTTGCTGTGTTCCTAGCGCTGTTTACGTGAATGCCCTGATGCGCGATACGGACAGGCCGCTGCTCAGGGCCTTTGCCTTGTCCTGTCTTTTGAGTTGGCCGGGGCTTCTTGGGTTTGTTTACCTCAAAGCCTCGGATATTGTTCGCTACGACAAGTACCTCAAGCCCTACTACGAGGCCTTGCATCTGACGCAATATGGCCAGCGCGTCGGCATTGTCGCTTCGGCTCTTGCCGCTTCCCCGGTCCAAATCGGCGGCATATATCTCGGCTTCGGCGTCAACCCCGAGCTGCCGGTCGTGAGACGGTTTTGCGATCAATTCAGGATAGTTGAAAAGCCAGGCGCGGAAGTGGCCTACCGTGAATATCTGTGGGCCTTTGTCGAGATCGGTTCCACGCAGGAATTGGTGAGCCTTGTCGACAACGAGATGCAGATCAATAATGTGGCAAGGTGAGCACTCTTCCAGGAAATGGGACTTGAAAGAACTGGGACTTTTGCGGTTTAGTGTCCTATGACCAGATCAGGCGCCCCAATGAAAATCGCTGCCGTGTTGAGCTTGGCCGCCATGCTCGCGTACTTGGGCTATTGCGTCATGCTGTATCTGGCCCAGGACGGCATGGTCTTTCCGGGGCGGGCCGCCGATCCGGCCCGGGTGCAGGAAATCAAGCGCTACTATCCGCGCCTGGAGCCGTTTGCCGTGACGGCCGGGGACGGCACGGCCCTGGCCGGCTACTATCTGCCGCGCCTCAAGGACGGCAAGCCGCTGCCGGCGGTGCTCTATTTCGCCGGCAATCTCGAGGAGCAGACCGGTTTTTTCCTGTGGTCGCCAAACGAGCTGCGGTTCGCCTCCGTGGCCGGGGTGGACTACCGGGGCTACGGCGGTTCGGGCGGCAAGCCCAGTGAGGCCAACGTCAAGGCCGACGCCCTGTTGGTCTACGACGCCCTGGCCAAGAAGCTCGGCCCGGACGGCCGCATCGTGGTCATGGGGCGAAGCCTGGGGTCGGGCGTGGCCGCTTACGTCGCGGCCAACCGGCCGGTCGCCGGGCTGATCCTCGTCACGCCCTACGACTCACTTTTGGCCGTAGGCCAGGAGGGGCATCCCTACGCGCCGGTGCGGCTGCTCATGAAGCATCCCTTCGACACCACGGCGGACGCGGCCAAAATCTCGGCCCCGACGCTCTTTCTCGTGGCTGGCGACGACACGCTTATCAAGCCTGCCCGGTCCGAGCATCTGGCCGCCGTGTGGCCCGGCCCCAAGACCTACGAGGTCATCCCTCACGCCACGCACAACAACATCATCGACAGCCCGCAATATTGGAACGCGGTTCGGGAGTTCCTGAAAGGCTGCTGGCCTGCCATGGAAATGCCAAAATGACCGGTCCGGTTCAGCGGTACGTCGTCAGGCGGCAATCCCCCAATTGGCCAGAGCCGCAGGCCAGGGTCTCCGACACGGCGCTCAGGCGCTCTTGACGTCCTTGACTTCCTTTACCGTGGCCATGGCCGCGCCGATCATTCCGGCGACATCGGCGACGTTGGCCGGCATCAGGATGGTGTTGTTGGTCTTGGCCAGATTGCCGAAGGCCGTGATGTACTGCTCGGCAAGGCGCATGTTGACCGCCTCCATGCCTCCGGCCTCCTTGAGGGTGAGCGCGACCTTGCGGATGCCTTCGGCCGTGGCCGTGGCGATGAGGTCGATCTTCTTCGCCTCGGCTTCGGCGATAAGGGTAACCTGTTCGGCCTGTCCCGTGGCCTCGTTGATCTTTTTTTGCTTCTCGCCTTCGGACTGGTTGATCATGGCCTGGCGCAAGCCTTCGGAAGCGGCAATGTCGGCCCGTTTTTGCCGTTCGGCGGTCATTTGCGCTTCCATGGCCCGCTTGACCGACTCCGGGGGCGTAATGTCCTTGATTTCGTAGCGAAGGACTTTGACGCCCCAGGTCATGGCCGCTTCATCGATGGCCGTGACGACTTCCACGTTGATCTTTTCCCGCTCCTCAAAGGTCTTGTCCAGGTCGATCTTGCCGATGGCGGAGCGCAAGGTGGTCTGGGCCATCTGCGTCGCGGCGCGAAGATAGTTGTCGATGCCGTAAGCGGTCTTTTGCGCGTCCTGGATCTCCAGGTAAACAATGCCGTCAATCTCCACGCTGACATTGTCCTTCGTTATGCAGACCTGCGGAGGAATATCGATGACTTGTTCTTTAAGGCTGAAATTGTAAGCAGCACGGTCGATAAAGGGTATAAGGATATGGAAACCGGCCTCAAGCTTGCGGCTGAATTTTCCGAGGCGTTCAATGATGACTTCGCTTTTTTGCGGGACGATCAGCGCGCCTTTGAGCAGGACAATGATGACGAAGACGGCGACGGCGGACAAGGCCAGCAGAGAAGGCGTCATGGGAGAAGCTCCTTTCAAGAGGGTTTGAGGACCTTCAGGATAAGGCAAGACTTGTCGGCGTGGTCAAAACCGGCGATGGCGACTTCCGTGTCGGCGGCCAGGTGCTCCGCCGCGCGGGCTCTCCAGACGGAGCCGCGGTACCGGACTTGGGTTTCCTGGCCTGGGGCAAGTTCATGCTCGATGAGGACCCGGGCCGTGACGAAATTCCGGTCCCGCTCATCCCCCGGGGCCGCCTCGCTTTTTCCCACGAAGACGCGCATGGCCATCTTGCGCAAGGTCGTCAGGGAAAGGATGGTGACCACAATAAACGTCGCGACCTGGGCCGTATAGGCGTCAGGCAGGACAGCCGCGAGGACGGCGGCGCCCAAACATCCCAGGCCAAAGAAGATGATGACGAAGCCAGGGATCAACAGCTCCGACAAGGAAACGGCAAGGCCTATCACAAACCAGATGAGCCAGGGAGGGAAGCTTGTCGTCATGGAGCGTCCTTTTTCGAGCTGCTGGTTGGGGGAGTCCTTTGCCCAGGGGACGGTGTGAATGGCTGCTACAAGCGCGCTGCCCCGGCGTCGTGGCTCACGGCGTCGCGGACGGCTCGGGAATCGTCTCGTCCGTGGGGGCTTCTTCCGCCCCTTCCGCTCGCCCCACCCGAACCCCCGGCCCGGAGCGCACCCGGGACAGCACGGCCTCGGTCAGCTCGGCAAGGCCGTCGCGGGTCTTGGCCGACAGCGCGATGGCCTCGGGAAAGCAGTTTCGCAGCTCCAGCCGGCGCTCCTCGGACACGGCGTCCCATTTGTTGAGCACAAACAGGCGCGGCGTGTCGCCAAGCTCCATCTCCTGGAGAATGTCCGCCACGGCGGCGGCTTGGGCTTCCACCTCGGGATGGGAGGCGTCGGCCACGGCCACGAGCAGGTCGGCCGCTTCCAGCTCTTCCAGCGTGGCCCGGAAGGCTTCCTTGAGCTCCTTGGGCAACTCGCGGATAAAGCCCACGGTGTCGGTGAGGATGATCTCGTGGTTGCTGGGGAAGCGCAGCCGGCGGCTGGTCGGGTCCAGGGTGGCGAAAAGCCGGTTCTCGGCCAGCACGGCGCTGCCGGTCAGCGTATTGAGCAGGGTCGATTTGCCGGCGTTGGTGTAGCCTACCAGCGACACCACCGGCAGCCCAGCCCTGGCCCGGCCGGCCCGGGCGGCGGCCCGGCGCTTGCGCAGTTCTTTTAGCTCGTCCTTGATGCGGCCGATGCGTTCACGGATGCGCCGGCGGTCGACTTCGAGCTTGGTCTCGCCCGGTCCCCGGCCGCCGATGCCGCCCATGAGCCGCGACATGGCCCGATCCTGGCGCACCAGGCGCGGTTGCAGGTACTTGAGTTGGGCCATCTCGACCTGCAGCTTGCCCGAGCGGGTGGCCGCGTGCTGGGCGAAGATGTCGAGGATGAGCTGGGTGCGGTCGATGACCCGCAACTGGGTCACCTCGGCCAGGTTGCGGATCTGCGAGGGGGAGAGTTCGCCGTCGAAGACCAAGAGCGACGCCCCGGCCCGCAGGGCCACGATCTCGATTTCGGCGAGCTTCCCTTTGCCGAGCAGGAATTTGGGATTGATGGCCGACACGCGCTGCACCACCCGTTCCGGCACGTCCAGCCCGGCCGTGTCGGCCAGGGCGGCCAGCTCGTCGAGCGATGCGTCCTGTACGGCCTTGGGCGCGGTGGCCACGCTCACCAGCACCGCCTTTTCCCGGCCCGAGGCCGCCTTGCCCGGAGCGTCGATGCGCTCGCCCTCGCGGGCCAGTTCGGCCTCCAGGGCTTCGGCCAGGGCGTTGAAATCTTCCTCCACCCGGTCGAAGGGGCGCGGCGGCAGCACGTCGTAGGGCGCGTCGCCGGCTCCGGGCGGCAACAGGTGGGCCATGTGGAGCGTCGCCGGCTGGGCCAGGCCGTCCACAGTCAGCGCGGCCACGGAGTCCAGGCGCAAAAACAGCATGTCGGTGAGGTCTTCTTCGTTAAGCCCCTCGCCGGCCAGGTGGGTGTGGAGCAGGCGCAGCCCGCGAAGCCGGCCGGCGCTCAGGCGCGCCCGGTCGAGTTCGGGGATGAGGATGCCCTTTTGGCTGCCAACGATGATGTGGGCCGGCCGGCCCTTGCGGTCGATGAGCAGGCCGACCTGCCGGCCGATGCCGTAGGAGATGGCGGCGAGTTCCCGGGCCTGGTCCACGGTGAAGCCGCCGACGGACGGATAGCGACGCGTGCCCAGACGTTCCAGGGCTTTTATCTGGCTGGGCTTGAGCCCGACGATGTTGCCTTCAGCTTTGGCGGCGATGGCGGAATCCTTTGGTTTGCGTGGTAAGGGGGCGCGGACGCGACACGGCGTCCGGTCTGCGACATGTAGCCCGGCAGGGAAGGGCGAGGCAAGGGGGAGGGCGCAGGCTGGCCGGGTGGCCGTCCTGCGTGTACAATTCGAGCACGCCGGGCCGGCTGAACCCTACAAGCATTGCCTCGTCGCCGTCAGTCACCCGGCGTTGCGAGCCTCTGGCGCGGCATTTTACACAGGAGAAGACCGCGCTCCATGCAACAACCGTTCATGCCCACGTGGCGCTGGCGCGTCACGGCGATTTTTGCCGTCGCCGGCTTTGCCGCACTTTACTGCCTGCGCCTGGGCTATCCTTTCGCCGATCCAGACCTTTTCGGCTATCTGGCTTTTGCCCGCCTTTGGGACCAGACTGGCGTGTTTCCGCGCCGCGACGTGTTCGCCTACACGCCGGTCAAGCCGCTTTGGGTGTATCATGAATGGTTGACGGGCGTGCTCTATTACGCCGTGGTCAAGGCCGCCGGCTTCGTGGGGCTTAAGGCGCTCAAGCTGGCCTTGGGCCTGGGGACGGCGGCGGCCGTGTACGGCGCGTCGCGGTTGCGCCGGGCTTCGGTCCTGGCAAGCCTTGTGTGCCTTTTCCTTGTTTCTCCGGTCTTTTCCTTCGGTTTCGCGTCGTTGCGGGCCCAGGCCCTGACCAATTGTTGTTTCGCCGTGTTGCTTGGCCTGCTGGAAGGAAGCCGGGTACGGGGCCGGCCATGGCTGCTGGCGCTTGCCCCGCCGCTGTTCCTGTTTTGGGGCAACGCCCATGGCGGCTTCGTGGTCGGGCTGTGCCTGTTGGGGCTGTATGCCCTGGCCGGCTGGCGCGAGCCTCGCCGGGGGCTGCCCTACGTCCTGACCGGGGTGGTCTCCCTGGCGGCCACGGCCGTCAATCCCTACGGCCTGGATTATTGGGTCTATCTGGCCAAGGCCCTGGCCATGCCCCGGCCGGACATCGACGAGTGGCTGTCCGTGGCCCGCGCGCTGGCCTTGGGGCATCAGACCGCCAACACTTACGCGTTTTTGCTGACGGTTTTCGTGGCCTTGCTGTTTTTTCGGCGGCGCAACGAATCCGACGCCGCGCCGCTTTTGGTGCTGGCCAGCACGGCCGCCATGGGCTTGTGGCATCTGCGCCATCAGGTGTTTTTCTTCCTGGCCGTGGCCGTCTATCTGCCGTGGCATCTCGATTGTTTCTGGGCGCGGCTCGGCCAGCGCCGGCCCGACGTGGCTGGCCGCTGGCGCAGGCTGGCCGGGCCGGGCCTGCCGCTTTTGGCCGTGGCCATGTCGGCCTATTTCGGGGCGGCCTGCCTGGAAGACGGCAATCTGCTCGCCCTGGGCCCGGCCCGGGCTTCTGACGGCAACCTGCTGACCGCCCCCTACCAGCCCGTGGAAGCCGTGGCGTCCATGCGGGAGCAGGGGCTCTCGGGCAAGGTGCTGACGGAATTCGAGTGGGGCGAGTATCTCGCCTGGGAGCTGTCTCCGTCGGTGACCGTGGCTTTCGACGGCCGCTATGAAACGGTTTACCAGGACGATTTTTCCAAGGAGTTCTTTGCCCTGCTGCAAAGCGAGGACGGCATCGCCCGGTTTTTGGCCAAATATCCGCCGGACTACGTGCTGGCCCGGTCCTATATGCCCCTGGACCATGCCCTGGGCCGGCTGGACGGCTGGGTAGAGCTGCGCCGCGATCTGGGGTCCGTGCTGTATGGCCGGGGGAGCCGGTGACGGGGCGGACGATGCCCAGGCCGGGCGGCGCGGCGGAGGTGCTTCGCGTCCTGGCCCCCTGGGCCGTGGCGGCCGTTTTCCTTGGCTTGGCCGTGGCCGGCTGGGGCAAGTGGTCGGACGTGCTCATCGATTACGGCCGGGAACTCTACGTGCCGTGGCGTCTTTCCCAGGGGGCGACGCTCTACCGGGAAGTGGCCTCTTTCAACGGCCCGTTGGCTCCGTGGCTCATGGGCCGGATCTTCGCGCTTTTTGGCGCGTCCTGCGCCGTGGCCTTCGTGGCCGACTTGGCGTTGACGGCGGCGGCGGCGGTTGTTGTTTGGCGATTTTTCAAAGGGGCTTCCGGCGTGGCCGGGGCCTTTGTCGCCTCCCTGGTCTTTGTCTGTTTTTTTGGCCTGGCCCACTTCGACAGTTTGGGAAACTACGCCTGGGCCGCCCCGTATTCCCGCGACCTCACCCTGGGCGGACTGCTTGGCCTGCTGCTGGTCCTGGCCCTGGCGTCCTGGATCAGGACCAGGCGGCCGTCCCGGGCGGGGGTGGCCGGAGGGCTTCTGGGGCTTTGCCTGCTGACCAAGCCCGAGGTCGCGGCGGCGGGGACGGCCGCCGTGCTGTCCACGGGCATGGTCTCTTGGCCGTGGGCGCTGCGCGAGACGCGTGGTTTGGGGGCGGGGCTTGTGGCCGGGGGGCTGGGCTGTTGCCTGGCATTTTTCGGATTTTACGGCTTTTTCGCCGCCGATTTCACCTTCGCCGACTGGCTGGGGCACGTGTTGTGGCCCTACGAGCTGGTTGCCTCGGGCAAGATCTCGAAACTGTCCTTCTACCGCCATCTGACCGGCCTGGAAGCGCCGTTGCCGCATCTCTGGTCGATAGCGCGGGAATTTTTCGCGGTCTGCGCCGTGCTGGGGTTTGTGGCGCTCATAGCCCGGGCGCGTCCGCCCTGGGGAGCGCGGACGCTTTGGACGGCCTGCGGCGCGGTCCTGCTGCTGACGTTGGGGTTGGCGGTCAAGGCGTCCTATCCGTTGATCGTCTCGGGGGGCGCGCTGCCGGCGACAGCCGTGGCCCTGGCCGCGTATTACGGCGTTGGCTGTTCGCGACGCGTCGGGCAACCGGAGCGTGCCCGGCGGCAATGCCTGTTTGTCTGGGCGGTGTTCTCGGCGGCCATGCTGGGAAAGATCGCGCTCGCGCCGACCTTGACCCAGTACGGCTTCGTGCTGGCCATGCCGGCGGCCGTGCTGCTGGCGGTGTTCGCCTGCCGCGAACTGCCCAGCGCCTTGGCCGTGGACGTTGGGCATGGACAGCGGATGCGGCTGCTGTTTGGGGGCATCCTCGTTCTGGATGTCGTGTTTGCCTTGGCGGCGTCGTGGGCCTGGCTCTCGGCCAAGACGTATCCGGTCGGGATCGGGGAGGATACGATCCGGACGTATCCGGTCATGACGGACATGTCGCTTGCCGGCACGATGTATCAGGAGGCGCTGGAGGCCGTGGTCCGATACGTCGGCCCTGGGCAAACGTTGGCTGTGCTGCCGGAAGGAGCGAGCATCAATTTCCTGGCGCGCCGAAAAAGTCCCGTGCCGTTTTATTCGTTTCTGCCGCCGGAGCTGGCGATGTTCGGCGAGGGGACCATGGCCGCGGCCCTGGCCGAGGCCCGGCCGGATTTCGTCCTGGTGACGCCGCGCTGCCTGGTGGAATACGGGGTAGGGGATTTCGGCCAGCCTGCAGGGTTGGCCGAGGGCATCTTTCAGTGGGTCAAGGACAACTACGCCCTTGTCTGGCGCGGCGCGCCCATGGCGTATTTCGGGCAGAACACGTTCGATTTGTATGGGTTGAAGAGATAGGGCAGCTTTTTTGCCCGTGCTGTCGGCGACGTAAAGCATGCTGCTGAAAACGGTGTTACGTTCGCGGCAATTGTTTGAGAATCGCTTGCTGCACCTCAAGCGAGGCCGCGAAGGCGTTCCTTCCATCGTCCTCGTCCGGTTCGTAGAGATCGTCAGGGTAGCGGGAGGCCGTGCCGAAGTAGGTCAGACGGCGGCAGGCCGGTTCCAAGACGGCCAGTTCCGGCGCATGCCCCACGCACAAGGCCAGCAGCGCGATGCAGTCATGGGAGCGCGGCGGCGGCACGTCCCAGGCGACCAGAAACGCCTTGAGGTATTTCTCCGCCGCCTGCTGGGCATGAAAACACACCGTATCCCAGGGGACGCGGGACGCGTGCAGATTGTTGCGGATATTGAGGAGATCGTTTTCGGCCTTGGCCAGCCAACGCCGGACGGCGGCGTCACGTTCGTTCATGGAGCACCACGCCCTCGGCCTGGATGCGCGAAAGAAACGACGCCGGTTGCCGCGACAGCCGGGCAGCTTCCTCCGGCGTATGCACCAGCACGTCCATGGACCAGGTGCGCAACCCGAACAGAGCGGCGACGGCGGCGGCGCGAGCCGGCGGGCGCAGATCGGTTTCCATCTCCACGTAAAGATCGATGTCGCTGTCCGGCGTGGCCTCACCCCGGGCATGGCTGCCGAAAAGGATGATGCGGCGAGGGGCGAAGGCCCGAATGATGGCGTCGGCGACGGCCTGGATTTGCGCGCGTTCCATACTCGCCAATCAAGCACATGGGGCAAACGCTGTCCAGGGGCCGACAGCGGCCGGAAAGCAACAAAAAACCGCCGGAGACGCGGCCTGCGTCTCCGGCGGTCAAAGCATTTTCCTTGGATCGGGAAACCCCGGGCTCGCTAACAAATCTCCCCGTACGTCAGCCTCTCCGCATACTCCGCCTGTTTGCCCTTGTTCCACAAGGACACCGGCCGGTAATAGCCCACGATGCGCGTGAACACTTCCGAGGGCGCGCCGCATTGCGGACACTCGAAATGCTCGCCCTTGACGTAGCCGTGCTCCTTGCAGACCGAAAACGTCGGTGTGATCGACAGATACGGAATCTTGGTCATGGTGAACGCCTTGACGATAAACGACTTGAGCGCCTCCACGTCGGCCACGGCTTCGCCTAGGTAGGTGTGGAACACCGTGCCGCCGGTGTAGAGCGGCTGGAGCTTGTTTTGATGCTCCAGGGCGGCGAACACGTCGCGCGACAGCCCCACCGGCAGGGTCGTGGAATTGGTGTAGTACGGCGTGCCGTTGCCCGAGGCCTTGATGTCGGCGTACAGCGCCTTGTCGATTTTCGCCAGCCGGTAGCTCGTGCCCTCGGCCGGCGTGGCTTCGAGGTTGTAGAGGTTGCCGGTCTCTTCCTGGAAGCGCGAGGTCACTTCGCGCAGATGCTCCAGCATCCGGGTCATGAGCCGCACCCCGGCCTCGGTCTCGATGCCCTTGCCCAGGAGATTGATGCAGGCCTCGTGGCCGCCCACCAGCCCGATGGTGGAGAAGTGGCCCTTGAAGCCGTTTTTCAGGTAGCGCTTGGTCCAGGGGAAAAGCCCCCGCTCCAGGTTGTCGCTGATCATCTTGCGCTTGAATTCCAGGGCCGTCTTGGCCAGCTCGGCGTATTCGCCGACCAGATCCAGGAAATCTTCCTCGCCCTGGGCCAAAAAGGCCAGCTTGGGCAGATTGAGCGTCACCACGCCCACCGACCCGGTCAGGTCGCCGGCCCCGAACAGCCCGCCCACCTTGTTGCGCAGCTGGCGCAAATCCATCTGCAGCCGGCAGCACATGGAACGCACGTCCTCGGGCGAAAGATCGGAATTGATGAAGTTCTGGAAATACGGCGCGCCGTACTTGGCCGTCATCTCCAGCAGCAGCGTGCCGATCTCGGAGTCCCAGGGAAAGTCCTTGGTGACGTTGTAGGTCGGGATGGGGAAGGAGAAGATGCGCCCGTCGTAGTCGCCCCCGGCCATGACCTCCAGGAAGGCCTTGTTGATCATCGCCATTTCCGGGGCGAAGTCGCCGTAAACGGCGTCGCGCATCTTGCCGCCGATGATGACGGCCTCGTTTGCCAAGTGCTTGGGCGGGGAAAGATCGAAAGTGAGGTTGGTGAACGGGCTTTGGCCGCCCCAGCGCGAGGTGGTGTTGAGGTTGAAGACGAACTTCTGCATGGCCTGCTTGACCTCTTTGTAGGTCAGGCCGTCGTGGCGGACGAAGGGGGCCAGGTAGGTGTCGACGTTGTTGAACGCCTGGGCCCCGGCCCATTCGTTTTGCAGCGTGCCCAGGAAATTGACCATCTGCCCCAGCGCCGTGTCGAAGTGGCGGGGCGGCCCGGCGCACGAGCGGCCGGTGAGGTTGAAGCCTTCCAGCAGCAGGTCGCGCAGGCTCCAGCCGGCGCAGTAGCCGGCCAGGCCAAAGGACAGGTCGTGGATGTGGAAATAGCCGTGCTCGTGGGCGGCGCGCACTTCCTCGGGGTATTTTTCCAGGGCGTACCGCGCCTGCACCGTGCCCGAGAGGTGGAGCATGAGGCCCTGGAAGCTGTGGTTCATGTTGGCGTTTTCCGCCACCCGCCAGTCGGTCTTGGCGATGTAGGTGTCGATGACGTCGGCGATGTCCAGGAAGGCGGCTTTTTGCTCACGCAGCTCGCGGCGTTTCTCGCGGTAGACGATGTAGCGCCTAGCCACGGCGAAAAGCCGCGACTCCATGAGCACGAGCTCCACCGCGTCCTGGACATGCTCCTGCTCGGGCACGTCGTTGCCGAGTTCCTCAAGCTTGCCCTCGACCTTGCCGGCCAGGCGCGCCGCCAGGATCGGGTCCTGGACGCCGCTGGCCTTGAGGGCTTTTAAGATCGCCTGGGCGATCCGCTGGCTGGACCAGGTTTCCAGGCATCCGTCACGCTTGCGAATCTGCTTGGGCATCGGCCTTCTCCTCCCCGCGGCGCGGCAGCGGTCGAAACGGTTGGATGGTCAGCGCGTGTCCGGGCGGCAGCAGCGACTCCACCTCCCTGATGTCGTCGTCCGTCAGTTCGGGCACGCGGGTGGCGCGAAATTGGATGCGCCCGGGATGGGCCATGGCCAGGGCGAAGACCTCGCCCAGGCGCTGGGCGGCGTCGGAGGCCTCGGCCATGCCGCCGGTGACCAGCGGATACTTGGCAAAGGGCGCTTTGACGTCCACGGCCAGGTAAATGTCCGGGTGACTTTCCAGCAGCCCGGCCAGGACGTCCGGGCGCAGGCCGTTGGAATCGACCTTGACCGGCAGCCCCGAGGCGGCCACGGCCACGGCCAGGCCGGGCATGCCCGGGGTCAGGGTGGGTTCGCCGCCGGTGATGACCAGCCCGTCGAGCCAGCGGCGTCGCGCTTCGACGAACCGGCGTACGGCCTTTTCGGCCAGGGGCGCGGCGCCGGTTTGCGGCGTCCAGGCCAGGGCGGCGTTATGGCAGTGGGGGCAGCGCAGGTTGCAGCCGCCGAAAAACAGCACGGCGGTCAGTCGCCCCGGCCAATCGCAAAGGGACATGGGCTCGATGCCACGCACGAGCTCCCAGGCGGATGGATAGGTCATTTTTTAACGATGCCAGTAGGATACGAAGTTGCGGACCCCCGCGCGCTCCCCAACGCGCAGGGCAGGGACGACCCCGACACTTCCCCAAGCCGCATCCGTCATACGCCCGGAGCAAACGATTGCAAGGGGGTGTCGCGGGTCGGAAATTGCCCTCCCTCGCCAAGGCCGCGCCAGGCCGTGGGATATTTTTTTACGGCTGGCCCAGAGAGCAGGCCGTCGGAACACCCCCGCCGGCCAGGGGTGATCATGTTGTGAAATAATCCTGTGATATTGGGCTGTTGTTGCCGGGTCACCGGACGGCCGGAAGTCGGCGACGCACAAGGAAAAAGTCGTTCAGGGAAACCCCGGCGGTTGGCTGTTTCCCCGGGCCGTCGTGGGGGACGGCTGCCCGGGGAAACGGGCGGGTCAGTCCTCGAACCACTCCGGCAGATCCAGGCGTACGGGCATGATGATAAACGGCAGCCCCATGCGGTAGAGTTGGCGCTGGAGGGCGAAGATCACGTAGTTGTGGAGCAGGCGCGTCACGAAAGTTTCCTTTTCGAAGACGAGCTGGCCGCCGCAAAAAATCGCCCTGGGGAAGCGTTCGCGCAGGGCCGGGGCCAGCTCCGTGAGTTCGGCCACGATGTCCGTGCCCACGGCCCAGTGGGCCTCGGCGTGGTAGCCGCGCTCGCGCATGACCGCGGCATAGGATTCCAGATCGCGCTGCATGCCGGCCTTGAGCCGCGACAGCTCGGCCGCGCCCCGGAACACGGCCGCGTCCACCACCCCGATCTGCACGAACACGTAGTTTTTGATGTCCTTGCCGAAAAGCCGCACCGTGGACAGCAGGGTGTGAATGCCCAGCCCGTTGAAGCCGTTGACGAAAATGACGGCCGTGGGCGCGCCGAGGTCCGGCTGGGCGAGGGTCTCGGGATTGACGGGAATGGGCGGGGTGTAGGGGTTTTGCGGATCGACCACGGCCCGCAGCACGTCGAGCTTTTTGATCTGCGCCCCGACCCGGTCGTAGTGCCGCTTGACGCCCTGGGCGGCGGCGGCCAGGCCGGCGGTGATGAGGATCGTCACCCAGCCGCCCTCGAAAAACTTCACCCAGGTGACCATGATGAGGATGAACAGGGTCAGGGCCAGGCCCAGGCCGTTGAGAAGCAGGCCTTTTTTCCAGGCCACGCGCTGGCCGCGCACCTCCCACCAGTGGCGCACCATGCCAAGCTGGGACAGCACGAAGGTGATGAACACGTTGATGCTGTAAAGGACGATGAGCAGATCCACCGAGCCGTGGGAGGCGACCATGAGGATCAAGGCCGAAGCGCCCATGAGCAGGATGCCGTTTTGGGTCACCAGCCGGTCGGAGAGCAGGGCGAAGCGGGCCGGCAGCCAGCGATCCAGCGCCATGTTGGACAGCACGCGCGGCCCGTCCACGAAGCCGGCCTGGGCGGCCACGAACAGGAGCAAGGCCTCGGAGACCAGGGTGACCAGCACGAACCCGCCGCCGAAGTCGGGTCCCCAGCCAGCGACCACGTTTTCGAACAGCACGGCGTTGAGGGTCTTGCCGTCCTGGGGTCGCACGTCGAACAGCAGGTAGCAGGTGATGATGCCGACCACGGTCAGGGTCAGGGACAGGGCCATGTAGAGCATGGTGCGTTTGCCGGTTTTCTCGCGCGGCTCGCGCAGGATGGGCAGGCCGTTGGACACGGCCTCGATGCCGGTGTAGGTGCCCGCGCCCATGCTGTAGGCGTGCAGCACCAAAAGCAGCATGCCCAGGCCGCCGAGTTCGGTGTGGGCGGCGGTCACGTCCTGCCCCAGGCGGGCGGCCAGGGCCGGCATGTCGGACACGTGGGCGAACACGCCGTAGCCGATGGCCACGGCATGGGTGGCCACGAAGGTCATGAAGATGGGCACCAGGACCATGACCGATTCCTTGACCCCGCGCAGGTTGAGCACGATCAGCGCCACCACCCCGGCCACGGCCGCAGGCAGGCGGTAGGGCAGGAAGGCGGCCGGCAGGAAGCTGAAGACGGCGTCGGCCCCGCTGGCCACGGACAAGGTGATGGTCAGGACATAGTCGATGAGCAGGGCGCAGCCCGAGACCATGCCGACCTTGGGCGACAACAGCCGCGAGGCCACCACGTAGCCGCCGCCGCCGGTGGGGAAAAGCTCGATGATCTGGGAATAGGCGGCGCTGATGACGCCGATGGTCAGCGCCGTGCCCAGGGCCACGAAGACGGCCAGAAAGGTGTGTTGCCCCAGGGCCAGGAAGGCCTCGGCCGGACCGTAGCAGGAGGAGGACAGGCCGTCGGCCCCAAGGCCCACCCAGGCGAAAAAGGCCACCAGTGAAAGATTGTGGAAGATGGACTGGTCGCCCAGGTCGATGGATTTGCCGAAAACAATGCGGCGCAGTCGGCTCGTCGGCCGGCCGGAATCGTTGGACATGATTTTCCCTTGGCTGGGCGCGCGCCGGCCCTGACGCTCAGGCCGACGTCAGACAGCGGGCGCGCGCGAACCCCGAAAAGACGGGGCATGTTCCTCGGGCCGCAGTCGTCCCGCGAGGCGAAGCGGGAAACGGCGCGCGGCCGAACCTAGACCAACGAGGCGGCTTTTCCGGGCGGCTGGGCCTGGGCGCGGGGGCAAGGGAAAAACAGGGCAAAGGACAGCGGACAGGCCAGACGGCCATGGGCACGAGAAGACATAGGCATCCCTCCGGACGACCGGTTTCGGGAAACCTGCTTGGATAAGCGGTTTCCCCTTCGACGTCTGCGAGGTTAGCTGACGGGCTCGGGCCGAAGAGGTTGCCCTACGCCATGCTGGCGATGCGCCCCGGGTGGTTGGTTCCCCCGCTCCCGCCACGGGCGGGACTCGACGTAGGTCGAGGGATAGACCCGCCCCCGGGAGGCGTCAAGGCTTGGCCGGCCCAGACGCCCGCCTGAAGCCGATCATTGCAGGGTTGTCATGGAGCGTCCGGGCGGCTCCTCGTGTCGCGTTTCTTAAAACATGCGATTGTCTATTTTAAGAAATACTCCCGGCTTTCGTCTGTTGTCCGGGAAGCGTCATGGGCGCTTTTCGTGGCCGAGACCCTAAAACAGCGCCGCGTCGCCCAGGGTCCACAACTGGGACCAGCGGCCGTGGAGTTCGATCTCGACCTCGGTGGTCCGGCCGCGCAGCCAGCGCGGCGTCGTCAGTTGGTAGCGGGCGCTGATGGGCGTCCATTTTTCGCCGGCGTTGTGCATGGCAAAGAGCAGTTCGCGCCGGCCGTTGGGATCGCGGCCGTAGACCCGGACGGCGCCGCCCGGGCCGAGCCTGGGGAAAAAGAGCAGACGCTGGCGCGTCGTGGTCAGGGACAGCCGCGCCACGCCCGGCCGGTCCCGGTCGGCCGGAGCCAGGGCGGTCCAGGCCCCGGACTCGTCCCGGTCGGCGACGGCGAGGTTGTCCGTGGCGGCCAGGCGCGCGGCCTGCTTGGTCTCGCCCGGGCCGACAAAGCGCTCCTCCAGGTAGTTGTCCAGCAGCGAGGCGACCAAGCTGCGTTCGGCCTCGGCCAGGCAGGCGCTCGCGTCGTCGGCCGGGCAGAAAAAGGCCTCCAGGCCGGTCAGGCGCAGGGTGTGCAGATTGCCGCCGGACAAGGTCGGGGTGTGCGAGGCGCAATTCAGGATCAGGTCCACGTCCATCGTGGCGTAGGGAGCGTCGCGCCGCAGGGCGATCTGGCGCTGGCGGGTGGCGTCGTAGCCCGTGGACAAGGGGAAGATTTGGGGCGGTTCGTCGTCGAAGCGCACCTGGGCCGCAAGGCGGTTGTCCTGGCCGAAATTATCAAACAGCACGTTGAGCCGGATTTCCTGGGGCTGGAACGGGACGTCGCGGGCAAAGGTCCAGCGGGCCGAGGCGTCGGCGTCGTTGCGCACGGGGATGAGGCCGGGACCCCGGGCGTTTTGATGGAAGCGCAGGCCGGACAGGGCGTTTACCTCGGCGAAGACGCGGCGGTAATCCAGGGACAGGGCGTAGCGGGCCGGCAGGGCGGCGAGGCGTCGCACCGGATCGCGGGGCACGGTCAGCTCCAGGACGGTGGAGGTCTCGATGCCGTGCCGGACGACGCCGGGGCCGAAGAGGGCCTGGAAGGCGGCCGCGTTGGGGGCCAGATAACCCCAATGGGTTCCGGCGGCGAACAGGAGCCTGGCCTCGGGGTCTTGGCTGGTCAGGCGGGAATCGGTCAGAGCCAGGGGCGGGCGGTGTTGGTCGAGGTACCAGGATACGGTGTTGCCGTAGAAGTCGTTGCCGAACGAGAGGATGGTTCCCGGCCGGTCCAGGGCGGCGATGCCGGCGGCGGCCAGCTTGTAGTTGTTGCCGATGACCGGCACCTGATAGCTGGCGACGGCATAGTATCGGCCGTGGTGGACGGTCAGGGGGAGCAGGACGGCCAGGGCCAGGACGCCGATGGTCACGGCCGGCAGGCGTCGGGCCAGCCCGGGCACGGCGGAGGCCGCCCCGGCCATGGCCAGGGCCAACGGCACGCCCAGGCTCGACAGATGGCGGGAGTACAGCCCCGTGGCCCGGCCCATGGCCAAAAGCACCAGGGGCGGCACGGCCGTCAGCAGGGCCAGGAGCAGGAAATTGCGCCGATCGCGTCGGGCCAGGACCACGAACGCGCCCGCGGCAAGGACCCCAACGGCCAGACGCGCTGGTAGGATGTCGAAGCTGTAGAGCACGCCGCCCACGGCCTCCCAGAGCGCCCGAGCGGCGTCGGCCACGGTTTCGTTGGCGTTGGCGATGAGCTGGGGCGTTTGGCTTTGGGCAATGAGCGTAAAATAGGCGGCGGCGGCGATGACTAGGCAGCCGGCTCCGAAAAGGCCGGCGGCGGTCAGGCGGCCGGACCAGCCCGGCCGGCCCGCTGGCGCGACGGCCAGCAGGCACAGGCCCATGGCGGCCAACAGGGGAAAGGACAGATAGTGGCTGGCAACCATGAGGCCGGCGGCGGCGATCAGCCCGGCCATGCTGCGCCAGTCGCCCCGGCGCAGCCAGCCGGCCAGGCAATACAGGGCGCACAAATAGAACAGCAGCCACAAGGAATACGGCCGAGCCATGCGGGAGAGCAGCAGGTTCTGGGGCATGACCAGCCAAATGGCGGCCGCAGCCGTGCCGGCGGCCGGGGAAAAGAGCCGCGAGCCCACGGCCGCCGTCAGGCCGACGCAGCCCAGGCCGCACAGGGCCGGCAGCAGACGCACGGTGAAGTCGTCGTGGCCAAAAGCGAGAAAGACCTTGAGCAGCAGGTAGAACAGCGGGGGATGTTCTTCCAGGGTCCGGGACAGGGTGATGAGGTAATCGACGGGATACCGGGCGTTCAGCGGGGAGGCGGCCTCGTCGAGCCACAAGGACGGCACGTCGAGGCTGTGGAAGATCATGAACGCCGCGACTGCTAACACCGCGATTCGCATGATCTGCGCGGCGCGAAAAACCGGCATGAGCGCTCCTGGAGTGGCGTCGTAGGTATTTGAGGCGCAGCAACTTAGGGCATACTCTGGCGGGGGTGTCAATATCTTTTTGAAATAGTTGTTGAATTGTCATCAGACCAGGGGCCTTCGGCCCGTGTTCCGCTGTCACCGTTGCCGCCCGGCTCCGCCTCGGCTAGGGTGGCTTCATGCAACGAGCCGGATTTTCCTTTCTCGCCTGCCCGGACCCGGAGATCGTGCGGGAGCGGGTGGAGCGGCTGCTGGCCGACAGCGGCCAGACGTTTTCCCGGGAGGTGTTCTGGGGCGACGAGGAGCTTGGCGCGCCTTTTTGGAGCGCGCTCACCGTGGGCAGCCTTTTCGCCGGCCGCCGGGCCGTGATCCTGCGCCGGGCCGAGGCGGCCCCGCCGGATTTTTGGCCCAAGCTCACCCCGGCGCTGAAGGGCTTTAACGACGCGGTCTGGCCCTTTTTCTGTTTCGAGGGTCCCTTGGATAAAAAAGGCGGCCCCAAGCTGCCCAAAACTCTGGCCGAGCAGCCCTATTTCAAGGTGGCCGAGAAGCGCAAATGGCTCTTTGTCTCGCCGGGGCTGACCCGTCGGGACATGGGGCCGCGCCTGGCCGATTGGGCCGGGCGGCGGGGGCTGGTCCTGGAGCCTGGCGTGGCCGAGGCCCTGGCCGCCGCCTTGCCGGCCTCCCTGGCCCATGCCGACAACGAACTGGCCAAGCTGGAGCTGTCCCTGGGCGACCGCACCAGCCTGGAAATGGCCGATCTGGCCCTTTTGTCCCACCATGAGGGCATGGACGGCTTCGCCTTTCTCAATGCCCTGTCCGAGGGGCGCGACCCGGCCAAGGTCTGGCAGGAAATTTTCGACAAGGAGCTGGCCGGGGAGGAGATGATCTTTCCCTTTATCGGGCTTTTGCTCTACGAAGCGAGGATGATGTGGCGTCTGGCCGTGGGCGAGGCCGACGACGTGCGCCTGCCGCCCCAGGTGCGCCGCCAGAAAGAGTCCATGGCCCGGCGGCTGGGTTCGGCCGGATTGACCCGGCTGTTCGAGGCGGCCTTTGCCGCCGAAGCCGGCATCAAGACCGGGGCGCGCAAGCCCGACCAGGCCATGGAATACCTCACGGCCGAACTTTTCCGGCTTTTTGGCGGCCAGGGACGGCAAACGGGCCGGGTGGGACCGTGATCGCCCCGGTTTTTCGCCCTTGCCGGGCCTTTGCGCCGGAGTATTCCCCCCCAAAAGGCGACAAACGCCTTGCCCGGACCCGAAACCATGCTTAGTAAGAAAGAACCGCCCCATTACCTCGGCCACCGCCGCCGCCTCAAGGACCGGCTGTTGGACGATCCGCGCGCCCTGGCGGAATACGAGGTGCTGGAGCTTGTGCTGGGCTACGTCAACGTGCGACGCGACAACAAGCCCCTGTCCAAGGAGCTGCTGGCCCGCTTCGGCAATCTGCGCGGGGTGCTCACCGCCCGTTTCGAGGAACTGCGGGGCGTGCCCGGGTTCGGAGCGGGAGCCGAGGAGTTCTTGACCCTGTGGCGCGAGGTTTGGGCCAGGTTCCATGAACAGCCCATGCGCGACCGGGCCGTGCTCGGCAGCCCCGACGTGGTGGCCGAGATGGCCCGGTCCCGGATCGGGGTCAAGGAGCACGAGGAATTCTGGATGGCCCTGGTGGACACCAAGAACCGGCTGGTCGGCTGGGAGCGGGTGAGCAAGGGCACGGTGGACCAGGCGGCGGTCTATCCCCGGGAGGTCATTGCCACGGCGCTGCGCTACAACGCCAGCGGTGTGATCCTCGTCCATAACCACCCCGGGGCCGACCCCCGGCCCTCGGCCGAGGACCTGGCCTTTACCCGGCGCATCGTGGCTGCGGCCCGGGAGATGGACATCCGGGTGCTCGACCACTTGGTGGTGACGGAAGACCGGTTTTTCAGCTTTCAGGCCGAAGGCATGATCTAGTGCGCGTCCCTTGGAAAATACGCGAGCATTTTCTAAGAAAAGTTAACGGTTAAAGTCTGTTGGCCGCCAAGCGCCAGAGGCGCTTTCGTGGCCGCGACACGCGTCAAGGAGACGGCCATGACAACCGAAATGACGACGCCAAGCCTGCACGCCACGGTTTCCGGCAAGGTCCAGGGCGTGTATTTCCGGGCCTGGGTCTACGACCAGGCTGCAAGCCTGGGGCTTCGCGGCTGGGTGCGCAACCTGGCCGACGGCAAGGTCGAGGTGCTGGCCCAGGGCGACCCCGAAGCTCTGGCCGCCCTGAAGGAACGCCTGCCCCAGGGGTCGCCCCTGTCCCGGGTGGCGACGGTGGCGGCGGCGATGATCGATCACGACAAGGCTTATGACGCCTTCGCCATTCGCGGCTAAGGGCGTTTTCGATACCGACAAGGAGCACATGCATCATGGATGACAAGGAACGCGAACTGCTCGTGGCCGCCGACGGCGCGCCGACCGAGGCGGCCCCGGTTTCCGCCGCCGGCGAGGGCGAGGAAGCCGCGCCGCCCGATATCCCGTCCGAACTCCCGGTGTTGCCGGTGCGCGACATCGTGGTCTTCAACTACATGATCCTGCCGCTGTTCGTGGGCCGGGACAAGTCGGTCCAGGCCGTGGACGCGGCGCTCAACGGCTCGCGCTACATCCTGGTCCTGACCCAGAAGGACGAGAAGGTGGACGAGCCCGGTCCCGACGACCTTTACCGGGTCGGCACCGTGGGCATGATCATGCGCATGCTCAAGATGCCCGACGGCCGGCTCAAGGTGCTGGTCCAGGGGCTGACCCGGGCCAGGGTGACGGATTTCGCCTCCACCGACCCCTATCTGGCGGCCAAGGTCGAGGTGCTCACCGAGCGCGACCCCAAGGAAGCCACCCTGGAACAGGAAGCCATGATGCGGGCGGCCAGGGAGCAAAGCGAAAAGATCCTGTCGCTTCGCGGCATGGCCTCGGCCGACATCATGGCCGTGCTCAACAGCGTCAACGAGCCCGGCCGGCTGGCCGATCTCGTGGCCTCCAACCTGCGCATGCGGGTGGAGGAGGCCCAGCGGCTGCTGGAGTGCGAGGACCCGGTGGAGCGCCTGCGCCTGGTCAACGACCAGCTCGTCAAGGAAGCCGAGGTCGCGGCCATGCAGGCCAAGATCCAGAACATGGCCAAGGAAGGGATGGACAAGGCGCAAAAGGACTTCTTCCTGCGCGAACAGTTAAAGGCCATCCGCCGGGAACTGGGCGAGGGCGGCGAGGAGTCCGACGACCTCGACGAACTCAAGGAAGCCCTGGACAAGGTCGGCATGCCCAAGGACGTCAAAAAGGAAGCGGACAAGCAGCTCAAAAGGCTGGTGTCCATGCATCCCGACTCCTCCGAGGCCAGCGTCATCCGCACTTATCTCGATTGGATGGTGGAGCTGCCCTGGAAAAAGCTGTCCAAGGACCGGCTCGACATCAAGGAAGCCAAGCGCATCCTGGACGAGGACCACTTCGACCTGGAAAAGGTCAAGGAGCGCATCCTCGAATACCTGTCCGTGCGCAAGCTCAACCCCGGCATGAAGGGCCCCATCCTGTGCTTCGTCGGCCCTCCCGGCGTGGGCAAGACTTCCCTTGGCCGCTCCATCGCCCGGGCCCTGGGCCGCAAGTTCGTGCGCATGTCGCTCGGCGGCATGCGCGACGAGGCCGAGATCCGCGGCCACCGGCGCACCTACATCGGCTCCATGCCCGGCCGGGTCATCCAGAGCATCAAGCAGGCCGGCACCCGAAACCCGGTCATCATGCTCGACGAGATCGACAAGGTCGGCTCCGACTTCCGGGGCGACCCGTCCTCGGCGCTGTTGGAGGTGCTGGACCCCGAGCAGAACAACACCTTCTCGGACCATTACCTGAACGTGCCCTTTGACCTGTCCAAGGTGATGTTCATTTGCACGGCCAACATCCTGGACACCATTCCGCCGCCGCTGCTCGACCGCATGGAGCTCATCCGCCTGCCCGGCTACACCGAGCAGGAGAAGGTGAAGATCGCCCGGCGCTACATCTTGCCGCGCCAGATCGAGGAAAACGGCCTGGCCGCCGAGGACGTGTCCCTGTCGGATCAGGTCGTGGCCAAGATCATCCGCGACTACACCCGCGAGGCCGGCCTGCGTAACCTCGAGCGCGAGGTCGGATCGGTGTGCCGCAAGCTGGCCCGGCGCAAGGCCGAGGGCGAGGAGCCGCCTTTCCGGGTGACCGCCTCGTCCCTGGAAAAGCTGCTGGGACCGGCCCGGTTCATGGACGACGAGCGCGAGCCCGATCTGCCGCCGGGCGTGGCCGTGGGCCTGGCCTGGACGCCGGTTGGCGGAGCCATCCTGCACATTGAGGCGGCCACGCTGCCGGGCAAGGGCGGGTTGCAGCTCACGGGCAAGCTGGGCGAGGTCATGAAGGAGTCGGCCCAGGCCGCCCTGACCTACGCCAAGTCCCGGGCCAAGGAGCTGGGCATCGCGCCGGAGATGTTCGAGAAAAACGACATCCACATCCACGTGCCGGCCGGAGCCACGCCCAAGGACGGCCCGTCGGCCGGCGTGACGCTGGTCACGGCCCTGATCTCGCTTTTGACCAACACGCCGGTGCATAACGACTTGGCCATGACCGGCGAGATCACCCTGCGCGGCCGGGTGCTGC
>ALAO01000095.1 GCA_000307955.1 Solidesulfovibrio magneticus str. Maddingley MBC34 | reverse complement strand
GACTGCGGGACTGCGGGACTGCGGGACTGCGGGACTGCGGCGGCCGGGATATCCCGGCCGCCGACGGAAAAGCGGAGGGGCTTAGGCGCCCGCCAGATAGGTGGCGATGGCGTCGTCGTAGGCGCTGGTCTGGCGGAAGGTGGCGGCGGCGGTTTTCTGGCGCAGGGGCAGCGGCGCTTTCATGCCGTTTTGGGCCAGGGCGTCCATGACCTCGGGATAGAAGGCCGGATCCGGGACCACTAGGATGGAGGCGAAATTTTTCGCCGAGGCGCGAAGCAGCGTCGGCCCGCCGATGTCGATCTGCTCCACCATCTCCGGCAGGGGCAGCCCTTTTTCCAGGGCCTTGCCGAAGGCGTAGAGATTGACCACCACCATGTCGAAGGCGGCGATGCCGTGCTTGGCCAGGGTGGCCAGGTGCTCGGGATTGTCCTTGTCGGCCAGGATGCCGCCGTGGACATTGGGGTGCAGGGTTTTGACGCGGCCGTTTAATATTTCCGGGAACCCTGTCACGTCGCTGACGGAGGTGACGGGCAGGCCGGCTTCGACGAGCATTTTGCGGGTGCCGCCGGTGGAGACGAGTTCGACGCCGGCGGCGGACAGGAACCGGGCCAGTTCGGGCAGGCCGGACTTGTCCGTGACGCTTAATAGCGCCCGTTTGACAGGCAGAAAATCCATGCTGGACCTCGCTTTTTCAGGCGAGGTGCCACATGGCGGCCGGCTTGGCAAGGGTACAAGCGGCGCGCGTCGGGATGCCCGCCGTCCCGGCCCGGGAATCGACGCCCGCAAGGGGCGCGGCTCCTGACCGTAATCCGGCGGAAAACGAGCCCGTGGCCGGCTTTCCCGCAGCCGCCGGCCTGTCGCGCCGAAAAGCGCGTCCCTTAAAAAATACCCTGGTATTTTTTGAGACAAATCAGCGGGTTTGACATGCTCCCCGCAAACTTCGGAGGCGCTTTCGCGGCCCCGGCACGAGACACGGGGCCGGAACGTCCGGCCAGGGCTGGGCGGCCCGGGCCGGACGTCGCGGAGGGGTGTCCACGGACCAGCATCGTCTCCCTGGAGCCAGGCAGAGCCTGGCCAAGGAGCAAATTTTCAAGGCAAGGCTGCCCGGCCAAGGCCCGGGCCGCCGCGTCGGCTAGGCCGCGATGCGCTTGAGCTCGTCAGCCAGTTCCCGGGCGGCGTCGTTGGCCGGGTCCTGGAGCAGGATCTGGTCGATCTCCGCCCCGGCTTCGGCATGGTGGCCAAGGCTCACCAAACAACCGGCCAGGGTGAAGCGGACCTCGTGCTTGAGCGGGTCCAGGGCCAGATAGTCCTGCAGGTAGGGCAGGACTTCCTCCAGGCGCTCGTCGGCATGGGCCAGGCGGACCAGACCAAAAAGGGCCACCAGGTTTTCCGGGTTCTTGGCCAGCGCGCCCTTGAAATGGGTAAACGCCTCGGCCGACTGGCCGCGCTCCATTTCAATAAGCGCCATGCCGGACAGAGACCGGTCGTCGGCCTCGATGGAGGACGCCTTGCGGTACAGCGACATGGCGTCGTCGAGCTTGCCGCGCTGCACGGCGATGGTGGCCAGCCCCAGATAGGGGTCGGGGTGCACGCCGTTGCTGGTCATGGCCTTGCCGTAATATTCCTCGGCCTTGTCCAGGTCGCCCATGAACAGATAGCATTCGCCGAGTTCCTTGTTGATTTCGTAGTCGAGTTGCCCACTCATGACATCCCCTCCGTTGGCGGCCCGTCGGGTGCTGGTTTCGGGCCTGGCCGGTTCGCGCCTTGTCGGCGCAGGCTGGTGCTCGTTTGTCCCGGCGGCCAGGGCTGCCGGGCGTTTTTCACCAAGCAATCCCCGTGCCAAGCATCCCGATGCGCCTGCCGACCGGCTCCACAGGCCCGCGACAAATGACGCTTTTGGGAAATCCGTCCGGCTTTATTAGAAAGTGAAACGAATGGACGGCAAAAAATACCCTCTGGCGGCCCCAGGTCGATCAGGCTGGAACGCTTTTTGCCCAATAGGCTTTCGAAAACGGGCGGCCAGCCCGGGGACAGCTCTCCCAAGCGGAGGAAAAAGACAATGAAAACAATGTTCTCACAAAATATCGGACTGCTCGGCAAGGTCATGGACCTGCATCTGGAGCGTCAGAATGTCGTCATGTCCAACCTGGCCAACCAGGATGTGCCCGCCTTCAAGGCCCGCAGCCTGGACTTCGAGAAGGAGCTGCAATCCGCGCTCAACATCGACGACCGGGGCAAGATGACGCGCACCAGCAGCGGCCACATGCCCACGGCGTTCAACGCCGCCGGCTTCGAGGGCAACCTGGAGATGGGCTGGAAGCCCCGGGTCGTCCAGGGCCTGGACAGCGTGGACATGGACAAGGAAATGGCGGTCATGGCCAAGAACACGCTGATGTACAACGCCCTGACCGACATCACCAAGAAGAACTTCGAGGGCCTGCAAAAGGTCATCATTGACGGAGGCAAGTAACATGGATCTCTTCACCGCCATGGACATCGGTTCGTCGGGCATGTCGGCCCAGCGGACCACCATGAACACCATCTCCATGAACCTGGCCAACATCAAGACCACCCGCACGGTCAACGGCGGCGGACCTTACGTGCGCAAGTCCGTCATGCTCGAATCGACTCCGGTGGACAGCCCCTTCTCCAAGGCCATGCAGTCGGCCCAGGACCGTGACCTGGCCGGCGTCAAGGTCACGAGCCTGGTCAACGACAACCGCCCCTTCCGGATGCAGTACGAGCCCGGCCACCCCGACGCCAACGCCGACGGCTACGTGGCCTACCCCGACATCAACGTGGTCGAGGAAATGGCCAACATGATCACGGCCATGCGCAGCTACGAAGCGTCCAGCTCGTCGATTGGCACCGTCAAGAACATGTTCAACAAGGCCCTGGAAATCGGCCGCTAACGGAGACGCGTCATGGCCATACCTTCCCTTGCCCTCGCCGCCTATCAGAACGCCATGTCCCAGTCCGGGGCCATCCAATCCAAGGTCTCGCGCTCCCTGGCCAAGCCGGCCGCGCCGGCCGAAGGCTTTGGTCAGATGCTCACCGACTCCATCAAGCACGTCAACGACATGCAAAACAACAAGGACTCCATGGTCGAGTCCTTTGCCTCGGGCCAGACCCAAAACGTCCATGAGCTCATGATCAATCTGCAAAAGGCCAGCTCCGCCATGCAGATGACCACGGCCGTGCGCGGCAAGGTCATCGACGCCTACCGCGAACTCGTCAAGATCCAGTTCTAGCCCGCGCGATCGTAAACGAAGCCTGCCAGGAGACCCGCCATGTCCGAATTCCTCAAGCAAAACTTCGAGAAGCTCATCCAGTACTGGTCCAACCGTTCCGCCGCCCAGCGCATCATGCTGGCCGGACTGGCCGCTTCCCTGGTCGTCGCCTTCGTGATCATGCTGTTTATCCTCAACCAGCCCGACATGCGGGTGCTGTACTCCAACATGCCCCAGGAGGACGCCTCCCGGGTCGTCAACCTGCTCAAGGCCTCCAAGACGCCCTATGAGCTGCGCGACAACGGCGCCACCGTGCTGGTGCCGGCCGAGGCCGTCTACGAACAGCGCCTCAAGGTCGCCGGCGAAGGCGTCATGCGCGGCCAGGGCATCGGCTTCGAACTGTTCGACGAGCTCAAGGTCGGCCAGACCGACTTCGTCCAGCGCATCAACTACACCCGGGCGCTGCAGGGCGAACTGGCCCGCACCATTTCCGAATTTCCCCAGATCGAAAAGGCCCGCGTCCATCTGGTGCTGCCCCACAAGAGCCTTTTTATCGAAGAGCAGAAAAAGGCCACCGCCTCGGTGGTGCTGACCCTGCGCAAGGGCCAAAAGCTTGACGCCAAGCAGCTCCAGGGCATCGTCAACCTCGTGGCCATGTCCGTGGAAGGCCTCACCCCCGACCACATCACCGTCACCGACACCACCGGCCAGTCCCTGTACCAGCCGCGCGGCGACGGCGGCCTCGACGGTCTCACCACCACCCAGTTCGAATACAAGAACACCTTCGAGTCCAACCTCGAAAACCGCCTCGAACAGATCCTCACCCCCATCCTCGGCCCCGGCCGCTCCCTGGCCAAGGTCAACGCGGAACTCGATTTCAGCCAGCGCACCATCCGCAAGGAACTCTACGACCCCAACGCCACCGTGGTGCGCAGCGAACAGAAAAGCGAGGAATCCACCTCCGGCACGGCGGCCGTGGACGCCTCGGGCGTCACCACCACCCCGCGCGGCGGCGGCCAGGCCGTGCCCAACACCAATTTCCGGGGCGAGGGCTATTCCGGCACCGAATCCACCCAGAAGTCCAACCGGGCCAATACCACCACCAACTACGAGATCAACAAGGAAGAGCAAAACGTCGTCACCCCCGTTGGCGACTTGAAGCGCCAGTCCATAGCGGTTATCGTGGACGGGACCTACGAGAAGGTCGAGGGGACCAAGAACTGGAAGTTCGTGCCCCGCTCGGCCGAGGAACTGGAACGCATCAAGCAGATCGTGGCCCGGGCCGCCGGCCTGGACGCGGCGCGCGGCGACGAGATCCAGGTGTCGAGCTTCGAGTTCGGCGCGCCGGACGCCTCGGCCGAGCCGAGCCTGGTGCAGACCATGCTGGAATACGCCCAGCGGCTGGGCAAGCCCTTCATCAACGGCCTGCTCATCTTCCTGTTCCTCATCCTGGTCGTGCGGCCGGTGGTGCTGGCGCTCATTCGTCCGCGGGTCACCGAAGAGGAGATCGAAACCTTGGAAAGACTGCCCGAAGGCGAGGCCCGGCTGGCCCTGGCCGAAGCCGTGGAAAGCGAAGAGGCGGCGGCCATGCTGGAACCCGGCCGCCAGTTCGAGCTGGCCAAGCACCTGGCCCTGCAACTGTTCGAAGAAAACATGGAGCAGTCCATCTCGCTGCTCAAGACCTGGCTCAAGCAGGAGGCCTAACCCCCCATGCCCGTCATGATGTCCGGTCCGCAGAAGACCGCCGTTCTCTGTCTGGCCCTGGGCGAAAAGTTCGCCGGGGAGGTGTTCAAACGCCTGGATCGGCGCGAAATCGCCGCCATCTCCAAGGCCATGCTGGACATCGAAACCGTGCCCAAGGAACAGGTCGAGGAAGTGGTCCACGAGTTCAACGACGCCCTCCAGACCGGACGCGACATGGTCACGGGCGGCGCGGACCAGGTGCGCCGGCTGTTGTCCAAGACCCTGGACTCGGACACGGCCAAGTACATCATGGAAACCCTCGAACTGGACACCGGGCCGACCCCGTTCCAGGAACTCGGCAACGTCTCGCCGCGCATCCTGGCCCAGATCCTGCGCAACGAGCATCCCCAGACCCTGGCCCTGATCCTTGGCCACCTGCACCCCGAGCAGGCCGCCGAACTGCTGCAAAACCTGCCCTCGGGCGTGCGCGCCGAGGTGCTCATGCGCCTGTCCAAGCTTGAGGCCGTGGCCGAGGACATGCTCATGGAAGTGGACAAGGTCCTGCAAAACCAGCTCATCGCCATGGGCGGCAAGGAAGGCAAGAAGGTCGGCGGCATCACCGCCGTGGCCGAAATCCTCAATGCCGTGGACCGGGCCACCGAAGAGGAAGTCCTCTCCGAGATCGAGGAGGAGTCCGCCCAGACGGCCGAGGACATCCGCAACCTCATGTTTGTCTTCGAGGACATCAAGGCCCTGGACGACCGGGCCATCCGCGAGCTGCTCAAGGAAGTCTCCAACGAGGAGCTTACCCAGGCCTTAAAGGGCGCTTCCGAGGAACTGCGGGACAAGTTCTTCCGCAACCTGTCCGAGCGCGCCGCCAACATGATCCAGGAAGACCTGGAAATCATGGGCCCCATCCGCCTGGCCGAGGTCGAAGGCGCCCAGCAAAACGTGGTCAAGACCGTGCGGCGCCTGGAAGCCGAGGGCAAGATCGCCATAGGCCGCGGAGGCGGCGATGTCTTTGTCTGATGAAGAGGCAACCGGCGTTCTGACCGGCCGGGTCATTCTCGGGGCGGGCCTGGCCGGCCCGGGCGAGACCACCGTGGCCGAACTGGAAGCCCACCGCTCCCCCGAGGAACTCGAAAAGGTCGAAGCCCGGTTCTGGGAACGCCTGCGGGCCAAGGCCACGACCAAGGCCCAGGCCATCCTGGCCGAGGCCATGGCCGAAGCCGAGCGCCTGCGCGAAGCGGCCCGCCAGGAAGGCTACGCCGCCGGCCACGCCGAAGGCCGGGCCGACGCCGATGCGGCCGCCGCCGAAGCCGCCGCCGCCGCCGCCGCCGAGCACGAAGCGACCCTGGCCCACCTGGCCGGCTCCTTCGGGACCATGGCCGAAGCGCTGACCGGTGAACGCGCCCGGTTGTGGGATCTCCAGCGCGACGAATTTCTGACGCTGCTGCGCCTGGCCGTGGAGCGCACCGTCAATGTGGCCATCGACGCCCGGCGCGAGGAAATTCTCGCGGCCCTGCTGCACGAGGCCCTGGAAGCCATCGACGCCAAGGCCGAACCGACGCTCACCGTCCACCCCGAGGACGAAGCCCTCCTGCGCGAGCTGCTCACCCGGGCCAAAGCCGAACGCCCGGCCCTGGCCAGGGTGTCCGTGCGCGTCAATCCCGCGCTCGTTCCCGGCAGCGTGTATCTCGAATATCCCGAAGGCCTCGTGGACAACACCATCGCCAGCCGGTTCGCCGAAGTGGAGGCGATCTTCGCCCATCTGGCCGCCGCCCCGGCTCCGGGCGAGGCCGGCGACGCGCCCGCCGACGCCGGCCATGACGCCGGGACGCCGGGAGCGCCCGGAGACGTCCATGCCCACGGTTGACGCCGCCGGCGCCATTTCCCTGCTCTCCGCCATGCAGCCCATGAAGACCTACGGCAAGGTCTCCAAGGTCGTGGGGCTTATCGCCGAGGGGCGCGGCATCCGCGCGCCGGTGGGGTCGGTGTGCCACATGTTGCCCCAGGGCGAGGCCCCAGGCACGGAAGTGCCGGCCGAGGTCGTGGGTTTTCGCGACGGGGCGTGTCTGTTCATGCCCTACGGCGACCTGCGCGGCATCGCGCCGGGGACGCTGATCCGCAACACCAGCACGCCGCCGCTTTTTCCCGTCGGCCGACGCTACCTCGGCCGGGTGGTCGACGCCTTCGGCAACCCCATCGACAACGGCGACCCCATCGTGCCGCGCCGCTTCAATCCCATTTTCGCCCCGGCCCCTTCGCCCATGGACCGGCCGCGCATCTGCGACCCCATGGACGTGGGCGTGCGGGCGATAAACGGCTGCCTGACGCTCGGCAAGGGCCAGCGCGTGGGCATCATGGCCGGCTCGGGCGTGGGCAAGTCCACGCTCATGGGCATGATCGCCCGCAACACCGTGGCCGACGTCAACGTCATCGGGCTTGTGGGCGAACGCGGCCGCGAACTGCGCGAATTCATTGAAAAGGATCTCGGCCCGGAAGGCATGGCCCGGTCGGTGGTGGTGGTGGCCACCTCGGACCAGAGTCCGCTGATCCGTATGCGCGCCGCCTACGCCGCCACGGCCATGGCCGAATTCTTCCGCGACGAGGGCAACGACGTCATCCTCATGATGGACTCCGTCACCCGCTTCGCCATGGCCGGACGCGAGGTCGGCCTGGCCGCCGGCGAACCGCCGACCACGCGCGGCTACACGCCCTCGGTCTTCGCCCAACTGCCCAAGCTCCTGGAGCGGGCCGGCAGAAACGGCCTTGGCAGCATCACCGGCATCTACACCGTGCTGGTCGACGGCGACGACTTCAACGAACCCATCGCCGACAGCGTGCGCTCCATTCTCGACGGCCACATCGTCCTGACCCGCGACCTGGCCGACCAGGGCCATTTCCCGGCCATCGACGTCTTAAGAAGCATCAGCCGCCTGCGCTCCGACGTGACCCCCAAGGAGGCGCTTACCGCCTCGCGCGAGCTCATCCGCTTGCTCGCCACCTACCGGCGCGTGGAAGACATGGTCAACATCGGGGCCTACGCCCGGGGGGCCAACCCGGAAATCGACCGGGCCATCGACATGATCGGCCCCATCAACACCTTCCTGCGCCAGGACGTGGCCGAGCGCCAGACCCTGGAAGAGTGCTTCCAGGCCGTCATCGCCCTCATCGGCAAGTAGTAATTTCCGTCCCCTCGCGCCCCGCCGCCCTTGCCTGCCGCCCGGCCCCGGGCTACATCTCCCGGTCCCGACGTCTTTTTCCATCTTACCGGCCCGATGTGGCCGAAACCGTGGCGGCCGTCGCCAACGACAGCCTGCTGCGCGCCAAGCGTTCGGGAACGCGCCCCAACCACCAACCGGACCACTGCCATGAACCCCGCCTGCAAGGACATCACCTCGTTTCTCGTCATGGACATCCTCGAACGCGCCCAGGCCATCGAGGCGGCCGGCAACCGCGTCATCCACCTGGAGATCGGCGAACCGGATTTCGACATTCCCGAGTGCGTCAAGGACGCGGCCCAAAAGGCCGTGGCCGAGGGCCGCACCCACTACACCCACAGCCTGGGCATCCGCGAGCTGCGCGAGGCCCTGTGCGCCCTGTACGCCGACGAATACGGGGTCACCATCAGTCCGGAGCGGATGCTTGTCGCCGGCGGCACCTCGCCGGCCATGCTGCTGGCCTTCGGCGTCCTGGCCCGGCCCGGCAAGCACATGCTGCTCACCGACCCGGCCTATGCCTGCTACCCCAACTTCCTGCGCTTCACCGGCCTGACGCCGCGCTACGTCCCGGTGGCCGAGGAAGACGGCTTCCAGTGGACGCCGCAGCGCATCTGGGAATCGGTGAGCGAGGACACCGCCGCCATCCTGCTCAATTCGCCGGCCAACCCGACCGGCACGCTGCTGTCCGACGACGCCCTGGAGGCAGCCTGCGCCTGCGGCGCGCCGGTGGTGTCCGACGAGATCTACCATGGCCTGACCTACGCCGGTCCGGCCCGCAGCGCCTTGCAGTTTTCCGACGACGCCCTGGTTCTAAACGGCTTTTCCAAGCGCTTCGCCATGACCGGCCTGCGCCTGGGCTATCTCATCGCGCCGCCCTCGCTCATGCCGCTTTTACAAAAGCTCCAGCAAAATCTCTTCATCTGCGCCTCGTCCGTGGCCCAATGGGCCGGTCTGGCCGCGCTGTCCCCGGACGGGCTGGCGGCGGCCGAGGCCATGCGCCAGACCTACGACGCCCGGCGCAAGGTCCTCTTGGCCGGGCTGTCGCGCCTGGGGCTGTCGCCGCGCGTGGAGCCGACCGGCGCGTTTTACGTGTTCGTGCGGGCCGACCACCTGCACCCCAACTCCCTGGCCCTGGCCTACGACATCCTAGAAAAGGCCCACGTGGGCGTCACCCCGGGCATCGACTTCGGTCCGGGCGGCGAGGGGCATCTGCGTTTTTCCTACGCCAACTCCCTGGAGAACATCGAGGAAGGCCTGGCCCGGCTGGAGCGGTACATTGCCGACCATTGCCAGTAGGACGCTCCCGGCGCGGCCATGAAAAAAACCGGCTCATGAGCCGGTTTTTTTCGTTTAGACGCGGGCTCGCGGCCTCTTACTTGGCCAGGGCCCGCTCCATGGCCGCCACCAGCTCGGCCGGCTCGAAAGGCTTGGTCACGTATTCGTTCATGCCCGCCTCCAGGCCCTTTTGGCGGTCGCCCTCCATGGCGTAGGCCGTCAGCGCCACCACCGGCATGGCCGGGGACACCCCTTCCACCTGGCCCGAGCGGATGCGCCGGGTGGCCTCCAGGCCGTTTAAGCGCGGCATCTGAATGTCCATGAGCACCAGATCGTAAGCGCCGCGCTCCAACATGGTCAGGGCCTCGCGGCCGTCGGCCGCCGCATCCACGGCATGGCCGAGCTTTTGCAGCGCGCGCACCGTGAAAATGCGGTTGACCGGCTCATCCTCGGCCAAAAGGATACGCAGCCCGCCGCCGGTCTCCGCCGTCTTTTCGCTCTCCACGTCGCGACGCGGCGTCCGGGTCCGGTGCGGCTTCTGCGTCGGGCGCGGCAGGCCGCAGTCCAAAGTGGCCGTGAACGTGCTGCCCCGGCCGGGCTCGGACACAAACGTCACGTCGCCGCCCATCATCCGGGCCAGCTTCCGGGCGATGGCCAACCCCAGGCCCGCGCCGCTGTACTTCTTGGTCAGGTAATCCTCGCCGATGCCGAAAGGCTCGAAGAGGGACCGCTCCCGGCCCGGCTCGATGCCGATGCCGGAGTCCTCCACCACCAGACGCAGCCGCGCGCGCCCCTCGGGTACGGCAAAGCCCTCCGCGGCCGGGCCGGTTTCGCCCGCCGGCGCGACGCGCACCGTCACGTGGCCCCTTCGGGTGTACTTGAAGGCGTTGCCGACCAGATTGATGAGAATCTGCTTGATGCGGTTGGCGTCGCCAATGATCCGCTCGGGCAAGGCCGGGTCGAAAAAGTAGGAAAATTCAAACGAGCGCGGCAGGCTCTGGGCCATGAAGTTGCGCAAAAGCGGCGTCAGTTCGGCGGCCAACTCGAACTCGCGAGGGGCCAGACGCAGCCGGCCGGCCTCGACGTTGGAAAGATCGAGCAGCTCGCCCACGATGTTGGTGAGCGTGGCCGCCGACTGGCGGATGACGCTCAGATACTCCCGCGTTTCCTCGTCGCCCCCTTTGTCGAGCAAGAGCTGGGCAATGCCGAGGATGCCGTTTAAGGGCGTGCGCAGTTCGTGGCTGATGTTGGCCAGAAACTGGGTCTTGGCCCGGCTGGCCGCCTCGGCCGCGCGCTTGGAAGCCAGCAGTTCCTCGGCCAGACGTTTTTGGTCGGTGATGTCGTCGAAAGCCCAGATGATGCCCTCGGCCGCGTTGCCCGGACTTATCTGCCGGGCGGCGGTGCGCAGGATCAGACGCGTGCCGTCAGGGCGCAGGAATTGATGTTCGCCGGTATGCGCGCCGTGCCGGCCCATGTCGTCATAGGCTTGGCGCAGGAAGGCCTGATAGGCCTCGGGAGCACCGAACAGCGCCTCGGCCGTGCGGCCGATGAGCGCCTCGGCCGGGCAGCCGAGCAGTTCCGCGCCCCGGGCGTTGATCTTGACGAACCGGTTGTCCCGGGCCAGCACCATGCCGACCAAGGCGTTTTCGAAGATGGTCTCCATCTCGCGAAGGGCCTGGGCCAGGGTCGGCCGGGGCTCTCCCGCCGAAACGGCCGGGCCGCCCGAATCATCCGGGCTCCGGGACGGAGGCTGATACGCGCGGGAACGCTCCAGAGGACTCCCGCCCTCCTGTTGCCCCCTTGTCGCCTCATCCGGCGGGCGCGCTTCGTTTCCGGCCATCGGAACCTCGCCGTTTCCAGGCATCGTTGCGAACGGGTCGTCGTGCCGCCCAATCTACTCCCAAGCGTGCTCCATCGCAACACGCTCCATAAAAAGCGCGACTACGACGGATCGCGACGCCGGCAAAACTGGTCGCACAAGTCGATGGCCCGGTCCAGGATGCCGCCGCAGCCGTTGGTCAGGTTGGCCACGTACAAGTCGTCGCCGGTCTTGCGGCACATGGCCAGACAAGCCGACAACGCCGTCGGCGGCTGGCTGAGTTCCTGCTTGAACCGGTTGCAAACGGGATCGGATAGGCAGGCGTCGGGTCCCGGCAAGGCCGAACAGTATTCGTAGTAGTCCGTCACCGTCATCGCCGGCGGCTTGTCGCCGCCAAGGCTCCCGGCCTGCCCGGCGCAGCCCGCCAGGAGCATCGTCAACACCGCCGCCAAAAGACTCGTCCGCACCGCCATGGCTGCTCCACGCGTTAAGGGTTTTCAATGTGGCACTCTGCCTAACAGCCGGGTTCGTGTAAAGCGATTTGACAACATACCTAAACGGTTACCCATATTAATCAAGAGATTTTTGACATAGACTGACTGGTACATGTCCGCCTTCCGTGGTCTTTCTGGAACCAAGGATGGTGCAACATGAACACGCATTCGGCCCTGCCGGCCATGCCGGCCGACCTGCGAAACGCGGTCCTGTCCCATTACACAACTTTCAGCGAAGACGGCACGCTGTGCTACGTCGCGGACAAGGTGCATCGCAATTGCCCGGACTGCGGCACCGTTTTCACCAGCTCGGCCAGCCGACTGGCCTTTGGCGGCGGCCCGGTCTGCCCGTTCTGCCGGGGCCTGGCCTCAACCCCCCTGCGCGAGGCGGGCTGGTCATGAACGCCGCCTCCCCCGCCGCCTCGCGCAAGCTCTGGGCCGCCGTGCTGGCCATCGCCGCCGTGGCCCTTGGCCGCAAGTACAGCATGGGGCTGACCCCGGACGAGATCCAGGCCATCACCGACATCGCGCTGACGGCCATCGGCTCCCAGGCCGGCATCGATCTGGCCGAAAAAGCCCTGCCGCTTCTGGCCAAACCCCAAACGCCCACGGAGCCCCGGCCATGAATCCCGACACCCTCGTGCTGCCGGCCTGGAGTTCGCTGCTCGTCGGCATGGCGCTTTTTTTCGCCCGCAAATGGATCAACGACGTGGCCCGGGCCATCGACAACCTCGAAGAGCGGATGCGGGCCTACGAAAAAGCCCAGATCGACTGCCGCCTGGAACTGGCCAAGGGCTACCCCACCCGCGAGGAGACCTTGCGCCTGGCCGAACGCCTCGACAACCACGCCACCCGCCTCGTCATTCTCGAAGAGCGCGACCTGGCCGCCTAAACCAAGGAGCCGCATCATGTCCCTGGACAAACTCCTGGCCCTCAATCCCCACCTTACCCTGGCCGACATCCTGGCCCTGTGGCACTGGTCCGGCCCCTCGCGCCGGCTGCACTAGGGGAGAGGGAAGAGAGAAGAGGGAAGACGAAGAGCGGGCTCTGCCCGCGCCCGCCGGGGGACTTAGTCCCCCGGACCCCCAAACTAAGTATGGGCAAGGTAAGCTAGTCTGGTCGACGGGCAGCGGTCCGAGGGAAACGCCCGGCCCTTCCCAGCCCCTACGCAACCCGACTGCCTTTCCCGGGCGAACCGGGGCGTTGGAATTTCCGGGCCGTCGAGCACCCGGCGGCAGCCGGGCGCATCGACGGCCCGGGAATTCCGACGCCCCACGCGGCGCAGCCGCCAGCGCCTTGGCGCGCGCCGCCAGGCGGTCTTCCCGGCCAAACACCCACCGTAGCCCTCCGTCCCCTTACCGCGCCCATTCGGGGTTCCCCAAGGGGGTCACCCCCTTGGGCCGCCGGAGGCCTCTTCGTCTTTGTCCACCGATTTCGCCATTCGCCTGCCAACCATGCCGCACCGCCCCAAGGAGCTGTCGCCATGTCCGACAACGCTGCGTCCCCTTCCACCATCACCTCTGCGCCCACCTCCCCTGCCATTTCCGCGCCCCCCGGCGCTGGCGAGGCGGCGTTGACGGACCGGCAGCGGCGGTTTGTCGAGGAGTATTTGGTGGACTGCAACGCCACCTTGGCGGCCGGGCGGGCGGGCTACAGCGCACGCAGCGCCAGGCAGGCCGGAGCGCGGCTGCGGGCGTCGCCCCATGTGCGGCGGGCGGTGGAGGCGGCCATGGCGGCGCGCAGCGACCGGCTGGGGGTGAGCCAGGACCGGGTGGTGTTGGAGTTGGCGCGGCTGGCTTTTGCCGACATGCGGGATTTCGCCAGCTGGGGGGAGGGCTGCGTGCGGCTGCGGCCGTCGGAGGAGCTGACCGAGGATCAGGCGGCCTGCGTCTCGGAGATCGTGGAGACGCCGGGCAAGGGGGTGCGGGTAAAGCTTTTCGGCAAGCAGCCGGCGTTAGCCGCCTTGGCCCGGCATTTGGGGTCGCGCGAGGGCGGCGGCAAGGGGGCCGGGCGCGGCGACGCCGGGCCGGACGCAGCTTCCGGCGAGGGGACGCGGCCGCTGACGGTGGTCACCTGGGTGCCTTTTCCGGACGCGCCGCCGCCGGAGGAGCCGGAGGAGCCGGAGGACGGCGACGGGGAGTAGGCGGGAGGGGCGGTCACATGGACACGTAAAATCTGCAGTTCCGACGCCGCGCCCGGACGCCTCACACCCCTGACGGCGAACGCCAGGACAAATAATACTTCTCCTTGTCCCCGGAATGCCCCGCGCCGACCGCGCCGAGTTCGCAGTCGTCGCCGTCCCGCGGGCCGGGCTTGGCCTGTCGGGCGGCCTGGCGGCAGCGGCCGGAAAGCGCTTCGAAGGCCGAATCCGGGATGGGCGCGTCCGGGCTGCCGGCGTGCAGCGCCAGGGCGGCCACGGCGCAATCGGCCACGGCCGTGGGCGGCGGTGCGACATGGCGACGCAGCAACCGGGCATAGCCCCCAGCGGCCGGCTGGGACAACGACGGCACGGCGCACACGGCCAGCGCCAACAGCGCCAGGGCGAACAGGGCGATGGCCAGACGACGTTTGCGCGGCAAGACCAGCATGGCGGACTCCTCCGAACGCGGCTGACGCGTCCGCTCCTGTCCAAGCCTGAATCGTGCCAAAAATAATTCCAATTATTACGGCTTTGCCGCCGCCCCAGGCGGCGAGAGGAAACCGGCATTGCGGACAATTGACGACATATCAGCACTTCCCCCAGGCGCGGTGGCCGTCGACTACAAGCCCCAGCCGCTCCAGGCCAGGCTCCATGCCTGCCCGGCCAACGAAATCCTTTTCGGCGGCGCGGCCGGCCCAGGCAAAAGCCACGCCCTGCGTTTCGAGGCGCTACTCGCCTGCCTGCGCCTGCCCGGCCTGCGGGCCTACCTCTTCCGGCGCACCATGGCCGAGTTGGAACGCAACCACATCCTGCCGGCCCTGGCCCAGTTTCCCCGGGAACTTGGCAGATTCCGGGCGGCCAAGCAGCGCTTCGAATTCATAAACGGCTCCATGCTCCTTTTTTGCAGCTGCCAGCGCGAAAACGACGTGTTCCGCTACCAGGGCGTGGAGATCCATCTGCTGTGCCTCGACGAACTGACGAGCTTCACCGAACTCCAGTACGACTACCTGCGCGGCCGGCTGCGCTGCGCCCTCGACGTGCCGGCGACGCTTCGCCACAAGATTCCGGGCATCGTGTGCGCCTCCAACCCCGGCGGCGTGGGGCACGGGTTCGCCAAGGCCCGGTTCGTCGATTTCGCGCCGCCGGGCGTATGTCGCCGGGCCCCGGCGGCCGAAGGCGGGATGCTGCGCTGCCACATCCCGGGACGGCTTTCCGACAACGCCATCCTCATGGCCCGCGACCCGGGCTACGCCGCCCGCCTGGACGCCCTGCCCGAACCCTACCGCACCGCCTACCGCGACGGCGACTGGGACGTGTTCCTGGGCCAGGCGTTTGCCTTCCAGCGCCGGCTCCACGTGATCCCGCCGCGTCCGGTCCCGGGCGACGCGCCGCTTTTCATGACCTTCGACTGGGGCTACGGCGCGCCGTTTTCCGTGGGCTGGTGGTGGGCCGACGCCGATGGGCGGCTTTTCCGCTTCAGCGAATGGTACGGCTCGAACGGTTCGCCCAACCAGGGGCTACGGCTGACCGATCCGCAGATCGCCGCCGGCATCCTGGAGCGCGAGCAGGGGCTTGGCCTTAGCGGACGGCGGATCACCCGCCTTTGCGGCCCGGACTGTTTCGCCAAAAAGCCCGACTACCGGGGCGGCGGCCAGGGGCCGAGCACGGCCGAGACGTTCGCCGGGGCGGGCGTTGTCCTCTCCCCCGGTGACCCCTCGCGCAAACTCAAGATCCGGCAGTTCCACGAACGGCTGCGCCCCCGGGACGACGGGCCGCCCATGCTCCAAGTCTACGACACCTGCACCGATTTCATCCGCACGATCCCGCTGCTGACCGCCGACCGGCGCAATGTCGAGGACATCGACACCACTGGCGAGGACCACATCTACGACGAGGCCTGCCACGTCTGCATGGCCCGGCCCCTGGCCACCAGCCTGGACGAGGCAGGCAAACGGCCGGCGGCCCGGCTCATCGACGCGGTGCTGGCTCCGCCCCAAAACGACGAGGAGGTTCCATGAGCGATTTCGTGCTGCTGTGGATAGCCTTGGATGTGGCCCTGCATCTGGCCGGAGCGGCGGGTTTCTTGCTGCTTGGCTGGCGGCTTGGCCGGGAGAGCGCCGGCCGGCCCATGTTCGACTATCCGACCCGGCCGGCCCCGCTGCCGCGCCCGGACGCCGACGCGCCCCTGGAAGAGGCCGACCCCTGGTCCGCCGCCGCCATCACCGCCACGCAGCACGATCGCCGACCGGCCATGGTGGATATTTTCGAGACACTTGCGCCCCGCCGGCCGTTCAATGTCGACCAGGGGACGCCATGAACCATGTCAACACCCTGAATTATCGCACTTTCACGTCAAAATGGCCTGCATAAAAACTATACGACGCAAGGGCTGGGCAGCTACCGCCTGGACACAATGCATACAATCGCCGAGGGGCGTTCTTTTTCCCATAAAACACGCAAGAACATAATTTCATTAATTAAATAGCTTTGGCACGGCTGCTGCAAATAGCAAAACCATCCACGGGGCATCGGCCCAGAGGAACCCGACCACGCCGGCAAAGTCCGGCAACCTTACGGAGGTATTATCCATGCGCGTCAAGTCGCTTCACATCGTTCTCTCGGCTCTGGCCATCCTGGCGCTCACTTCTTCCCTGGCTCTGGCCCGCGGCGGCATGGGCATGGGCGGTCAGGGCGGCCAAGGCGGCTGCCCCGGCATGGGCGGCGGCTGGGGACAGCTCAGCCCGGAAAAGCAGGCCGCTTTCCAGAAGCTCCATGACGCCTTCGCGGCCAAGACCGCCCAGTTGCGCGCCGACCTCGGCGTCAAGATGGCCGAACTCAACGCCCTGTCCGTGGCCGCAACCCCGGATCAGGCCAAGATCGACGCCGTGACCAAGCAGATCGGCGACTTGCAGGCCAAGCTCCTCTCCGAGCGCACCCAGTTCCGCATCCAGGTGTCCAAGGAAGTCGGCCCGGGCGTGGCCGGCAGCGGCTGTCCCGGCATGGGCGGCGGCATGGGCGGCATGATGGGCGGCTACCACGGCGGCGGCTGCCAGTAACGACGAACACTTCGGGGCCAGGCGAGTCCTCCGCCCGGCCCCGGAGTCGACCAGTGAGAGGCAGCCATGTGCACGATCCCCGGTTTCCCCTTCTTCCCGGGCGGTTGGCTGACCATGCTGCTCCTTGTCCTTGCCGCCCTGGTCGTCCTGGGCTTGGCCCGGACCCGGAACGACAAGCGGCGGCAAGCGGTGCGACGCGGCGCGGCCGCCGACCGCGACGACGCCCTGGACATCCTGCGACGGCGGCTGGCCGAGGGAGCGATAAGCCCCGAAGAGTACGACCAACTGCGCAAAATCGTCGCCGCCCCGGCAACCGACGGGAACAGATAGGCAGTTCCTGTTGACTCCATAGACGTACCCCCGTGTTGACAAACCTCTGTCTCCTTCCCCAACCCGAAGCGGCCCCGTGGCCGCTTCGGGCCTTTTGAACCGATGACTTTTGCCGGCGACGTTGCTACCGTGCCGGCCGCACGACACCACGCAGCACAAAGGAGCGCCCATGGGCACCAACAAATCCGGCGAGGCGACGGTTGGCCGCAGCGCCGCCATTCTCGGGGCCGGGCTGGCCCTTCTGGCCGGCATCTTTCTGGGATTCACCATTCGCGGCATGATGGACAGCCCGTCCAAGGGTAGTGCGCCCGCCGCCCAGCAGCAAATGCCGCCGCCCCAAGCCCAGCAGCAGGCGCAGCAGGCCTCACCGGCCCTGCTCGACCGCATCAAGGCCCTGGAAAAACAGACCCAGCTCGAACCGGCCAACGTGGCCGCCTGGACAGAGCTGGGCAATCTCTATTTCGACACCGACCAGCCCGAAAAGGCCATTCCGGCCTATGAGAAGTCGCTGACCCTGGAGCCGGGCAACCCCGACGTGCTCACCGATCTCGGCGTCATGTACCGCCACGTGAACAAGTTCGACAAAGCCTTGGAATGCTTCAACAAAGCTCTGGCCATCAGCGCCGGCCACGTGATCGCCAGCTACAATAAAAGCATCGTGCTCGAGCACGACAAGAACGACCGGGCCGGCGCGGTTGCAGCGCTCAAAGCTCTTGCCGCAAAGAACCCCCAAGCCGTGCTGCCCGGCAACAAGCCCGTGGCCCAGGCCATCCAGGAGCTGTCGCAGTAGCGGGAGCGAACGGGTGGGTTGATTTGGGAGAGTCGATCGAGCGCCGAGAAAGGATAAAGCCCCGGGAAACCGGGGCTTTTTTTGTGGACCAGGGTGCAGGGAGCGGGCAGTGGGCAACGAGAGCCGGTTGAATCGGAACTCATTACCCTTACCCACAAAAAAACGCGGGCAGCCAAAGCCGCCCGCGCCGTCGCAACAACTCTCTCCCCCCTGCTAGGCAGGCTGGGGCTCCCCCTCGCTTGCCGGCTCGGGGTCGGGGGGCGGCGGGACCACCGCCGCCGCCGTCACGCCTGAGGGATGGGCGTAGCGGTCATTGAGGGTCTGGATGAACCGCTCGCTGTCGGCGATCACCGACACCAGCATCTTGCGGTATTTGACCCCCCAGCCGGCCGGCTCGGAACGGAAAATCGAACGCCAGGGCGCGGTGTTCTTGTAAAACGCCCGCAACAGCCCCTCGCGCAGCGGTCCGTGGGGATACGTCTTGGACACCAGCCGGGCCACCGACGCCGCCGACCACTTCCGCGCCAGCATATGCAGCCAGCCCGCCAGGCCAAGACTCGCCAGCAAGAAAAGAATCGTGCTCCAGGCCTCGCCGAACACCCAGCCCAGCCAGCCCGGCACCAGGCCGTTGCTGAAGGGATGGCCCGTCAGCACATACAGCGTCGCCAGCACCACGCCCAACGCGCCGAAAATGGCGCAGTCGCGCGACAGCGCGCCCGAACGCCAGCGCTGCATCATGCCGCGCAGCTCCGGCACCCGCACGTCCTCCACCTCGCGGGCGAGCTTCTCCAGCTCGCCGACGATGCGGTAGGCCCGCTCCACCCGCACCTGGTTCATGCGGGTGTGGATGCTCGCCATGTCCGCGTCGCGCTTGGCCTCGAACCGCTGGCGCAAGGCCGGGTCGTCGATGGGCACGGCCGAAGTGGGCGAGTAGATACGATAAAACTTGCCGGCCGTGAGGCCCTGTTGGGCCAGGGCGCGCTGCCACGCGCCCACGACCTCTTCAGGGTTGTCCTCACGGGCGGCAATGTCCATTTGGTTGAGGATGAAGATGAACTTGTTGGAATCGCGGCGGTTTATCGTGGCCGCCACGAGATGGGTCAGCGTGTCGCGCATGGCCCCGGGCTCGGGGCGGCGCGCGTCGAACAGCACCAGCACCAGATCGGACAGGTCCATGATGTGGTTGGTGATGCGCAGCGTCGAGGTGCGCTGGGCGTCGGCGTCGAAACCCGGCGAATCAATAAGGATAAGCCCGCGCAGCTTGTCGCTGGGGCAGGTCTTGAGCCGGATGTAGGAGTCGATGCGGCCGCCCTCGCCCGGCTCGACCTTTTCCAGCTCCTCGCTCATCTTGTAGAACGGGAAGCGCAGGTCGGCGTTGAGCGCCGTGCCGGGCAGCACCCGGGATTCGCCGGCGGCGTTGTAGCAGATGACCGTGAATTTGTCGTCCACGGCATGGGAGCCGGTCTGCTGCACCGGAATGTCGAGATAGTTGTTGATGAAGGTGGACTTGCCGGCCGAAAACGGCCCCAGGATGGAAATCAGCGGCCACCAGGCGATCTGCGAGATGGTGGACTGGTCGTTGCCGATAAGCCCAAGCCCCCGGCAAACCTTGTCGAGTTTGCGGAAACTGCCCACCGCCTCGACAAGCAGCGGATTCTCCAGTTGCAGATGTTCCTTCAGGCTGTTGAGCCTGTCGTGCAGCCGGCCGTCTTCCATGCCACCCCCCCGGCGAAAATCAACGTGGCCTTCCGTATCAAATGATTCGGGATTCGTCGAGGCGGCAAAACCAAAGCGGCGTGAAAATCGCCGTCCGGACGAAAAAACCTCGACCCTGAGCCGACGGCGCGGCAACGGTTGCCCCGACCGGCCTTGGCCGGTTAGGCTATCCCCGGCCGCCCGCACGGCCAGGAGGCCCCCATGCACGAGGAATCCCTAGGCAACGTCATCCGCGATTACCTGACCGGCGAGGAAGTCGTCGAGACCTCCTACGAGGAATTCCGCCAGGCCCTGGCGAAACTGTTCGTGGAAGAACGTGGCTACCCCAGGCAGCGCCTGACTCCCAAGATCGGCGTCTGCTTCCCGGCCGACGGCCAGGACTACACCCGCATGATCGACCTGGCCGCCACCGACGAGGCCGGGCGCACGCTGCTCTTCGTCATCTTCTGCTCCGGCGAGCCCGGCAGCTACGTCCGCGAATCCCTGGCCGCCGCCCGGGTCTACGACAAAGGCCCGGTGCCGCTGGTGCTCGTCACCGACACCCGCGAGGCCATACTCCTCGACGTCGCCTCGGGCCGGGAGATCGGCCGGGGGATGCGGGCCATCCCGCGCTACGAGGAACTGGCCGCCCTGGCCGCGCCCATGGAGCCGCTGCCGGGCGACGTGCTCACCCGGGAACGCCGCATCCTTTTTGCCTACAGCGAATTCCTCTCCGGCGGCTGCTGCCAGGGAGCCTGCCGGCCAAAGGCGAGGATGTAGAGAGGAGGATGTAAAGAAGAGGAAGAGGCCTCCGGCGGCCAAAGGGGCTGAGCCCCTTTGG
>ALAO01000094.1 GCA_000307955.1 Solidesulfovibrio magneticus str. Maddingley MBC34 | reverse complement strand
CCTGGACCCCATCGCCACCCAGAAGATCGAGGAGCTCATCGCCGAGCTCAAGCGCAACTACACCATTGCCATCGTCACCCACAGCATGCAGCAGGCGGCCCGGGTCTCGGACCTCACTGCCTTTTTCTACATGGGCAAGCTCGTGGAAGTCGGCCCCACCGAAGCCATCTTCACCCGTCCGGCCAATCAGCAGACCGAAGACTACGTGACCGGCCGTTTCGGCTGATTGCAGGGTCGCGCCAACAATCGTCCCGCCAGAACCAACGCCAGCCGTCGGGAGCCATTTCATGGAAAGCAGAGCCCATTTTCACGCCGAACTCGATGCCCTGAAGGGCCGTGTCGTCGCCTTGTCTGTGCTGGTCGAAACGGCCCGCCAGGGCGCCGTGGCCGCCTACCGCCAAAACGACCAGACCCTGGCCCGCCAGATCATCGAAGGCGACAAGGCCATCAATCAGCAGACCTGCGACATCGACGAGGCCTGCCTCAAGCTGCTGGCCCTGGAGCAGCCCGTGGCCCTGGACCTGCGCCGCATCGTCGGCTACGCCCGGGCCGTCATCAATTTCGAACGCCTGGGCGACGAAGCCGTCAACATCGCCGAGGGGGCGTTGGCCGGAGCCGGGCTGCCGGGCGAGTGCGACGGCGCGCTCATGGAGCTTTCCGACCACGTGGCTGGCATGTTGGTCCTGGCCTCGCGGTCCTTTGTCGAGGACGACGTGGACGCGGCCATGGACGTCTGCCGCCTGGACGAGCGGGCCAGGGAACTGGCCGTGGCCGCCATGCGCTGCATCACCGAGGCGCTCTCGCGCTGCCAGGCCGCGCCCGAGGACGGGGTGCGGGCCATCCTCGCCTGCCGCAGCTTCGAGCGCATGGCCGGACACGCCGCCAACCTCGGCGAGATCCTGGTCTTTATCGTCAAGGGCGTCATCCTCAGCCAGAAATGCCAGCCCCGCTAGGGTCGGCCCGTCCCTTGGAGCCTTTGCCCATGACGGCCGCCTGCGCCGACGTCATCGCCGCCTGCCGCGTTCCCGTGCCCCATGTCGTGGACGTCATGCCGGGCGGAACGCGGCTTCGCGTACAGACCAACAGTATGGCCCTGGCCGAAGCCCTGGGCCGCCATTTCGCCGCCTTTCCGGCCGACGGCGGCCAGCCCGATCTGGTTGTCCAGGCCGTGGACGGCCCCAGCCCCGACCTTGACCTGGCCTTCGCCCCCCATGAGTCCGAAGGCGGCAAGGAAGCGTACGCCGATCTGCCTGACGGCCGTCTGGTGCGCAAGCGTCGCACCGGGCTGCTGCTCGTCTTCGGCCCGGCCGGCAACTGGATTTTCGGCCCCTGCGCCGCCTGGCCCGAGCAGGTGGTCAACGCCGTCAACGCCCGGCTGGCCGACCGGGAACTGAGCCGGGGCGCGGCGCTGCTCCATGCCGCCGCCGTGGCCCGTGGAGAGGCCGCCCTGGCCCTGGCTGGGCTGGCCGGCGCGGGCAAGACCACCCTGGCCCTGGAGCTGGTGCGGCGCGGCGCGGATTTCGTTACCAACGACCGGCTCTTCGTGGCCGCCGATCCCGAGGGCTTCGGCTGCTGCGGCCTGGCCCGGCCGCCCCGGGTCAACCCCGGAACGATCCTGGCTAACGACCGGCTGCACGGGCTCCTTGACCCGGCCAAGCGAGCCGCTTATGCCGCTTTGCCGCCGGGTGCGCTGTGGGGGCTGGAATCCAAGCACGACGCGCCCATCGACGCCTGTTTCGGGCCGGGACGGGTGCGCCTTCGGGCTAGGCTGCGCGCCCTGGCCGTGCTGTGCTGGAAACACGGCGGCGGCCCGGTGGTCGCGCGCCGGACCTCCTTGGCCGACGCGCCCGAACTGGTCCCGGCCATCGCCAAAGATCTGGGCGTGCTGTTTCTGGCCGGGCCGCGACAGGCCGACCGGGCCGCCTATCTTGCCGCCCTTGGAGCCTTGCCGGTTTTGGCCCTCTCGGGCGGCGTGGACTTTTCCCGCGCGGCGCAGCTGTGCCAGGACATCCTTTCCCGCGCCGACGGATGCCGTCCATGACGACCTATTTCGCGCCAAGTCTCGACGTTTTTGAGGAAATCGACGTGCCAGACGCCAAGCATTCCCCTCGGGCGCGCATCGCCCGCACCGTGCGCCTGCCCGACCCGTCCCGGGCGGCGCTTTTTCGCCGGGCCCCGGAGCTGGGGCCGCGCGTGCTGTTTTTCAGCGGCGGCACGGCGCTTCGCGACCTCAGCACCACGCTGATTGAATACACCGCCAATTCCATCCACTTGATCACGCCCTTTGATTCCGGCGGTTCCTCGGCCGTGCTGCGCAAGGCCTTCGGTATGCCGGCCGTGGGCGATCTGCGAAACCGCATCATGGCCCTGGCCGACCGCAGCATCACCGGCAATCCGGCCGTGTTCGAGCTTTTTGCCCACCGCCTGCCCAAGGACGCGCCCCAGGACGAACTGGCGGTCCGGCTCACCCGGATCATGAACGGCGAGGACCCGCTCATCCGCCGGGTGCCCGACCCCCTGCGCAAGATCATCCGCACCCATCTGCGCTTTTTCAACGAACGCCGGCCCAAGGACTTTGACCTGCGCGGGGCCAGCATCGGCAACTGCATCCTGGCCGGCGGCTATTTCAACTACAACCGGATGCTCGATCCGGTCATCTACCTCTTCATGCAGCTCGTGGAAGCCCGGGGCGTGGTGCGGCCCATCGTCAACGCCGACCTGCACCTGGCCTGCCGTCTGGCCGACGGCCGGGTGCTGATCGGCCAGCACAACATGACCGGCAAGGAAGCCGCGCCCATCGACGCGCCCATCGAGGCCCTGTGGCTGACGGCCGACCTGGACGACCCGACCCCGGCCAGCGTGCGCATCCGCGACAAGACCGACAAACTCATCCGCCAGGCCGAGGTCATCTGCTTTCCCTACGGCAGCTTCTATTCGAGCCTGCTGGCCAACCTGCTCCCCCAGGGCGTGGGCGACGCCGTGGCCGCCGCCGACTGCCCCAAGGTCTACATCCCCAATCTCGGCCATGACCCCGAGCAGCAGGGCTTGACCGTGGCCGACCAGACGCGCCGGCTCCTGGCCGCCCTGGAAGCCGGTTGCGCCAAGGCCTGCCGCCGTGAGGACCTGCTGCGTTTTGTCTTCGTGGACAGCCGGGGAGGGCGCTACGACGGCGGCCTGGACATCCCGGCCATGAAGCGCCTGGGCGTGGAGGTGGTGGACGTGCCGCTAGCCCGGGCCGACGACCCCGGCCAGGCCGACAGCCGCAAGGTGGCCGAACTGCTTGTTTCCCTGGCCTGATTCCACGGGGGCCGCAGGGCGACGCAGCGCATTGTTAGAGACGTTGCCGCCCTTGCCCATGTTTCCTTATTTCAAGGAGTCCGCATCATGATGCAGTGTTTTATCGGCGAGGCCGGCAAGCCGCAGATCGTCGACGGCGTGACGCGGAAATGCTGGATTCACATGGTCGATCCGAGCGAGGACGAGATCCAGTATATCGTCCGGGAACTCGGCGTGCCGCTGGATTTCCTCACCGATCCCCTGGACGTGGACGAACGGTCGCGCATCGAGCAGGAGGACGGCGTTTTGCTGCTGGTGCTGCGCGTGCCGGTGCGCCACGACGAAACTTCCGGCGGCGTGCCTTTCGCCACCGTGGCCCAGGGCGTCATCGTGGCCGGGGACCATGTGGTAACGGTGTCCAAGGTGGAAAACGAGCTGACGCGCCATTTCGTCGACGGCCTGGCCAAGCAGTGCACCCCGGAGCGGCCCGGCCGGTTCGTCATCCAGCTCCTGCAGCGAAACGCGCTGCAGTTTTTGGCCGACCTGCGGGAGATCAACCGGCTCACCAACCTCATCGAGCAGGAACTGCACAAGTCCTCGCGAAACGAGGAACTCATTGGCCTCGTCAACATCGAAAAAAGCCTCGTCTACTTCATCACTTCGCTGCAATCGAACAATCTCATCATGAAGACGCTCTTGCGGCGAAAGATCATCGCCCTGGACGAGGAAGAACGGGACCTGCTCGAAGACGCGCTCATCGAGAACAAGCAGGCCATCAGCATGACCAAGATCTATACCGATATCTTAAGCGGCCTCATGGACGCTTTTGCTTCCATTGTCTCCAATAACTTGAACGTCACCATGAAGTTTCTGACCTGCTTCACCATCATTCTCATGATTCCCAACATCCTGGCCGGCCTTTTTGGCATGAACGTCAAGCTGCCGCTTCAGGACGAGCCCCAGGCCTTTGTCTACATCGTCCTGGCCTCGTTGGCCTTTGCCTTTGCCCTGAGCGTGGTCTTCGTCAAGAAGCGCTGGTTTTGAAGCGTCGCTGTCCTAACGAAACATGGCCCCGGTTCGTCGCCACGAACCGGGGCCATGTTGTTGTTGGCGGATAACGGCGACTTCAGTGCGGATGAAGGTTGGGGACGGCCGCAGCATGTCGCGCAACGATGCTTCCGTTCTTGGAGAAGCAGAGGCGGGGAGGGCGCGCGGAACAGGTTCGCCGATTGGCCGAATCAACCGTGCAGCCGGGAATACGTCGTGCCTTGGTCTGGCCCCCGACGACGTATTTTGGTTCGCGACGGATCAGATTGCCGACCAATCTCCCCCATGAACCTCCTTCTTCCATTGCAGGGGTCCGGGGGGATCATCCCCCCGGCCGCCG
>ALAO01000093.1 GCA_000307955.1 Solidesulfovibrio magneticus str. Maddingley MBC34 | reverse complement strand
GGGGGCCTGAGGCCCCCGGACCCCCCATATGGGGAAGGCGTGCGTCAGGGGGTCTTTGTTTTACCGAGGGAGCAGTCAAAGAGCTGGCCATGACGGGTTTTCCAGGCGTCCGCCACCTGGCGGACTTCCGGCAGGCATCACCGCCCGCGAGGATTTACCTCGGCGCAACGACAGCCGCCGGCCGCCTTGGCGGCGGCAATGCCTTCCATGAGGGTCGAACGGCCGGCGTTGCGAGCTAGATCGGCCTCGATGTCAGCCACCGTGTAGCCGAAGCACCAGCAAACTTGCTTATCCGCGCTCTCGCCCATGGCTGTCCCTCGCTCGGCCGCCGCCATGCTCCCTGCCATCTTGTGGCGGAACCAGGGTCTCACCCGGATGCCGCCACCTCGTCAAAACCTACCGGCAGTCGAGTTCCAGGCCCACGGGACAGTGGTCGGAACCCAGGACGGCCGCGTCGATCCAGGCCCGCTTGACCTTGGACCGCAGTTCCTCGGACACGAAAAAGTAGTCGATGCGCCAGCCCACGTTGCGATCCCGAGCCTTGAACCGGTAGTCCCACCAGGAATAGTGCCCGCCCTCGGACGTGAACAGGCGGAAGGTGTCGACGTAGCCGGCGGCGACGAAACGGTCAAGCCAGGCCCGTTCCTCGGGCAGAAAACCTGAGGTCTTTTCGTTGGCCTTGGCGTTTTTGAGGTCCAGGGCGGTGTGGGCGGTGTTGAAATCGCCGCAGACCACGATGGGCTTGCCCTGTCGCAACGCTTCGGCGTGGGCCAGAAAGGCGTCGTAGTAGCCAAGCTTGTAGGCCAGCCGCTCCGGCCCCCGGCCGCCGTTGGGGAAATAGATGTTGAAGAAATGGAATTCTTCGTATTCGAGGTGGAGTAGCCGCCCTTCACCGGCAAAAGCAGGATCGGGCAGTTCCATGGCGATGGACAGCGGCTCGGCGCGATAAAAGCAGCCGACGCCGGAATAGCCTTTTTTCACCGTGGAACTGCACCAGACGGTCTTGTACTGGTCGGTGTGGCCGAAATCCGCCTCATGGCCGGTCTGGATCTTGGATTCCTGGATGCCGACCACGTCAGCGCCGCTGCCGGCCAGCCATTCCCAAAAGCCCTTCTGCACCACGGCCCGCAGGCCATTGACGTTCCAACTCACCAGTCTCATGCGGATTCCTTATGCGCGTCGGAGCCGGCCAAGCCCTTGGAAAACGCCCAGGGGCCAGCCTTGGGCATCACGCGGGTTCGTCGGCCAGGTCTTCGCTCACGGCGGCCGCTTCCCCGTCGAGCATGGCCAGAAACGCTTCGGCGCAGATCGGGCAGAACTGCCGGCCGGCCTCGTCGCGAATGACGCCCAGGGCATGGGTAAGGGGCATCCCCTTGCGGTACGGCCGGTCGGTGGTCATGGCGTCGAAGGCGTCGGCAATGGCGATGATGCGGGCCCCCTGGGGAATGTCCTCGCCGCTTATGGCCGTGGGATAGCCCCGGCCGTCCCAGCGTTCGTGATGGAGCAGGATGAGCGGCAGCACCGGGGCCAGGGAGGCGATGGGGCGCAGGATCTCGGCCCCGATGACGGCGTGTTCCTGGATGACGGCGTATTCCTCGGGGGAGAGCCGGCCGGGCTTGAGGAGCACGGCGTCGCGCACGCCGATCTTGCCGATGTCGTGAAGATTGGAGCCGATTTCGAGATTGCGCAGCTCGCGTTCGCCAAGGCCCATGGCCCGGCCCAGACGCATAGCCATGCGCGACACCCGGGCGGTGTGGCCCTTGGTGTATTCGTCCCGGGCTTCCAGGGCGGTAATCAGCGCCGACATGCTGGACAGGACGTGTTCATGCTCTTTTTTGATGTGGCGATAGCTTTCACCAAGGAGCTGCTCCACCACCAGATGCATCTTTTCCACGTCAAAGGGCTTGACGAAATAGCGCGACACGCCGAGCCGTTCGCCGCGCTTGATGTCGCTGGCATGGCCTCGGGCGCTCATGATGACGACCAGGGTGTTGCGCAGCTCGGGGTGCTTGCGCAGACGCTCGCACAGCTCGTAGCCGTCCATCTCGGGCATTTCGATGTCGGTGACCACCACGTCGGGCTGCTCGGCCAGGGCGATTTCCAGGGCCTTGGCTCCGTTTTCCGCGGTCAGGACGCAGTGGCCGTTTTTCACGAAATTGTGGCGCAGCATCTCGCGGGTAAGTTTGCTGTCATCCACGACCAGAATCTTGTTGTGGCGTTTGCGTTCGGCGATATCGAGGTGTTCCGAGACTTTTTTTGAAAGCATTTCGGCGGTGAACGACTTGAGCAGATAGTCGTCAGCCCCGTAGTTGAAGGCCGTGTCCATGTCGAGGGCATTGTCGCTGCTGGAGAGCATGACGACAGGGAGGTACGGTCCTGCGTTGTCTTCCTTGAGCTTGCGGCACAATTCTAGGCCGGACATGCCGGGCAACAGCACGCTGGTCAGCACCAGCTCGAAGGCGTGGCGGCGGCACAAAGCCAAGGCATCCTCGGCGTTGCGGGCCGATACCACCCGAAAGCCGCTGCTGGTCAGGGCGGCGCGCACCACATGGAGCAAGGTGCGGCCGGCGTCGACGAAAAGGATTTTACGCGGCCCGGCAACGGGCTGGCGAGCCTGGGCGGCGGCCTTGAGTTCGGCCAGGACGCCGGCCAGGGTCAGGCGATTGACCGGAATCACCTCCGGGCCAAGGATTTGGCAGGCATGGTGTTCCTGATGCGCCCCTTCCTCGAAGGGACGCAGGCACAGGGTGGGCAGTTCCCGACCCGCTTTCCGGCCCACCTCGCGGATGGTCCCGAGCAGGTCGCGGCAGTCGCAGCCGGCATAGGAATCCTGTACCAGCACGGCATCCGCCGGCGGGTCGAGGCCGGCCAGTTCCTGGACCGCGTCCGGGCTCAAAAACCGGTAATCGACCCCGGCAGTCAAGTAAATTTTGCTCAGAAAAGCCCGGTAAAACAGGATGTCGATGATATTGACGATCAGCATCGAAGCTCCGGGCGGTTCCAGATGACGGCATGTGCCGGACGTAACGCGGCCAGGCTGGGCCGGCTGTCATTGTCGTAAGGGCAGGCCTTGGGCCATGCCCAACGGTCATACCTGACACAATCGAGCGGTCAGCCCCTGGGTGTGCAGTTCGATACGGGCATATCCCCCGCCGGCCAGGGCTCCGGGGTTGACCACCGCAGTGCGGCCGATGGTCTCGACGGCCATGGACTCGTGGATATGGCCGGTAAGGCACACGGCAGGCTGGACGCGTTCGATGAATTCACGCACGGCCCGGCTGCCGACATGGACCCCGCCGCCGACCTGATCCGTGGCCGTGCCGTAGGGCGGTGTGTGGCAGACCAGGACAAGGTTGGGGCAATGGGCCACGGTTTGCCAGGCGGCTTCGAGCCAAGCGGCGATACGGTCCTCGCCGGCTTCGCTGGGGGTGCCAAACGGGGTCGGCGTGGACCAACCGCAACCGAAAAATCCCACGCCCTGGGGCGTGACCCGGCCGGTGGCGTGGAGGTTGAGGCCTTCGCCCGAGAGGTAGGCGTCCACCTCGGCCAGGTCCATGTTGCCGATCTGGGCCATGAGCACCGGGTTGACGTCGCGAATGGCCGTAATGACCCGTCTGGCGGCGGCGACACCGCCCTTGATGGTCAAATCGCCGCTGATCACCACGCCAGCGGCGGCGGCCAGATCGGGAATCCGCCCGAGCATGGACACGTCGTCATGGATGTCGCCCATGCCGATCCAGAATGCGTCTGCGCTCACCATGTCCTCCCTGCTGGCCCGCTCTTCCCCTGGCGGGGTTCGCCTGTTACTATGAAGCGGTTGTGAAAACATTGCAACCAGATCAGCCGACCGATGACGGCAAAGCCCTGGCCAAGGCCGCCCTACGCCGGGATATGTCGACCAAACGGGCCGCCCTGACGCCGCAAGCCGTCGCGGCTGCCGCCACACTGGCCGCCGCGCGCGTCCTGGCCCTGCCCGCTTACGCCCTGGCCCGGGAAATCTTGGCCTACATGGCCGTGCGCAACGAGCTCGACGCCGGCCTCATCGCCCGCCAGGCCTTGGCCGACGGCAAGCGGCTGCTTTTGCCGCGCTGCCGCGACGGCGCGCCTGGGCTGTTGGATCTCGGCTGCGTACGTTGCCTGTCCGAGGCCGCTCCCGGGAGCTACGGCATCCCGGAGCCGCCGCGCCAAGCCTGCCTGGCCCCGGAAGCCTTCTCGCCGGACCTGATCCTGGTCCCGGGCCTGGCCTTTGACCGGCACGGCGCCCGGCTCGGTTTCGGCGGCGGCTACTACGACCGCTTGCTCGCCCTGCCCCTGGCCCAAAACGCGTTTACCGTGGGCCTGGGCTACGATTTCCAACTCGTTGCCGCACCACTCCCGGCCGACTCCTGGGACAAGCCCGTCAACGCCGTGGTCACCGACCGGCAAACCCTCCTGACAGCACCATGAATTACATACCGTTTGCTTTCCCGGACATCCCCAGCGTGGCCTGCGCCTTCGGCACGGGGCCGCGCACCATGGCCTTTACCGGCGCGGCCGATCCCGGGGACGTGATCGCCGTCAGACAAGGCCTCAAGGAATCCTTGGGCTTCGCCGCCTGGCACAGTTTGCGCCAAGTGCACGGCGTGGACATGATTTTCGAGCCGGAGTTCGAGACCCTGGAACGGCCGAGCATCGAGGCCGGCGACGGCATGACCGAAACCCGGCCCGGCCATGCCCTGGCCATCAAGACCGCTGATTGCCAGCCGGTGCTCATCGCCCATGCCTCGGGGCGCTACGTCATGGCCTTGCACGTGGGCTGGCGGGGCAATGTCCAGGATTTCTGCGCCCGGGCCGTGCGTTCGTTTTGCGTGCGCTACGGCCTGTCGCCGGCCGAGCTGTCGGCCGTGCGCGGGCCGAGCCTGGGGCCGGGCGTGTCGGAATTCACGGCTTTCGAGAGCGAATTCGGCGAGGGCTTCCGGCCCTGGTACGACTACCGCACCCGCCGGGTCGATCTGTGGCGGCTCACCCGTGACCAGCTGGTCAAGGCCGGCCTTGACGGTGAGCGCATCTATGCCCTGGACCTGTGCACCCTGTCCCTGCCGCTGTTTTTTTCCTACCGCCGCGACAAATCGACCGGCCGCCAGGCCAGCCTCATCTGGATCAAGGAAGATCAATAGCCGACTGACGCCGCGCCGGTCTCGCCCTTTTTCCCATCGAGGGGTCCGGGGGGATCATCCCCCCGGCCGCCGGAGGCGATTCCCCTCCTTTTCAGACTAAAATCGATAGCCGTCCTTGAGAAAAAGCTCCAGGCAGGCGTCGACCACGTCGGTGTCGTACAGGCTGCCCCGGCCGGTCCGCAGTTCGTCCAGGGCGATTTCCCGGGCCAGGGCGGCCCGGTAGGGACGGTGGGAGTTCATGGCTTCCATGACGTCGGCCACGCCCAGGATCCGGGAACCGAGCAGGGTGTCCTGGCCGGACAGGCCCTTGGGATAGCCCGAGCCGTCCAGGCGTTCGTGGTGCTCCAGCACCATGCGAGCCACGGGCCAGGGAAAGGGAATGTCCTTGAGGATTTCGTGGCCCACGGCGCTGTGGTCGCGCACGATGCCCCTTTCCATGGCGTTTAAGGCCTCGGGCTTGGCCAGGATCTCGGACGGCACGTGAATCTTGCCGATGTCGTGGACCAGTCCGGCCACGCGAATCCCTTCGCGTTCGTCGTCGCCAAGCCCCAGCCTGGCGGCCAGGGCCACGGCCAGGGCAGCCACGCGCTGCTGGTGGCCGGCGGTGAATGGGTCGCGTTTTTCCGAGGTGACGGTGAGCGCGTTGACGGTCTCGGCCAGGGTCAGGCGCAGGTTGGCCACGGAATCGCGCAGGGCCTGCTCCACCTCCCGGCGATGGGTCATGTCACGGAAAACCAGCACCGAACCAATGGACTGGCCCCGGCCGTCAAGGATGGGGGACACGGTCTGCTCCACGGGCACATCGCGGCCGTCGGCGCGGTGGAGGGTGGCGGTTTCACGCCCGTTTGGGCCGTCGGCCTCGTCCATGGTGGCCTGGTAGACCTCGGCCAGGGGGCGGCCGGCAAGCTCGGCCGCATCAACGCCCAAAAGCGCTTCGGCGGCCGGATTGACAAACACCACCCGTCCGGCCTCGTCGGTGGTGAGCAGGCCCTCGCCCAGACAGCGCAAAGTCACGGCGGTCAGGCGCTCGGAGCGGGCCAGACGCTTTTCCATGCGCGACTTGTACAGGGCGATCTCCAGGGCGCTTTGCAGCTCCCGTTCCTCGAAGGGCTTGATGAGGTAGCCGTAGGGGCCGGCCGCGCCGGCCCGGCGCAGGGTGGCCCGGTCGGAATGGGCGGTCAGGAAGACCACGGGCACGCCGTAGCGGTCGCGGATGGCGGTGGCGGCGTCGATGCCGTCCATTTGCCCGGCCAGCATGATGTCCATGAGCACCAGCTCCGGGGCCAGTTCGCCGGCCAGGCGCACGGCCTCTTCGCCGGTATCGGCCTGCCCGGCCACGACATAGCCGAGGCGGCGCAGCCGATGGCAGACGTCGATGGCCACCACGGCCTCGTCCTCGATGACGAGCACCCGGGCCGGCACGGCGTTTTCGCTAGCCAGATCATGCATGGACAGCGTCCTGGCCGCCCAGGATGTCGTCCAGGGCGGCGGTCAGGGTTGGAAAACGGAAAGCAAAGCCCAGGCGCGTAAGGCGCTCCGGCAGCGCCCGAACGCCGTTTAAAAAAAGTTCCTGGGCCATTTCCCCGAGCACTAGCCGCAGCGCCGTTTCCGGCGCGCGCAGCCAGGCCGGCCGGGAAAGCGCCCGGCCGATGGCCTGGGCCAATTCCTTTTGGGTCACCGCGCCGGGCGCGGCCAGATTATACGGCCCTTGGGCTTCGGGGCATTCCAGCAAAAACCGGATGGCCCGGACCTCGTCGGCCAGATGAATCCAGGGAAACCATTGGTTGCCGGACCCCAGCGGTCCGCCGACGAAAAATCGAAACGGCGCAAACATTCGCGGCAAGGCACCGCCGTGGCCGTCCAGCACCACGGCCGTTCTCGCCACGACCCGGCGCACCCCCAAGACCTCGGCTCCAGCCGTGGAGGCTTCCCATTTCTCGGCCACCTCGGCCAAAAAGCCGCGCCCAATCGGGGCGTCCTCGGCGGCGGGCGCGTCGCCCCGGTCGCCGTAACAGCCCGTGGCCGAGCCCTGGACGAGGACGGCCGGTCGGGACGAAACCGAGGCCAGGGCGTCCATGACCGCCCGGCCGGCGGCCAGGCGGCTTTCCAGGATGCGGTGTTTGCGCGCCGCCGTCCAATAGCCCGAGGCGATGTTCTCGCCGGCCAGATTGACCAGGGCGTCGGCTCCGTCGAGGCTATCCCGCCAGCCCGAGCCGCTTTGGCCGTCAAAGGAAGCATAGGACACGCCGCCGCCGGCCGCCCGGGGCGCGCCGCGCGAAACGATGACGACCTCGTGCCCGTCCCCGGTCAAGTTGCGGGTCAGGGCCCGACCGATGAACCCCGTGCCGCCAAGGATGACCACGCGCATGACGCCCTCCTCGCTCCGCCAAACGGCTGGCTTCAATATACGTGATCCCGGGAGGATGGCAACTCGAGCTCTGGCTCAGTAGGTGAAATCGAGCTGATAGGAGACGGGCCGGGCGGCGTCGAAGGACCAGAAAAAGAGGCCGTTTTTCAGCCACGGCGACACATCCGGCCGGGTCAAGGACAAATCCAGGGACAGGACGTAGGTCACGCCGCGCTCCAGCCGGTCCCAGGGGCCAAGATCGATGAGGATTTCGCCAAGATGCTTGCGAAAAAGCGAACCGAGGTCCTTGTCGGCGGCCGAGCCCTGGCCCGGCAGGGAGGCGACGTATTCGCCGGTCTTGATGCGCCGCAGTTCGCCTTCCCAGGCGGCGGCGCTGACGCTCTGGTTCCAGACGTAATCCCGTTTGAGCGAGAGCCTGGCCCGGCAGCGCAGGTTCAGGCGCTCGCCGGCGTCCAGGGCCTGAATGATGCGATCCAGCCCGGTGGGTTCGATGCCGAAGCGCACGCGGATGCGGCCCTCGTAGTTGTTGAGCACGAGGTTGGTCAGCAGCAGCTCCTGGGCCGAGGCCGGCGAGACCGCGCCGCAACAAAAGACCCCGGCCAAAGCCCAGACCAGGCAGGCGGCAAACCGCCGACGTGTCATCGTCCCAAGGCGCATAAACGACATGCCGCTCCAACGTGGGGCGAAAGACGCGACCCCACCGATTATGCCCTAAACCAAGGCGGCCGCTTTGACAACAGCGCCCCCCTCGGCTACCACCCCGGCAAGTCCGCCGCAGCGGCCGCCAAACCTATGAAACCCCTTCGACTCATCGCCGTCGGCCAGATCCGTACCCCGTACTTCCGCGAAGCCTGCGCCCATTACCTGACCGCCCTTCGCCGCTACCTGCCGGCCGAGGAGATCGTCGCCCGGGACGGCAAATCGGCCGATCCGGTCCGGCGCAAGGCCGAGGAGGCCAAGACCGTGCTGGCGACCCTTGGCCCGCGCGACTTCGTGGTGGTCCTGGACGAACACGGCCCGTCCCTGCCCTCGACCGACCTGGCCGCGCTGCTCAAAAAGCTCATTGAAGACCCAGGGCGGGCCCCCGCCTTTGTCATCGGCGGCCCCTTCGGTCTGGAGAAGGCCGTTCTCGACCGGGCCGACCGCCTCCTGGCCCTGGGGCCGGGCACCCTGCCCCACGAGCTGGCCCGGGTGGTGCTTTACGAACAGCTCTACCGCGCCGCCTCCATCAACGCCGGCGCGCCCTACCACCACTAACGCACAAGGATCACCGCCCATGGCCCTGCCGCTCATCAACGCCGCCTATCTGGAAAAGCTGCGCGAGTATTTCGTCTCCGGCGACATCGTCTTTGACTTCGAAAACGCTTCCGAAGCCGACAAGGGCGAGATTCTCGATTTCCTGGAGACCCTCATGGATCTGGCCGAGACCGCCGACGCCACGGCCACCCGGCTCATTTTCAAGGACGCCTACCTGGCCTCGGCCCAGGGCGAAAACAGCGAAATGTAGCGCGTCTTGCCGGCGACGCGGTAGTCGCCGGCCGCGCTCAGGGCAAAGCCCGGCGGGATTTCGTCGCCCGTCGGCGGCGTGCCCGTCATGGTCAGCACGGCCATGGGCCGACGCACAAGCTCCCGGCAAAGGCCCAGAAACTGGGGCCAGGGCGCGAAAGCCCGGCTCAGGCACAGAATAAACGCGCCGGGATGGGCAGCCAGAATGGGCGGCACGGTGGCTTCCACCCGTCCTTCGGCGGCCAGGAGACCGGCAAAGCCCAGGCGCGCGGCGCATTCGCCCAGGAAAACCGCCCGTTTTTGCCGGGCTTCGAGCAGATGGTAGTCGCCCCGGTTCCAAAAGGCCCGCAGCGGCACCCCGGGCAGCCCGGCCCCGGCCCCGAAATCCAGGGACACGACAGGCTCGCCGGCCGGCGGCAAAAACGCCGCGCCAGGGCCGGCCAGAAAATCGGCCACATACCAGGAATCGGCGACAAGGGTTTCCAATATCTCGCGCCAATCCGACGGCCCGACCAGATTGACCCGGCCGCGCCAGCGGGTCAAAAGCGCCAGATAGCCGGCCAGTTTTTCGGCTTGTTCGGGCGTCAGCCCGCGGCCAAGCCCCGCCGCCGCCTCGGCCACGCCAGCGGCGTCCAGCCCCGATTGTCCTTGCTCCACGGGTTCCTCCGCGTCAAAATTGACCGTTGCACATTTAGGCCCGTTGCTCTACCAATCGCGGCCGAAACGATGCGAAAAGCTCTTAAGGAGAGGCGAACGTGAGCGCAACCGAAAACCGCCTGGCCGTGCTGTTCCCCGGCCAGGGTTCCCAGGAAAAAGGCATGGGCCGCGAACTGGCCGAGGCTTCGGCCGAGGCGGCGCAGCTGTGGACGATGGCGGAAAAGGCCTCGGGCCTGCCCCTGCGTGAAATCTACTGGGAGGGCGACGACGCGGCCATGGCCGACACCCGCTCCCTCCAGCCCGCCATGACCGCCGTGACCCTGGGCCTGTGGTTTCATCTCAAGTCGAAACTGACCCCGCTTGTCGGGTTTGCCGGTCATAGCCTTGGCGAATACGCCGCCCTGGCCGCCTCGGGCATGGTCGAGGTTCCGACCGTGTTCGAACTGACCAGCCTTCGCGGCCGGCTCATGGCCGAAGCCGCCGGCGGCGACGGCCGGATGGCCGCCGTGCTCAAGCTTTCCCTTGCCGACATCGATGACGTGGTGCGCCAGGCGGCCGAGTCGACCGGCAAGATTCTGCTGGTCGCCAACTACAACTCCCCGGGCCAGTACGTCATTTCCGGCGAGGCCGAGGCCGTCGAGGCCGCCGCCGCCCTGGTCAAGGACAAAAAAGGCCGGGCCGTGCCCCTGGCCGTCAGCGGCGCGTTTCACAGCCCGCTCATGGCCGAGCCGGCCGCCGAACTGGAAAAGGCCCTGCGCCAGGCCGGGCTTCGCGCCCCGTTCGTCGCCCCGGTCTACCACAACGTCACCGGCCGCCCCGAGCCCGACGCCGCCAAGGCGCTCGACCTCATGTGCCGCCAGATGACCTCCCAAGTGCGCTGGATCGACACCCTGGCCGCCCTGTGGCAGGCCGGCGCGCGCACCTTTGTGGAACTTGGCCCCAAGGGCGTCCTGACCAAGCTCCTTTCCGCCAACCTCAAGGAATTCGGCGAACCCTACACGGGCGTTTCCGTGGCCAAGCCCGCCGACGCCGCGGCTTTGGAGGCCTGATTCCATGCGCGCCACAGCCATTTTGCGGGAACTTCTGGCCAGCGCCCTGGAAAACCAGGGCATAGCCTGGCCGGTCAAGACCACCATCGAGCCGCCCCGGGACAAGGCCCACGGCGATTTGGCCACCAACGTGGCCATGATGGCCTCCAAGGCGGCCAAGAAGCCGCCCCGGGAACTGGCCGAGTCCCTGCGCCAGGCCCTGGCCGCCGATCCCCGGCTGGCCTCGGTGGAGGTCGCCGGCCCGGGCTTTCTCAACGTCGCCTTCACGCCGGCCTTCTGGCAGGAGACGGTTTGCGACGTGGCCAAGGCCGGCGACGGCTACGGCCTGCTCGACATCGGCCAGGGCGTGAAAATCCAGGTGGAATTCGTCTCGGCCAACCCCACCGGACCGCTGCACATCGGCCATGGGCGCGGCGCGGCCGTGGGCGACAGCCTGGCCCGGGTGCTGCGGGCCGCCGGCTTCACCGTTGAGACCGAATACTACATCAACGACGCCGGCCGCCAGATGCGCATCCTGGGCATGTCCATCCTTTACCGCTACAAGGAGCTGCTTGGCGAGCCCGTGACCGAGCCCGAGGACTACTACCGGGGCGATTACGTCATTCCCCTGGCCCAGGATATGCTCGACGCCCACGGCCGCAAGCTGCTCGAAATGCCCGAGGCCGAAGCCACCGACATCTGCCGCCTGCACGGCGAACGTGAGATCCTGGCCGGCATCAAAAAGGATCTGGAGGACTTCCGGGTCCACCACGACGTCTGGTTCCCGGAATCGACCCTGCTCGCGGCCGGGGCCGTGGACGCCGCCTTCAATGAGCTTCGCGACAAGAAGCTGGCCTACGACCAGGACGGAGCCTTCTGGTTCGCCTCCACCGCCTTTGGCGACGACAAGGATCGGGTGCTGGTCAAGTCCGGCGGCGAACTGACCTACTTCGCCTCGGACATCGCCTACCATGCCGACAAGTTCCGCCGGGGCTTCGACGTGGTGGTGGACATCTGGGGGGCCGACCACCACGGTTACGTGCCGCGCATGAAAGCCTGCGTCTCGGCCCTGGGGCGCGACCCCGAGGCCAGCCTCAAGGTCATTTTGGTGCAGCTCGTCAACCTGCTCAAAGGCGGCGAGCAGATCGCCATGTCCACCCGGGCCGGCAAATTCGAGACCCTGGCCGACGTCGTGGCCGAGGTCGGGGCCGATTCCGCCCGCTTCATGTTCCTGTCGCGCAAATCCGACAGCCACCTGGACTTCGACCTCGACGCGGTCAAGGAAAAGTCCATGGACAACCCGGTCTACTACGTCCAGTACGCCCACGCCCGGGTGCGCTCGCTTTTCGCCAAGGCCGAGGAGCGCGGCCTGGCCGTGGCCGAGACCTCGCCGGAACTCCTGGCTCTGCTGACCACCGACGAGGATCTGGAGCTGCTCAAGCTGCTGGAGCAATATCCCGACACCGTGGCCGCCGCCGCCCGGACCTTCTCGCCGCATCTGATAAGCTTTTTCCTGCGCGATCTGGCCGGACGCCTGCACCGCTACTACACCGTCAATCCGGTCCTCACCGCCGGGAGCGACGACCTGGCTTCGGCCCGGCTGCGGCTCCTCGACGCCGTGGCTCAGACGATCAAAAACGGCCTGGACCTGCTTGGCGTCAGTGCGCCGGACAAGATGTAACCGACTTGACATTGCCTCGTGATCGGCCATTGTCGACAGACGAGGGACCTTGCCCATGAAGCTTTTAAGCCGCTTAAACGCCACCCGCGAAAACGGGGGGCCACGAAAATTCACCTTTGAGATCAGCATGTCCGGCGTGGTGTCCGTCGGCATCGTGGTCGTGCTCGGCATGTGCTGGGTGTTCATTCTCGGCATTCTGGTCGGCCGGGGCTACAAGCCCGAGACGGCCGTGCCGCAGATCGCCCAGATGATGCCGACCACCGAGGCCAAGCTGCCCGACGGCGAAGCCAAGGCCCCGCCTTCGGTGCTCAAGCCCGAGGATCTCCAGTTCATGGAGGACGTTCACAACCAGCCCGGAGCCGAAACGGCCGACGCCCCGCCGGCCAAGACCCCGGCCGATCCGAAAAAACAGGCCGCGCCGGCCAAGCCCCACGACCAGACCGAAGTGCGTCCCGTGGGCGGCGCAGCCGCAGCGGCCGTGCCCCGTCCGGCCACGCCGCCGGCCGCCACGGCCGCGCCCCGGGCAGCAGCCGTGGTGCCGCCGCCGGCCAAGCCGGCCGAAACGCCTAAGGTCGATCCCAAATCGACCTTCGACAAAAAGGCCGGGGCGCGCTATACCGCCACCTATCAGGTGGCTTCGTTCCCGGGCAAAGCCCAGGCCGAAACCCACGTCAAGGATCTAGCCAAAAAAGGCCTGACCGCCTCGGTGCGCGAGGCAAAATCCGGCAATAACGTGGTATTTCGGGTCACTATCCAGGTGAAGGGATCGGAGGCGGAGATTTCCGACTCCCTCAAGAAGAGCGGCGAAAAAGGCGCTATACTTCTCGGCAAAAAACCCTTATGAGGATTCCCCGCTTTCGCGGCAAATCAGAGTGTAAAGAGGACTGCCCATGCTTCCAGGCTCTTCCGTTCCCACCAAGGCGTTTTTCACCAAGGGCGTCGGCCGCCACAAGAACAAGCTGCAGTCGTTCGAGTTGGCCCTTCGCGAGGCCGGCATCGAAAAGCTGAACTTGGTTTACGTGTCGAGCATTTATCCGCCCCATTGCCAGCTGCTCACCCCTGAGGAAGGGGTCAAGCTGCTGAGCCCCGGGCAGATCACCTTCTGCGTCATGGCCAGAAACGCCACCGACGAAAAGAACCGCCTGGTCGGTTCCGCCGTGGGCATGGCCTTCCCGGCTGACAAGTCGAACTACGGCTACATCTCCGAGCACACCGGCTTTGGCGCGGAAGAGCAGGAGATCGGCGACTTTGCCGAGGATCTGGCCTCCACCATGCTGGCCACCACCCTTGGCATCGACTTCGACCCCGAGACCGCCTACGACGAGCGCCGCGAGACCTACCTCATGAGCGGCAAGATCATCGACTCGGCTTCCATGCCCTGCGTCACCACCGGTGAGACGGGCATGTGGACCACGACCATCTCGGCGGTGGTTTTCATCCCCTAGGCCCGCATGGGACTGACTGGGGCAAACCTCGCCTGCCAGCCGGCCGCGTCCATCCGGGGTTCCCGATGATGGACGCGGCTTTGCGTGCTACGGTCATCCACGACCGCTTGCGTCCGCTTTTTCCCGATCCCCAGCCGGCCCTTGACCACCAAAACGCCTACGAGCTGCTGGTGGCCACGGTGCTGGCCGCCCAGTGCACCGACGCCCGGGTCAACACCGTCACGCCGGAATTTTTCCGCCGTTGGCCGGACCCCGCTGCCCTGGCCAAGGCCGCAGTCGGCGAGGTCGAAACCGTGGTGCATTCCACCGGTTTCTTTCGGCAAAAGGCCAAAAACCTTGTGGCCGCCGCTAAACTGCTGGTCGAGCGCCATGGAGGCCGGATACCGGCCTCCATGGACGAGCTGACCGCCCTGCCCGGCGTAGCCAGAAAGACCGCCAACATCGTTTTGTCCAACGCCTTGGGCGTCAACGTCGGCATCGCCGTGGACACCCACGTGCGCCGCCTGTCCTTTCGCCTGGGCTTGACGACGTCGGAAAACCCGGTCATCATTGAAAAAGATTTAATGCCCCTGTTCGCCCCCGAGGCGTACGGCGAGATCAACCACCTGCTTGTCCTTTTTGGACGCGAGGTGTGCAAGGCTCGCCGGCCCCGGTGCGGCGACTGCGTGCTCAACGACGTCTGCCCCAAACACGGGGTGTGACGCCTTTACGCCATGCCCGCCTTGGGTCGGCCGGCCCGCCGGTCCCCCGGCGGCGCGTTCCCGAGGTCTGCCATGCCGGCCACCGCCGCTTCTCCCCATGCCACTCGCGCCGACCGTCTGGTCCTTGCCGCCGTTTTCCTCGTTTCCGGCGCGTCGGCCCTGCTGTTTGAAACGCTCTGGCTCCATCTGGCCGGGCTGACCTTTGGCGTCAGCGTCTATGCCAGCGCCCTGGTCCTTTCGAGCTTCATGGGCGGTCTGGCCCTGGGCAACGGGCTGATTTCCCGCTTTGGGCGCGACATCACCGATCCGGTGCGGTTCTACGCCGCCATGGAACTCTTGGTCGGCCTGTGGGGGGTGATGCTGGTTCTGGGCTTTCCCTGGCTTTCGGTCTGGCTGGGCGCGATCCTGCATCCCGCCTTGGACAAGCCGGTGCTCCTCAATACCTTGCGTTTTTCCTTCTCCTTTTTGCTGTTTCTCCTACCGGCCACGGCCATGGGCGCGACCCTGCCGCTGCTGGTCAAGGCCCTGGCCCAGCGTCCCGGCGAATTCGGCAAGGCCCTGGGCCGTCTCTACGGCATCAACACCCTCGGAGCCTGCCTGGGGGCGCTTATCGGCGAGATGGTGCTCATCGCGCCCTTGGGCTTGTCCGGCACGGGGCTGGTCGCCGGCGGTTTGAACCTCCTGGCCGCCGTGGGGGCGTTGACCATCGCCAAGCGTTTCCGGGACGAGCCGATTCGCGAGGACGACCCGGCCAAGGCCACGCCAGCGCGCCTGAGCCTCCGGGCCAAGCGGCTCCTCATCGCCGGATTTTGCTGCGGCGCGGCTTTCCTGGCCCTGGAAGTCGTTTGGATGCGCTTGTTGCAACTTTTTGTGCGCTCCACCAGTCTGGCCTTTGCCGTCATGCTGGCTGTGATCCTGGCCGGCATCGGCCTGGGCGGCATGTTCGCCGGCTGGTGGTTGCGCCGCGAGGCCGACGGCCGTCGCATCGCCGCGCCCCTGGCCCTGCTCACGGCAGCGGCCGCCTTGATCTCCTTTCGGGTCTTCGAGGCCGCCTCGGGCGTCAATTTCGACGGCTACCAGACCGTCAATTGGCGCTATATCGCCTTGCTGTCCCTGACGCTGATGTTTCCGGCCGCCTTTGTCTCGGGAATCTTGTTCACGGCCCTGGGCGAGGCCTTCCACCGCGAAGTCGGCGACCGGGCGCGTTCGGCCGGCCTCATCGCCATGGCCAACACCCTGGGGGCCATGGCCGGACCCCTTGTTGGCGGCTTTGTCCTCGTTCCGACCCTGGGCATGGAAAAGACCTTGTTCGCGCTGTGCGCCCTCTACGCCCTGCCCGCGCTGCTCTGCGCCGGCGCGCCCGCGCCCTGGCCGTCGTTTCGCGCCAACCGTTTTCTTCAGGCCTCGGCCGGCGCCTTTGTCCTTTTTCTGGCAGTCTTCCCCTTTGGCGTCATGCGCCAATACCTGAACAAGGCCTGCGCTGAGTTCCTCAAGGACGGCGAAATTCTCGTCCGCACCGTCGAAGGCGTTACCGGGACGCTGCAATACCTGCGCAAGGATTACCTCGGCCAGCCCCTCTATTATCGCCTGGTCACCGACGGCTATTCCATGGCTTCCAACGACCGCAGCGCCCAGCGCTACATGCGGCTCTTCGCCTATTTCCCGGAAGCCGTGCTGCAAAATCCCAAATCCGCCCTGCTCATCTGCTTCGGCACAGGCTCCACGGCCACGGCCCTGGTGGAAGACAAGCGTCTGGAACACATCGACGTGGTGGACATCTCCCGGGATGTCCTGGCCGGCAGCCGGGTGGTCTATCCCCAGCCCGGAACCAACCCCTTGGACGATCCCCGGGTGGCCTCCCATGTTGAGGACGGGCGCTTCTATCTCCTGGCCACGCCCAAGAAATACGACATCATCACGGCCGAACCGCCGCCGCCCATGATGGCCGGGGTGGTCAATCTCTATTCCCGCGAATACTTCGCGCTGATGCGCGAACGCCTCAACGAAGGCGGCATGGTCACCTACTGGCTGCCGGTCTTCGAGCTTTCGCCCGCCGACGCCAAGGCCATATTGAAGGCTTTCAGCGAAGTCTTTGACAATGTTTCCCTGTGGAACGGCGGCAATTTCAACTGGATGATGGTCGGCGTCAAAAAGCCCAAGGGTCCCAAGCCGGCCATGGACTTCCCGGCTCCGTGGAACGTCTCGCCCACCGACGAAGGCTTGCGCCGCATTGCCGTCGAAAAACCGGCCCAGCTCGGGGCGCTGTTCATGCTCGACGACCAGGACCTAGCCAATTATCTCGGCGACGCCAAGCCGCTCACCGACAACTACCCCAAGCGGCTCACCGGCTATCCCGAATCGCCCCAGGCCCAGCAGCGCGACCTGACCATCCACAACGAACTGCTCAACGCCGAAGTGTCCCGCCAACGGTTCGCCACCTCGAAACAGGCCGAACTGCTTTTCCCCCTGCCCGTCAAGGCCGAGGCCGAAGCCTGGTTCGAGACCCAGCAGATCATCAACATCTACCTCAGCATGATCCCGCCGCCGCCGCCCCTGCCGGCGGTCAACTACGTGCTCTCGGGCACGGACCTGACCGTGCTGCCGCTGTGGCTCATGAAGTCCGACGCCCAGAAGGTGGAAATCGTCCAAAAAGCCCTGGCCGCCGGCATGCCGCCCTCGGCCGAGACCGAATTCCAGCTCGGCGTCAAGGCCCTGGCCGAGCGCAACTACCTGCTGGCCGAAGCCAAGCTGAAACGCGCCCAGGACCTGGGCTACCCCAGCAACCTGGCTCCGGCCCGGGTCTACATCCTGTGCATGGCCGGAATGCTCTCCCAGGCCGAAGACTTGGCCAGGCAGGCCTTCAAGGGCGGCCAGGCCAGCGCCTCGGCCCGATCCTACATGGAATGGCTGGCCCAGACGTTCGGGTTCACCAGTCCGTTTTAGGGGGGATGAGGATGATATGAGGCCTCCGGCGGCCGGGGGCCTGAGGCCCCCGGACCC
>ALAO01000092.1 GCA_000307955.1 Solidesulfovibrio magneticus str. Maddingley MBC34 | reverse complement strand
CCCGAGCCTGTCCTTGATCTCGACGCCGAACCGGCCCCTGCCGCCGAGGGAGTGCCCGAGGTCGAGGCCTCCGTCCCGGCCGACGCCCTGCCGGAACTCGTCCTCGATCTCGACGCCGGGATGCCTCTTGTCGGACTGGCCGAGACCCCGGACGCGAAAGCCGCCCCAGCCGATGCCCAGCCCGAACTTGTTCTTGATCTCGACGCCGAGTCGAACGCCTATTTCACCCCCGAAGCGGCGGCCGTCGTTCCGTCGGATACAGCTGCGCCGCCCGAAACAGCCGGCGTCTCCGGCGCTCTCGACGTGAGCGATACGTCAGGCACGGCGGAAACGCCCGAGGCGGCCGACGCCGAGACGCCGTCCGGCCCCATGGACGAGTCCGCTCCCATGGCCGCCGTCGAGCTGGCGGCCGTCGCCGCCCAGGCCGGGCTGGCCTCGGAGGCGGCGGCGGAGTCGCCCAAAAAACGGCGCGGTTTCAACTGGCGGTCCCTGCTGCCGGGCGGCCGGACCTGCCATGTGGGCGTGGACATCTCGGCCACGGAGCTGACGTGCGTGGCGGTGCGCGGCCAGGACGCCGACTTCGAGGTGCTGGCCCTGGAAACCGTGCCCGTGCCCCAGGGCGTGGAGCCGGGACAGCCGGAATTCGCCGCCTTGCTGCGACGCGCCCTGTCCGGCCTGTGTCTGTCCGGCCAGGCGCCCAAGATCTGGGCGGCCGCCCAAAGCGCCCGGTCCAACATCCAATTCTTGACCATCCCCAAGGTGCCCTCCCGGCAGGTGGACAACGCCGTTTACTGGACCGCCAAAAAGGACATGGGCTTTGACGAGACCGAGGTGGTCTTTGATTTCGAGCGCCGGGGCGAGGTCACGGAAAAGGGCGCGGCGCGCCTGGGAGCCATGGCCTATACCACGCCGCGCGAGGCCATAAAACTTCTGCGAAACGATTTCGACCAGGCCGGTTTCCCGCTGGCCGGACTGACCCTGGAACCCTTCGCCCACCAGAATCTCTATCGCCGCCGCATCGTGCCCGGCGCGACCGAAGGGGCCACGGCCAACCTGCACGTGGGCCGCAACTGGTCGCGTCTGGAGATCATCAGCAACGGCGACATCATGTTCGTGCGGGTCATCAAGACCTCCATGTCGGGCATGGAACAAGCCATTTACGAGGCCCTGGAATCCCGGGGCATGGCCGCGTCGCCTCAGCCGGCCAAGGCGCCCTCGGGGCCGGCTTCGGCCGCCGGGCCGCGCGAGGAGGTGGTTCTCGACCTTGACGCCCTGTCCGGCCGTTCCGAAGCCGGCCTGGTGCTGGAACTCGATGCTCCGGCCAGTTCGGCCGCGGCCGAACCCGCGCCCCAGGACCCGTTCCAGGAAGCGCAAGCCAGCGACGACGTCTCGCCCCTGGAAGCCTCCCACGCCCGCGAACTTCTCGACGCCGTGGTCTATGATTGTCTGTCCCTGGACGCCTGCCACCCCGGCCATGGCCTTGAGCTCGACGACGTCATGGAAATGCTGCGCCCGGTGGCCTCGCGCTTGGTGCGGCAGGTGGAGATGACCCTCAAGCATTACCGCGAATCCCTGGGGCAGGAGCAGGTTACCCGGCTGACGGTTTCCGGCCCCTTGGGCGGCAGCCGGCTGTTTTTGGATTTCATCCAGGAACATGTGGGGTTGCCCTGCGAACCCCAGGACCCCTTGGCCGGTCGCCCGCTGCCCTCGGGGACGACGCTCGGCGGACGGCTGCCCGGAGCGCTTTTCAGCCAGGCCCTGGGGCTGGCCCTGTCCGACGAGGATCACACGCCAAGCGCCTTTGTCACCTATAAGGAACGCGCCGCCAAGCGCACCTCGCGCCTGCTCGAACAAGGGGCGCTGGTGGGGCTGGCGGCGGTCCTGGCCGGCATGGCCCTGCTGTCGTTTTCCGCCGTGTCCAAGCGCCAAGCCCTGGAAGGGGACCGCGACGCCCTGAACATGCGCTTGGCCGGCTACGGGACCTCCCTGGACGCCGCCTCCCTCGCCCGCAAATCCGATGAACTGCGGACCAAGGTCGAGTCCATGCAGCGCTACGCCTCCCGCAACCGCATTGTCGGCGTCTGGGAGGAGGCCATGGCCCTGGCTCCCGACGGCGTGCGCATCGGCTCCATGACCACCGAATGCGGACCGCCCGACAAGCCCCTGGATCAGGCCGCCGTGCAGGCCGCCGCGAAGGCCGCCAAGAATCTCAAGGACGGCAAGGACCCTAACGCCCCGGTGTCCAGGCTCATCATCGAAGGCGTGGCCATCGGCGACGCCCGACTGTTCGATTCCATGCTGGCCAGCTACGTGGTCGCCCTGGAAGGCTCGCCCCTGCTGGAAGAAATTTCGGTGAAGCGCAGCGAATTGGAAGCCCTGGAAGGCGGCGCCACGGGCCTGCGCTTCGTGCTGGCGGTCAACCTCACGGAGATCAAGCCATGACCCTGGCCGAGATGCGAAACGCATTGCCGCCCCGGACCTTGCTCACGCTGGCCGTGGGCGCGGCCGTGGCCCTGGGGTTCCTGGCGGTCTTCCTGTTGCCGGAATACCACGAGATCGAACAGTTGACCGTGCGCACGGCCGCCCTGCGGCAGGCCCTGGACGAGCGGGCCCAGCTCGAACCCGTGGCCAAGGCCCTTGGCGAAGCTCAGGGCAAGGTGCGCGACGTGGGCCAGATCGGCGGCCAGGGCAAGCTCCCTTTGGCCGACGTGGAACGGCTCACCGCGATTTTCGACGAACTGGCCAAACCGCATGGCCTTCGCCTGTCGGCCGTCTCCCCGGACGCCGCCTCGGTGACCCGCGAAGGTTTGTTGGCCGTGCGCCTGGCGTTTCTCGGCACGCCCGAGGCCGCTCGCCGGTTCATGCTGGACCTCGGCAGGTTCGGCCCCCTGGTCAAGGTGGAGTCGGCCGCAACCGTTTACGGCCGCGAAGGCCGCGAATTCACCCTGAAGTGTTGGCTGGCCGTACGCTGATGCCGTCCGGACGCAAGGAGAACGGGGCATGACCCGGCGGGAAAAGATCATACTGGCCGTAACCGGCGTGGTTGCCGTCGTCGCCGTAGGCTACCTGTACTTGGACGCCGGTCCGGCGGCTCCGACCCGTTCGTCGGCTCCGCCCCAAGCCCAGACCCAAGCGACCGCCCAGGTCCGGGAAACGGCTCAGGCCCTGGCGCGTCAGGCCGCCCCCGGCGGCGTCGAGACGGCGCTCCTGGCCGCCCTCGACAAGCCGTGGCGCGAGGCTGTCCTCTACGACAAGCCCCTGGAAGCCCGGGGCGGGACGGGCCGGCCGACGGTGGTGCCCCGGTTCACCGGCTATGTGGAATTGGGCTCGGGACGGCTGGCCGTCATCGACGGCTACGAATATCAGGCCGGCGACACCCTGGAGGGCGGCGGCTACAAGGTGCTGGCCGTGTCCCCGGACAAGGTGACGCTGGAAAGCCTGGCCAACGGCCAGCGGCTGGATATTCCCTACGACGGGCAGGACGCCCTGGGGCGATGAATCGGCGTAAGCCGGGACGGGAGAAGACCATGGGAGTGATGGGCACAAATACACGGCCGGGGGGCCTGGCGGCGGCGGTGGCGGCGGGGATGGTCCTGGTTATGGCCATCGGCTGCGTCAAGAAGCCCCAGAAGGATACCTTCATCGAACACTGGGAAGCCACGGCCAACAAGTCCGAAGGCTATTCCCCGGTGGCCAGGCCGCGCAAGGTGGAGTTCTCCAAGGCGACCATCAAATCCGAGAAGCCGGAGAAGGAAGCGCCCAAGCCGGTCAAGGCCCTGCCCAAGCAGAAGGTGACGCTTCGCATGTACGACACCGATCTGGTGGCCGTGGTGCGGGCCATGGCCCGGGCGGCCAACCAGAACGTGGTGCTGTCCTCGTCGATCCCGGGCGCGGCCGGCGGCGACAAGGTTCTTCGCATCAACGTCAACGTGGTCGACGCCCCCTGGGACGAGACCTTCACGAGCATCCTCACGGCCAACGGCCTGGCCTACGCCGTCGAGAGCGACATCATCCGTGTCATGACCCTGGCTGACATGGAGCAGCAAAACAAGCTCAAGGAAGCCCACAACAAGCTCTTGGCCGAGAAGACCAAGGCCAAGGAGCTGGAGCCTTTCGTCATGGCCCGGGTGGAGATCAACTTCGCCGAGCTGCCCAAAATCTACGCCACCCTGTCGGCCATGTGCGGATCGAACGCCCAGTCCGGCCTGGCCGGCGGCCAGGGCCAGGCCAACCAGGCCAAGCCCGGCGAGACCGTGCGCGACATCACCCCCACCAGCGCCACCAGCGACGCCATGAACATCCAGGGCCAAAACGGGGCGCGCAATCCCGGCCAGCTCAATTGCACGGTGGTGCCCGACCAGCACAGCAACTCCATCATCGTCCAGGGACCGCCCAACGACGCCGAACGGCTGGTGGCGCTGATCGAGGAACTCGACAAGCCGCGTCCCCAGGTCAAGCTCAAGGCGTTTATCGTCCAGACCGACCGCGAGACCGGCCGCCAGCTCGGCGTGCAGTGGGGCGGGCTGCTCAAGAATTCCAACCTGCGCATCTCCCCGGCCCAGACCGGCACCTCGACGACCACCACCGCGCTTGGGGCCACCGGCAGCAACACCAGCTCCACCAACGGCAACATCAGCAGTTCGCTCAACGGCACCGGCAACAATTCCTGGAGCCGCGGGCAGGATCTGGCCGGCACGTCAGACAGAAGCGTCGCGAACACCATCACCGGCGGCACGACCACGAGCACGACCACCGGCACGGACACCACGAGCAACAATCAGACCTCCAGCACGGCCATGGACGCCCTGGCGGCCGCCGCGGCCAGCGCGCTGCTGTCCGGCGCCGGCACATCCTCCAATTCCACCACGGGTTCCTCGGCCCTGGCCGCCACGGCCTCGCCGGCCTTCCCGGGCGGTTCCTCGGGCCAGGGCTTCGGCCTCAACTTCCCGGCCCTGTCCTCGGCCCTGACCACGGCCTCGGGCCTGGGCGCGGCCGGCGCGGGCGTCAACTTCCTTTTCGGCAACATCGCCGGCAACGTGCTGGAAGCCCAGCTCACCGCCCTGGCCACGGCCAACAAGGTGAAGATCCTCTCCAGCCCGACCATCACCACCATGGAGAACAACTCCGCTTTCGTGGAAAACGGCATGGACGTGCCCTACGTCTCCACCTCGCAAAACGGCACCAACGTCCAGTTCGCCCACGCCACCCTCAAGCTCGAAATGTTGCCCCACGTGGTGGACAGCTCCAACCTGCGCATGAAGATCGTGGTGAAAGACGACCAAGTGGACACCACCAACACCGTCCAGGGCAACCCGTTTATCTACAAGCGCGAAACCCAGTCCAACCTCGTGGTCGAGGACGGCGACACCATCGTCATCTCGGGGCTGACCCGCGACACCGTGGGCGACAACGATGCCGGAGTGCCCTACCTGAGCGACATTCCGGGCCTGGGCTGGGCGTTTAAAACCAAGGCGTCGAGCATCAAACGTGAAGAGATCTACATCTTCGTGACGCCGACCATCCTCAAGGAAAAACCCATAGCTCCGCCGCCGGCCGTGGCCATGATCCGGCCGTCCGACGCCGCCGAGACGGATAAGATCGGCTCATTGACGCAGTAGACGACAACAGGGAGCCGCCGGGCCGGGATGATATCGCGGCCCGGTCAAGAAGCCGGTCGCGGCCGCGCCGGCGCAAGACAGGAGAAGGCCATGAGCTACTATCTGGCAATGGGACTGACGCGGGAACCCTTTTCCAATTCCCCCGATCCCGACATGCTCTACCGGTCAAGGACGCATCTGGAGTGCCTGCAGCACATGGAGATCGGCGTGCGGCTTCGCCGGGGGCTCAATGTGGTCCTTGGGGCTGTGGGCGCGGGCAAGACCACCCTGGCCCGGGAACTGACGCGCGTCCTTGGGGCCGACGGCGACATCGAGGCCTATCTCCTTGACGATCCGGCCTGCGCTACCACCACTGATTTCCTGCTCTCGATCCTCGCGCTTTTCGGCCTCGACGCCGCCTCCCTGTGGCGTGATCCCATCATTCTCAAGGAAGTGGTCAAGGCCGAGCTGGCCCGGCGCAGCGGCGATCAGGGCCGCACCGTGGCCCTTATTATCGACGAAGGCCAAAAGATCACCCCCGATTGCCTGGAACTGTTGCGCGAACTGCTCAACTTCGAGACGGCCACGCAGAAGCTCCTGCAAATCGTCATCTTCGCCCAGAGCGAATTTGAAGAGACCCTGGCCGCCCGGCCCAACCTCGACGACCGGGTCAATTACCGCTATCGCCTGGAATGCTTAAACCGCGCCGAGACCGGGCGCATGATCGAAACGCGTCTGGCTCACTGCGCCCCCGAGGGAGAAACTCCCGACGTGTTCACCCCGGCCGCCCTGCGCCGCATCCACCGCCGCACCGGCGGGCATCCGCGCAAGATCGTGCGGTTGTGCCATCTGTCCATGTTGCTGGCCGTGGGCTTTGGCAAGCCCCGGGTCAGTTGGTGGCTGGTGGGCCGGGCCGAGCGCGAGGCGGCCGGCGGCCGATCCCTGCTGTCCCGGCTGCCCCGGGCGCCTCGTCTTGCTGTCGCCGGCGCGGCCTGCGCCGGTTTGGTCCTGGCGTTTTCCCTGGCCGGTCCCGGCCTGTCCGGCCTGTCCGGCCTGCCCGACCTGCCCGACCTGCCCAATCTGTCCCGCGTGGCCAAGGACGCCGTAAACCGCCTGGACGCCTTGCTCGCCGCGCCCACGCAACCGGCCGCCTCGCCGGCCGCCTCGCCGTCGCCCGCGATCCCCACGGCCCAGGCGCTGTATGCGCCGGAACTGGCCGGCGTCGTGGCTGCCGGGCAACAAGCCCCGGCCCTCTCCGAAGCCGCAGCCAGTCCGGCAGCCGAAGCTGCGGCCAGTCCGGCCGCCGAAGTCGCGGCCGCGCCGGCCGTGAGCCCCCCCCGAGCTCCCCAGGCCCCTTCGGTGGTCCATGTGTCGCCGGCCAATCCCACGGCGTTGGAAGGGCTTGGCGCGTCCCTGGCCCTGTCCGCCGCCGCCATGCCGGCCGAACCGGCCGTGGCCGGCACGGCCAATGCCGGACGCATCGGCCGCGCCGTGGCCGTGGAAACCGCTGCGCCGGCCACGGCCGCCGTGGCCAAGACGAGCGCTACGGCTCCCGCCGCGCCCGAAACCCTGGGCCAATCCGTGGTACGTCCGGGCTGGGCCGCGACCAAGCTGGCCGCCCGGGTCTACGGCAACGGCGGCCGTTCCGTCATGGCCAAGCTGGCCAAGGCCAATCCGAGCGTGGATCTCCAGCGGCTGCGGGCCGGCGATGCCGTCGTTTTCCCGGCCATTGCCGCCGAGCCGTTGCCGGAAGGCGCGTGCATGGTGCGCGTGGCCGCCTTCGACAACCTCGACAAGGGGCTGGCCTTCATCGCTCGCCACTCGGGAGTCGATCCGACCTTGTCTTTGTACTGCGTCAACGTGCCCGACGTTGGGCTGCGGTTCGACGTGGTGGCGGCCGCCTTGTACGCCAACCGCTTGTCCGCGGAAACCGCGTTGTCCGAATTGCCGGGCGAGCTGGCCGGGCATGCCGAGATCGTCGATAGGTACCCGACGGGTTCCACGGCTTTTACCGACCTCGGCCCTTGGAACGGACGTCGGAGCAACCCCAAGCTGGCCGGGGCGCCGCGCGAACATGCCCGACAGGTGGCCGACAGCGAAACGGCCGTGCGCGAAGCGCGGCCGTAAGGGCCGCCTTGAGCGCTTCACGGCAAGGATAGTGGGATCATGGAGCCAAGAAGACGTTTGCGCCTGGGCGAGATGCTCGTCGCCGCCGGGCTTGTCACCGAGGACAAGTTGCGTCAGGCCCTTGCCGCCGGCAAGCGCAGCGGCCTGCGCCTGGGGCAGCAGCTCGTGCGAGAGGGCACGGTCAAGGAGGCCGACATCGTCGACCTCATCAGCCGCCAGATGGGGCTGGTCAAGTACACGCCCGAACGCTACCCCGTCACCTCCAACTTGGCCGAGCTGCTGCCGGCCGAGATGGCGCTTCGCTCCAAGCTCGTGCCCCTGTCCAAGGTCGGCAACCTCATCCGCGTGGCCATGCCCGATCCCTTGGACATCACCACCATCGAAGACATCGAGATCTACAAGAACTGCGAAATCGAGCCGGTGATCTGCACCGAGCGTGAACTGGGCTACCTGACCAGCGCCGTCTACGGCATGGGCCTTGGCAGCGAGGGCGTGCTCGACAGCATTGAATCCATGCGCGACGGCGAGGAAACGCCCTCGGTCGCGGTCAGCGACGAGATGCAGCTCAGTTCCCTGGAGGACCGGGCCGGGGAAGCGCCGGTGGTGCGCTTCGTCAATTCGCTGTTGTCCCAGGCCGTGCGCGAAGGGGCCAGCGACGTGCACATCAGCCCCGAGCGCGACCAGGTGCAGATCCGCATGCGCATCGACGGCAAGCTCAAGGCCGTGCCCTCGCCGCCCAAGCCCATGATCCTGCCCATCATTTCGCGCATCAAAATCCTCGGCAACCTCGACATCGCCGTCAGCCGCATCCCCCAGGACGGCCGGTTCTCCGTGGCCATCGACCGCAAGGAGATCAATATCCGCGTCTCCACGCTGCCGACCATCTACGGTGAGAACCTCGTGCTGCGCCTGCTCGACATGAGCGGCGGCGGGCTGTTCCTTCACGATCTCGGGCTTTCCGCAGACGATCTGGCCAAGATCAAGCTGGTGGTGGACAAGCCCTACGGCCTGTTTCTGTCCACCGGCCCCACGGGCTCGGGCAAGTCCACCACGCTTTTCGCCCTGCTTCGCGAAATAAGCCGGCCCGACATCAACATCATCACCCTGGAAGACCCGGTCGAATACCGCATGGAGGGCGTGCGCCAGGTGCAGCTCAACCGCAAGGCCGGCATGACTTTCGCCAGCGCCCTGCGTTCCACCCTGCGCCAGGACCCGGATGTGGTGCTCGTGGGTGAAATCCGCGACGCCGAAACGGCGGCCATCGCGACGCAAGCGGCGCTCACCGGCCACAAGGTGCTCTCCACCGTCCACACCAACGACGCCGCCGGGGCGGTCATGCGCCTTATGGACATGGGCATCGAGCCGTTCCTGGTTTCCTCCACCCTCATGGTGTCCATCGCCCAACGCTTGGTGCGCCGGGTGTGCCCCAACTGCGCCGAGCCCTATACGCCGCGCCCGGAAGTACTGCGTTTCTGGAATCTCGAAGACACGGCCGGCTCGGTCTTCATGCGCGGCCGGGGCTGTTTCATGTGTGGCGACTCGGGCTTCAAGGGCCGGCTGGGACTCTTTGAGATCCTGGTCATGGACGAGGAGATCCAGGAGATGGTGGCGCGCCGGGCCACCTCGCGGGAGATCACCCGCTTCGCGGCGGATTCAGGACGTCTCAAACTTTTGCAGGACGACGCGCGCCTGAAGATACTGGAAGGCAAGACCACCTTCGAGGAAGCCTCCTCGGCCGTGCTCGTCTAGTGTTGGCGATTCCTCGGACTGTCCTGCCAGGAATACTTTCCGTGCCGTGACGACGGCCCGCGTCCTTGAGTCAACCCTGTTGCTTGGGAAGGGCCGGCGATCCCGCCTTGACGGCCGACGCACATTTGTCGCACAAACGGGAATACGATCAGTTGGCCCGTGCTTTTAGGTCGGATCGGACAGCGCACGGAACTTTGGGAGACGACGGTGCCGCAATTCGCCTACGAAGCCATCAACGAGGCCGGCAATCCGGTCAAGGGCGTCCTTGAGGCCGACACCGCCGACGCGGTGCGCACGCGGCTTCTGGGCATGGGCTACATTCCCGTGGCCGTGCGCAAAGGCGTGGCGGCGGCGGCCACCGGCGGCTTTGGCGAATCCATTGAGGATGCGCTGACAAGCATCAGTGCCCAGGAGATGATCCTTTTCACCAAGCAGTTGCGCACCATGCTCGGGGCCGGTCTGTCCATGCTCGAAATCCTGCGGGTGCTGGAGCAGCAGTCGGAAAACCCCAAGCTGCGCCGGGTCTGCGCCCGCATGTCGGACATGGTGAAAAAGGGTTCGTCGATCTCGGCGGCCATGGCCGCCCAGAAGGGCGTGTTCAACGAGCTGTTCGTCAGCATGGTGCGGGCCGGCGAAGCGGCCGGCGCGCTGCCGGCGGTGCTGGAGCGTCTGATCTACATCATCTCCCACGAGCATCAGGTGCGCACGGACATCAAGTCCGCCCTGCAATATCCCATCACGGTCGTCATAGCCCTTTTCGGCGCGTTTTTCTTTCTCCTCAAATTCGTGGTGCCGACCTTTGCCGGCGTTTTCGCCAGCGCCAAGATCGAACTGCCCTGGCCCACCCGCATGGCCATGCAAATGCATGTCGTCGTCGGCGAGTATTGGTATCTCACCCTCAGCGTTTTCCTGAGCGTCGTATTCGCGCTTTTTCTGTGGTTTCGCACGGAAAACGGCAAGGTGACCCGGGACGCCTTCTTCTTGCACGTTCCCATCGTCGGGGTGCTCCTGCGCAAGGCGGCCATGTCGCGGTTCGCGGCCATCTTCTCCATTTTGCAGGCTAGCGGCGTGCCGGTGCTGACCACCATCGACATCCTGGTCGGCACCATCGGCAACGCGGCCATCGCCAAGGAATTCCGCCGCATCCAGGAGATGATCAAGTCCGGCCAGGGGTTGGCCGGGCCGCTGTCCCGGGCCAAGTACTTCACGCCCATGGTGGTGACCATGGTGGCCGTGGGCGAGGAATCGGGCAATCTCGACGAGATGCTTTCGGCAATAAGCGAACACTACGACGCCGAGGTGGCCTTTGCCGTCAAGCGCCTATCCGACGCCCTGGGGCCGGTGCTCATCGTGGGGTTGGCCGGCGTGGTCGGTTTCTTCGCCCTGGCCATCTTCATGCCCATGTGGGACCTGACCCAGGCGTCCACCCGCATGTGAGGTCCTTGTGGCCGCGTCAAAACGCACGAATCGGGAGTCCTCCCGGGAAACGAAGTCCCCCCTTGTCGGGGGCAGCCTGCTTATTCTCGTGCCCGGCATCCTGGGCGGCGTGGCCGCCTTGCCCATTTTGACGGCCGGGTCGCTTTGGCCGGGGCTTTTCTGGTGGCGGCACGCCGAAATTCTGGGCTTGATGTCCGGCGGCGCGGTCTATCTGGCGGCCACGGGGCTCCTTTTGTGGGTGCGCCGGCCCATTCGCCGGTTTTTGCAGTCGACCCGCCAGATCGACGTCCTGGCCCAAACACCGGCCCCGGCGGCGAGTTCACGTGACGAGCTGGACCGGCTTGAGGGGGTGTTCGATCAGGTCGTGGAGCTTCTAAGCGCCATGGACGCCCGGGCGCTTTTCCCGAACATGGTGGGTGAGAGCCGGGCCATGCGGGCGGTTTTCTCGCAGCTTCTCAAGGTGGCGGCCACGGACTCCACGGTCTTGCTGCTTGGTGAATCCGGCGTCGGCAAAGAGCTGGCGGCCCAAAGCCTTCACGAAAAAAGCGGCCGGGCCAAGGGACCGTTCATGGCGGTCAACTGCGCGGCCATCCCGGAGGGGCTGCTTGAAAGCGAACTATTCGGTCACGAGCGGGGAGCCTTTACCGGCGCGGTGTCGCGCAAAATCGGCAAATTCGAAAAAGCCGCCCAAGGGACACTGTTTCTTGACGAAATCGGCGACATGCCGCCGGAAACCCAGGCCAAGATTCTGCGGGCCATTGAATCGCGCCAGTTTGAGCGGGTGGGCGGCGGCAAACCCCTGCGCCTGGACGTCCGGGTGGTGGCGGCCACCCACCGCGACCTGCCGGAAATGATCCGCCAGGGACGGTTTCGGGAAGACCTGTTTCACCGCCTCAATGTGTTTCCGGTGCGCCTGCCGCCGCTTCGGGAACGCCGGGAAGACATTCCCCTCCTGGCCGGCCGTTTTCTGGAGGGATTTCGGCTCGGGGCGGGTCTTTCCGTCGAGGCCTTGCAGCGGCTGTTGGCCCATGACTGGCCGGGCAACGTGCGGGAACTGAAAAACGTGCTGGAGCGGGCCACGGTGCTGGCCGGCGATGCGGAGATCGCGCCACGCCATCTGCCCGGACTTTCCGCCCAGGGGCCGGCCGAGGCGGCGGCCGGCGACGAGGCGGCAGACCTGGATAGCCGGCTGGCCGCTTACGAGCGAACACTTATCGAGGCCGCCTTGTCGCGCACCGGCGGCGTCCAGTCCCGGGCGGCGGCGCTGTTGGGGATCAAGGAACGCAGCCTGTGGCATCGGGTCAAAAAGCTTGGCATCGCCGTGGGGCCGTTTCGTGGCGAAGGCGGATGAAGACCTGTGAGTCATCAAATTTTGTAGGATAGGGCATCATTTTTTGGAGGATTCCGTCACGGAAGGTAGGCCCCGCAACGGTTTCCCAGGCTTGGACCGTTGCGGATATTCCGGATTTCCCCGTGAATTGGGACCGGGCATGGTTTATGCTTTGTAGAAAACGCCGCAAGGCGAACAAACAGGAGGAGACAGATGGAAAAGGTGAGAAACATTCGGCAAGGCGAGCAGGGCTTCACGCTGATCGAAATCATCGCCGTGCTGGTCATTCTCGGCATTTTGGCGGCGGTGGCTATTCCCAAGTACAACGACTTGCAAAAGCAGGCCCAGATCAAGACCGCCATGGGCGCGATACCTTCCCTGGTGACGGCCGCCACCAATGACTACCATTCGGCCGTCATTAATACGCCGACTGTCGCTGGGGCGTGGGGGCAGGGCGAAACGTCGGCCACGGTGGGCGATTTTGTCGGCACCTACTCTGCCGCGAACAATGTGGTTAAAGTCGGCGTGACCGGTACGCTCAACGCCAACGTCGGGCCGGCGAAATGGTGGGCGAACGTGTCTGCTGAAACGTCCGCGATGACGTATCAATTTACTATCCCGCAATAGATTGAATTCGGTCTGAGATGCGGAGTGGATAGCGAGACAGTATCGCATATCCACTCCGTAACGAAAGAATGGGCTGATTGTGGATTTGTCTTGGTGATTATTCTGCCCTCGGTGAGGCAACGTGAGCGGCCATAAGGTGTTGGCGCAGGGCCGGCATCCCATTCGGGCGTAAAACGGTTCGATAATCATGGGCACGAGCAGCGTGCTGATCCGCTTGCGCTTCCTGGCCGAAAAGGCGGGAAAGTCTGCTCAAGCCAAGGTGCGCATCCGCAGCATCGTTTTCATCCATCTTTCCTTGTCTTGAATCCAGCGCTCGCCGAAGTTGCACATATGCCTTCCCGTTATGTCCTTGCTGTTCGTAGGCTTTCCCCAAGAGAGCCCTGGCGGTGGGATCGTTCGGTAAGGTTCTCAGTGCGATCTTGAGGTCATCGATCGCAGCCTGCGGATTTTGCTGGGAGAAGGCTAGGCGGGCGAGGCCATGGTATCCGTTGGGTATCGTTGGCTGTAAACGCAAAGCTTCGCGGAAGGCTTCGTGGGATTGTTCCGCGAGTCCTTTGTGGAGATAGGCTAGTCCGGTGCACCACATGAGGATAGCCTTGATGGGTTCCCTGTCGTGCAACCTTGGCGCCTGTTCGTTTATGAGGTCCAAGGCTTCGTCGTAGCGCCTTTGACGTATGAGCAAGGCGGCCAATGCTGCTGGCACTTGTGGGCGTGGCGGGTTGCGTTGCAGTGCTAGTTTGAAGAATTGTTCAGCCATGGCATCGTCTCTGACTTGGTCGAAAATCAACCCGAGCGTCATGAAAGTCAGTGAGTTAGAGGGGTTGAGGGTCAGGTCCGGTAGTATGTGCTCCAGGGCCTGGGCAGGGTCTCCCTCTCCGAGGGATAGCGCCGCTAAGCTGCTTCGTCCTCCTGAGGCGTTGGGCGCAAGCTTTATATTCCTGTTGAAATGCGATTTTGCTTCTTGTCTCTTGTTCCTTTGCGTAAGTATGATGGCAAAATTATTATGAGCAATGTAATTGTCTTCATTGACTTTTATGCCGTATGCGTACAAGTCTTCGTCGCTCCTCCAGTTGAGGAGATAGTCTAGGCTAATACACATGCTAGCGAGTAATACGGCGACTGATAATGTTGTTGGCAGAAGTAGGCTCAATCTCAATTTTTTTCGAATATCGGCCAATAGCCATGTTATGCAGATAATTAATCCGATAGAAGGAAGGTACATATAACGGTCAGCCATCGATTGAGAGCCGACTTGTACAATGCCTATGACGGGGACTAGTGTACCTAAAAACCATAGCCAGCCAAATAATAAATATGGCTTTATGCGTCGAATTTTCCAAGTGAGAAACGATAGAGCCGTCAACGTAACAACGCAGATAATTAAACGCCAAGTTGGAATTTGCTCGTAGGGGTAGAAGAATGACAGCGGCCATGGCCAAAATGTACGCCAAACATACATGACGTATGAATTTGCCACATTGCTGAGTCGCATAAGGATCGGCACGGCGCTGAGGCCTATGACCGCCCCTCCCTCACGCTGAGCCAAAAAAGTCAGGATGCATACCACTCCAACCATGGCGAGAAATGGCAGCTTTTCCAGAATAAGCCGGCGGGCGGAAAAGCGTGGGGCGGCCGTGTGGGGGAGGACGGCTTCGGGGCCGCCGGTCCAGCGGCCGAGCGGCCAGTAGTCGAGCAGGAGCATGACAAAGGGCGCGGTGACCAGCATGGGCTTGGAGGCCAGGCCCAGGGCCAGGAGCACGCCGACCAGGCCGTAGCGCCAAAGACCTGGGTGTTTGGCGTAACCGACGTAGGCATGGAGCATGAGCAGGAAGAAAAAGGTGCTCAGCACGTCTTTTATTTCGGAAATCCAGGCGACGGACTCGATGTGCAGGGGATGCACGGAAAAAATCGCGGCCACGAACAGGCTTTTGCCCACGGCGCGGGTGGTGCGGTAGAGCAGGGCGTAGAGCAGCAGTGTGTTGGCGATGTGCAGGAGCAGGTTGGTGACGTGGTAGCCGCCGGAATTGAGGCCGAAGAGCTGGAATTGCAGGTGCAGCGCCAGCCAGGTCATGGGGTGCCAGTTGGCTTCGGCAAAGGCGGTCAGGCACCACAGGAGGCTTTTGAGCGAAACCGGGTCTTGTATGGGGTAGTTCTTGACCACATAGCCGTAGTCATCCCAGGCAAAACCGAAGGCGGCCATGGGCCAGTTGTTGAGGACGGTGACGGCGGTCAGCAGCAGGCAGCCCCAGAAGAGCGGGTGTTTCCCGATCCGCCAGAGCGGATTCTTTTCGATTTGCATAGGACCCGGAAATGGTTATAGCTCAGTTAAGTCGGCTGGAATTGTTGTCGGAAGCGTCTTGCAGCATGGCGGAGAAAGCATGATTTGTCAAAGCGTTGGCCCGAAGCGACAGCCTTCAAGGCGTTGGGCCGCGTGTCGTCGCGGGTTCACTCTTGTCGAAATTGTTGTTGTTTTGGTGCTGCTTGGCGTTTTGGCTGCCGTCGCCATTAGCAAATACTCGACGAGCAACATCACCGCCGCCACCGAAGCTGACGTGTTCAAGGCCAGCCTGCGCTATGCCCAGCAGCGCGCCATGGGCGACATCTCCACCTGGGGCATCAGCATCGCCGCCGACGGCCTGTCCTACTCGCTTTTCACCAACAATCCCGACCTGAAAACGAATCCGATCCTGCCGGGCGTGGGCGCGAACACGCGCACCTTGTCTAGCGTTGTGACCATGTCGTCGAGCAACGCTGTCAGCAATGGCGGGAAAAAAGAAATCATTTTCGATTATCGTGGCCGGCTGGCGGCGTCCGGCGGTTCGAATGCGTCGGCCGGCGCGGAATATTTGAAGACCGCGCCGTTGGCGGTGCTGGGTAACGATGTGACCGTGACGTTCACCGGCGATACCGGCAAGTCCATGACGATATACGCCAAAACGGGCTTTGCCCAATGAGGTTGGCCATGCGTCGAGCCAGGGAAGGTTTTACGCTCATCGAGATTGTCATTGCCCTGGTCCTGGCCGGACTGCTCGCGTCCCTGGCCGGACCGATGCTCTCCGGCGCGATCAAAGGGAATGCGACGGCGTTGCAGAATTTGAGCAATGAAGTGAATTTGCAGTCGTTGATGGAGCAGATGATTCAAGCGCAGAAAAGTAGGACTCTGGCTCAATTTAAGAGTTATATTGATTCGTATTCATCTTTTCCAACTGGATTTTCCGTTGATACAACTAAAACAGGTTATTGTACGCTTTCCGGAACAACCTTTGTCGTGAATACTGCCGCGACAACAGGTACTTACTATGTGCTCACGTTGAAGAACACCGGTACGGGCGAATCCTTGACTATGCTTTTTGCGTCAAGCAGTTAGCGGTATGAAAAAAAATAACGGCTTCTCTCTTGTCGAAATCATCTGCGTCCTCGTGATCTTGGGACTCCTCGGCGCGTTTGCCGCTGTAGGATATGCCCGGTTTATCCGACTCTATTCATCCATAAAGGATGTTGATGTTGCGATTCAGCAAGGGCAAATCGCCATGAATCGCCTGTTCACCGAGGTGACGACCATTGATAAGACGGCGACGGCCAAATCCTTTGTGCTAGATAGCCCTTCGGCCACAGCCTATTCCAACCCATATCAGTTTGCTTCCCTAGATGGATCGACCGGAGTGGATAATACGATTTCATATAATTCTTCGACAAAGGTATTGAGTTTGAATGGTGTTCCGTTGTGTGAAAATGTATCGGCTTTTTTGATGCAGAAGGATAGTTCGACGGCCACTGTTAGTACTCTTCAGTATGTTACGACCACATTGACAATCACGGTTGGTACCAAGACTCAAATGTTAAAATCTCAATTCACCCTCAAGAACCTGTAGGGATCGAGGAGGGAGGCATGTTGTTTTGCAAAGGGCTGTTCTGGAGCGATGACAAGCTTCGCGGCAGCGTGCTTTTCGTGGTGATCGGAGCGATCATCGTCATGAGCGTTATTGGGGCGAGCTTGGCGCGATTGCATGGTTCCGCGACAAATACGGAAGTTCAAGGGAACAGACTTGATGATGCCTATTACGCAGCTGTCTCGGGTATAAATTTTGTAGACACAATGATAGATTTGAAAACAAATGATCCTGATGCTTCTGCTTGGAATCCGGTGATTCTTAATGGGACATACACCATTAATTCAGGGCAGAAATTTGAATTGGCGTTAACAAAAGGAAGTGGAACTGATTATAATATTCAGTCTCGTGGCATAGTTCTTGCGTCTGGCTCTGCAAAACAAGCAAATTGCATCTTGAATGCAACTAAGGCATATTCTTGGGTTCCGCCGACTCCGCCAGTCACTCCTCCTAATTTGGGAAGTTATAACTTCGTCAATCCTTCCAACCGCCCCAATTATGCCGCCTACGCTGCTGATGATAAACGTACCTATCCAGAAGGAACAGATACGGGCGATATCATCACGCGGAATATTGTTGTCGGCAAGGACTACTATTACGGTTTCGGCAACGTATGGTTTGCCGGCACCAATACCGGTTACAGCGTTGATGGCGTTAGCCCGTTTGGCAAGGGCATACGCATGTTCTTGACGTTTAAATTCCTCACGACTGTCGGCGATGGTTTTGTCGTGGCTATCCTTAATGGATCCCAAAATAATTATCTTTCGTCAGGCGGTGATTCCGCGGAAGGCGGTTTGCTGGGATATGCGGGGGATTCCCGTGTTTATGATTCTACTGATGGAGGTTTTGCGTCATCAATTCTTGAATATGTTGACAAAAGCGGATACGCAAAAGGTTTAAATCCGCCAAAATTTGGCATTGAGGTCGATACATATACAAACACAACGGATAGTAGTAAGTGGAATCCGACATCTAAGAAGTCAAGCTGTACGGATGATAATGCTTTTATGGATGATTCTACGTCTGGGTCAAAGAGTGATCATGTTGGTATTGTCTATTGGGGGTCGGACAGTGCTTATTTGCGCAAGACATGTCCCGGGCCTGGTTCCGGTTTCAACGGAAACGTCAAACGGTATACAGACGTCCGGCATGGTTCTGGCGATAACGCGCCAAACACTGCGGGCAGCAAATTGCAATACGTCGATGACTTCCAAGTCGGGAGAACGTATTTTTTAAGACTGGACGTGCTCAAGACCGGTTCAACAATCACCATCAAGAATTATGTTGGAACATGCAAGGGCGATAATCTCAATACGAGCTGCGTCAATGAAATCTACGGAACAACTACTGCAAACCACGTCGGGACGTTGAGCGATACCAAAACGGATTTCAATTACGCGAATATTGCTGCATCGAAAAATCTTACTGGTGTGTCCGTTTCTGACACCAAGACGTTCTCTTCCAGCGAAGCGACGGCATTTTCCAATTTCCTTTGGGGATTTACCAGCGGCTCGGGCGTGGCGGCGCAGCAAATAGAATTCCGTAATATAAGTCTGTCATTTCGATAGACAGGCGGTCCTTTTTTTATATAACTGTGCCTATTGTCACTTGTTATTGTATATCATTGCCTAATTTTACGGGTCTTGTATAAGGCTGTATCGAGAATTGGGCGGCTTTCGTATCGTTGTTGTGATATTTTACGCCAAGTCGCCTGGGGTGATGCAGCTTGGCGTTACAACCCCCTGCTCATATCTTTCGGAAATGTGAGGGACAGTGTGCTGATTCCGGCGGCTCCCTCCTCTCTGTCCTCATCGCCATAACGCTCCTCGCTGCCCTGTCCGCCACTGTCGCCAAACTCTATTCCGGCACGCTCTCCACATCCCTGGCCGGCGTTCAAGACGCTCGCGCCTACTACCTCGCCCTGTCCGGCCTCAATGCTTGGTCCGCCGACATGACAGGGACCTATTCCCTGGCCGGCGGCACATTCACCCTTGCCCAGTCCGGGCCAGACGCCCAGGGTTACTACACGGTCACGAGCCTGGGCAGCTACGCCGAAAACGCCAATTGCCTCCTCACGGCCAAACGCAAGTCCGCAAAACCCATCACCTTCGATGACGACATCGAGGACTTCGTCCTTCCGGTCGTCGGCAAGACCGCTAATTCCAAGTACGCGGTCCTGGTCTTCGACAAAGACCTGTCCAACGCCCAAAGCGGTTGGTCCGAGTCGGATTGGGCCACGCTGTGGGCCGCCAACGCCAGCCGCTATGCCGGCGGCTGGTTGCGGCTGGGTAGCGACGCCAAAAATACCAACGGCGCCGTCTGGTACGGCGGCGATCACGGCGTCTGTCCGGCGACGCCTTGCCCAAGCGGCGTCTGCAAGGACGGCGCGTGCACCCTCGGCAAGGGGTTGCGCGCCTTTTTCCGCTTCACGTTTTCCTGCTACGACACTTCCGAGGATTCCACGTCCTGCGCCGACGGCTACACTTTCGCGGTCATTGCCGCCGACAACGACCCGGCGACCGCTTCGGGCGGCCCGGCTTCGGGGTCCATGGGCGAACTGCTCGGCTACGCCGGTCCCGGACCTTCGGGCGGCGGCATCGCCCCGCCGAAACTGGCCGTCGAGGTGGACACCTACCCCAACTTGGGCAAGGGCAAAGAGACCGAAGTCAACAACCGGCACGATGCCGGAAACGAGAACCATGTCGCCGTGGTCTACTGGGGAGACAATTCCGGACGAAACGCCAGCTACGACGACAATGCCCACGGCGTCGGCGCGAACCCGACAGCCGGCTCAACCGGCTACGTCGCCAAGGGCAAGGCCGCTTCCGGCCCCAACTGGCTGGAGGACGGCCAGGTCCACGCCTTGCGCCTGGAGCTGCATCGCGCCGGCGCGGGAACCACCAGCGGCACGTACCGCCTCAAGGTGTGGGTCGATCCGGCCGCTGCCGGCCTGGATGACGTCACCGCCGATTATGCCGCCGAATTGCCGCTTATTGACCACACGACGACGCTTTCCGGCCGGTACAACACCGGCCTGGACGTCATCCGCTTCGGCTGGACCGAAGGCACGGGCGGCGCGGTCCAGACCGTGGCGATCTACGATTTTTCCCTGGACTTCCGACGCTGACGCCGGTTGCCAAACGCCGCCCGAGTGCGCACAATCGGCCCATGCCAGTCCTTTTCGCCGTCTTCCTGCTGCTTTGCTGTCTGGCCGGACAGGCTCCGGCCGGCGACGCCATTTACCAATACCGCGACGCCAAGGGCGCGGTCCATTTGAGCAACCGCAAGCTCGACGACAAATTTCAGCCTTTTGACTACATGCGCCTGCCGGCCGGCACGGACCAGTCCAAGGTCTATCCCTTCATCCGCTACTACTGCCGCCGCCACGGCCTGGACCCCGAGCTGGTGCGGGCCATGGTGGAGGTGGAGTCGGGCTTTGCCGTGCGCGCGGTGTCGCCCAAGGGCGCGGCCGGACTCATGCAGATCATGCCCGGCACCGGCCGCGACCTGGGGCTGGCCGACGCCTTTGACGGCGCCAACAACCTGGAGGCCGGCATCCGCTACATGCGCGCCCTGATGGACGCCTACGGCGACGTGCGCCTGGCCCTGGCCGCCTATAACGCCGGCCCCGGGCGGGTCAAAAGGGGTGGAACCGTGCCGGACATCCCCGAGACCCAGGCCTATGTGGAAAAGGTCCTGGCCCGGCGCGGCAGGCGGTAGCGCCGGACACGCGGCGCGCCCTTGACCGGCGGCCCGAACTCGGCCACCAAGGAAGCATCCGGCAGCGGAGGGGTCCGCGCCGCCGGCAACGCCGCCTTGGCGGCAAACTTCAGGAGGCCGTAAATGGTTGTGAATTGGCAGGAATCCTTGGGCGAGGCCGTCAAGGCGCTTGGCGCGCTGGCCAAGGGCAATCCGGGCATCATGGACGGATACAAGGCCCTGGACGGCGCGGGCAGCGCCCACGGCGCCCTGGACCTCAAGACGCGTGAACTCATCAGCCTGGCCGTGGCCGCCACGACCCGCTGCGACACCTGCATCGCCGTCCACGCCAAGGCCGCCGCCGAAGCCGGCGCGTCCCGCGAGGAGCTTCTCGAAGCCCTGGCCGTGGCCATCACCCTCAATACCGGCGCGGCTTTCGTCTATTCGTCGCGCATCCTCGACGCCTACGACACCTTCTCGAAAAAATAGACGCAACCCCGGCGGCGGCGCGCTCGGGCGGGCCGCCGCCATGGACAAACGGACCGGAACATGGTTTTGTCTCGGCCTTCACTTCCGGAGGCGAAAATGAAGGCCCATTCGGCGTTTGCCGCCCTGATCCTCACCCTCTCCCTGGCCCTGTCGCTTGGCGGTTGCGCCGGCTTCGGCCAGGGCAAGACCGAAGAGACGGCCAAGGCATCGGCGGCCATGGCCCTTAACGCCGACAACGTGGCCATGGTGCGCGCCGCCGTGGCCGCAGCCAAAGTCAAGGCCCCCCGGGCCGAAACCCGCGACGACTACGTCCGGCTGGCCCGGGCCGTCTACGTCGCGCCCTGGGCCGCCGGCCACAACGCCGCCGCCACCACCGAGGTCGCCCTGGCCCAGGCCAAGGCCGGCAACCAGGCCGCCCGCGACTACCTCACCATCATGGTCTACGACATCCAGCTCCAGACGGCCATGGAAGGCACGAGCCTGTCCACCGAGGATTGGCGCGCCGTCTACGTCGGCTCGGGCATCATGACCGAGGCCGCCTACGCCGCCTACGTCGACATGGCCCGGGGCGGCAAGGTGCTGCCCTAGGGGCGCGCCCTGGAACTCGACGCGAGCAGCATTTCAAGAAAATTCATAAATTGCGCGTGTTGTCCGCGAAAGGCCAAGGCCCTTTTCGAGGAGACGGCACGAGCTGCAACCGGACGTTTGCCTCATGGACATCGCGCTTTCCTCCCTGCCGCGCGCCGCGCGCACCGTTGCCCTTGACGCCGCGAAGATCTGCCTGGACCTGTTCAAGGTCATGGTCCCGATCCTCATAGGCGTCAAAATCCTCAAGGAACTCGGCTGGATAACCTATCTGGCCAAGCCGCTGGGGCCGCTGATGAGCCTGGTCGGGCTGCCGCCGGAATGCGGGCTGACCTGGGCCACGGCCATCGCCAACAACCTCTACGCCGCCCTGGCCGTCCACGCCGCCCTGGTCCCGGACATGTCGCCGCTTAGCGTCGCCCAGGCCACGGTCATCGCCACCATGATGCTCATCGCCCACAACATCTTCGTCGAGGGGGCCATCGCCAAGCGCTGCGGCGTGGGCTTCTGGGGCCAGGCCGCCCTGCGCCTTGGCTGCGGCATGGCCTGCGGCATGCTCCTGAACGCCGTTTTCACCGCCTTCGGGCTTTTCACCGACCCCGCGCCGCTGCTGTTCACCCCGGCCGCCGACGACGGGAGCCTCGTCACCTGGGCCGTCGGCGAAGTCAAAAACCTCGGCATGATCTACGTGGTCATTGCCTGTCTGGTCGGGCTCATGCGGGCCCTTGACGCCCTGGGCGTCACCCGCCTTTTCGAGGCGGCGCTCATGCCCTTTTTAAAGCTCATGGGCATCGGCGGCGGCGCGGCCACCATCACGGTCATTGGCCTGGTCATGGGCCTGGCCTACGGCGGCGGGCTCATCATGCACGACGTCCACAAGGGCAAGGTGGAACGGCGCGACGTGTTTCCGGCCATCAGCCTCATGAGCCTGTCCCATGCCCTTATCGAGGACACGCTTTTGATGTACCTCATCGGGGCCACCATGTGGGGCACCTTTGTCGGGCGGCTGCTCTTTTCGCTGCTGGTGGTGGCGGCGCTTTCACGGCTGGCGGCAGGGTTGGCTCGGCCCCGGTTGGCCTGATGGGCGCTTCTCCCCTGGCGAAACCGGCGATGGGGCGTTTGCTGGCCTGGCTGGCCCTGGCCGTGGGCCTGGGCGCGGCGGCGCTGGCCCTTGGCGGGGCGGTGGCCGCCTCCACCGTGGACCCGGCCTTCGAGGCGCTTGTTTCCCGCCTGACCGCCGACGGCCTGCCCGAAGGGAAAATCCGCCGGCTGTTTTCCCGGGCCGAGATGGCCTTTTCCCCCAACGCCATGTCCGACAAGCTGACAGCCCTGTATATGCGCAAGTATGGGCTTAAGCTCGTGACCGACATCCAGACGCGCCTGATCGCTTTGGGCTGGCATCCCGGGCCGGCCGACGGCAAACTCGACCGCATGACCCGCTGGTCCATCAAGGCCTATCAGGCCGCCGAGGGCCTGCCCCAGCTCGGCACAGCCACGGAAACGCTTTTGGCTGAACTAAACGCCTCGCCCAAGCACGCCCCGGCCGATTTGGCGTTTCCGCGTTTTCCCAAGGCCGAGGTCCACGACGTGGTGCTCACCCCCGAGCGGCTGGCCGAGGCCCGGGAATTTTACCAGCGCAACCGCGACGCCCTGGCCCGGGCGCGGGAGCGTTTCGGCGTGCCCGAGGAGTACATGGTGGCGCTGTTGGCCGTGGAGACCAGGGTGGGGCGTTACCTCGGCGACGAGGTGGCGGTGGTCAATCTGGCCAGCCTGGTGGCCGGGGAAGACGTCTCGCGCCTGCCCCGGGCCTTTGCCTACGAAAAGCCGGCCCCGGACCGCCTGGCCTGGATCAAGGCCAAGGCCGCCGAGAAAGGCGAGTGGGCCTACGGCGAGCTGCGGGCGCTTTTGCGCTACGCCGAGGCCCAGGGCATCGATCCATTGTCCATCCCCGGCTCCATATACGGGGCCATCGGCATCTGCCAGTTCATGCCCTCCAATGCCCTCAAATACGCCGTGGACGGCAACGGCGACGGCAAGGCCGACCTTTTTGACCCCGACGACGCCGTGGCCAGCCTGGGCAATATCCTGCGGGCCATGGGCTGGCGGGAACCCATGTCCGAGGAAGCCATGCGCAAGGTGTTTTACGGCTACAACCACAGCCAGGTTTACGTGAACACGATCATGGACGCGGCAAGACGTTTGCGTGACGCGTCCGGCTCTGGTACGACCAAACCATAATGCGGCCCCGCCTCGCGCCGCCGGCGTGGGGCCGGCGGATTGCGCGTCCGCCGGGCCGTCCGATCGGGGGTGCCTATGCGCGCCAAAGCCTTGTGCTGCGCCGTTTTTACGGTCCTCGGCCTGTTTTTCGCCGCCTTGCCGGCCCGGGCCGCGACCATTCTCGTCTACCACAGTTTCGGCGTGCGCTCCTCCATGTCCATCTCGCTGCCGGCCTTTGAGGCCCAGCTCGATTTTCTGGAAAAAAACGGCAACAAGGTCATCGGCGTCGATGAACTGGCCACCACCATCGCGGCCGGAAAAAATCCCCCGGACGGGGCGGTGGTCATCGCCATCGACGACGGCTGGGCCACGGTCATGGCCGCCTTCGAGGTCTTGAAGCGCCGCAATCTGCCCTTTGTCGTGTTTCTGCCCATGGCCTACACGGCCAATCCTTATTGCAAGGTCACGCTGTCCCAGGCGGACATCGAAAAGCTGCGGGCCTATCCCAAGGTCGTTTTCGCCGACCATTCGTTCAGCCATTCGCCCAAGCTGGCCAAGAGCGAGGAGTTCGCCCGCGACGACGTGCGCAAAAGCCGCGAGCGGTTCCGCCAAGTGTTGGGTTTCGACACCAAGTATTTCGCCTATCCTTACGGCGCGGTCAGCGAGTCCTACACCCGGGCCCTGCGCGAGGCCGGCTACGAATACCTGTTCGTCACCGGCGACAGCCCGGTTTCGGCCACCACCAAGGTCACGGCCATTCCGCGCATCGCCGCCAACAAGCTTTCGGTCAACGTGCTGGCTTCGGTGCTGCGCAACCATGCCGTGGTGATGGCCAAGGCCAAGGCGACCCCGGCTCCGGCCGCCGCCGCTCCCGGCCCCGACCCCACCCTGGCCAGCGCCGCCCCGGCCGACCCCAGTCCACGAGCCGTGGAGTAGGGGCAGGCCGACCGACGCGCAACGCCTCAAAAGAACAGCTTTCTTTCTGCCTTCGCCAAAAACGCGAACCGGACGGCCGCATTCCACGTTTCGTGGCGCGGCCGTCCGGCGTTTTCGAGGCGGGACAACTTTTTCGCAACTTTTTGGTGTTGCGGCGTCGTAAGGGCGTCGCTACGCAAGGCTCCCGCCCGCCCAATCGGCAACGCCAGCCCCCTTTCCCCCCTGTCAGGGAGGGTCCGGGAGGGGCTTAGCCCCTCCCGGC
>ALAO01000091.1 GCA_000307955.1 Solidesulfovibrio magneticus str. Maddingley MBC34 | reverse complement strand
CCAAAGGGGCTCAGCCCCTTTGGCCGCCGGAGGCATTCTTATTTCTTCCCCTCCTCATTTCCCTCCCCAGCACTCTCCCCAGTTACAATCCCAGCAATCGGCGCACCGTCGCCAGACCCAGGCGTTCTTCCAGCACATCGGCCAGCCGGTCCAGGGCCGGGTCGATGTCGTAGGGGGTCAGCCGGGTGATCGGCTCTTGTCCCCGGCGCTGGCGCAGGGTGTTGAGGAACTGGCGGCGAAAGGCGTCGGCGTCGAAGATGCCGTGCAGGTACGCGCCCCATACGGGCGCGTCCTGGCGGGCGTAGCCCAGGGGGTGGCCGTCGGGGCGGGCGGCGATGACGTCCAGGGCGGCGGCGTTGCCTTGGATTTCGGTGACGCCGTGGTGGATCTCGTAGCCGTGAAGGGGCAGTCCGGTGGGCGTGTGGACGGCCTCGGCGGCGGTCAGGGTTTTTTCGGCGGCCAGGCGGGTGGTGAGCGGCAGCAGGCCGAGGCCGGGGGCGTGGCGGCGGTCCGATTCCAGGCCCAGGGGATCGGCCACGGCGTCGCCGAGCATTTGCAGGCCGGCGCAGATGCCGATGATTTCGGTTTTGCCGTCGGCGGCGAGCGTGGTCAGGGCGGCGGCCAGGCCGGAATCCTTGAGCCAGGCCAGGTCGGCCAGGGTGTTTTTGCTGCCAAGCAGCAGCACGGCGTCGGGCCGGCCAAGCTTACCGACCTCGCGCACCCGGCGCAGGCGCGCGTCGGGTTCCACGGCCAGGGCGTCGCAGTCCGTGGCGTTGGAGAGATGCGGCAGGTCGATGACCGCGATGTCGAGCAGCGCCGGGTCGGCCGGCGGGGTATCGGGCAGGGACTGGCCGTCCTTGAAGGTGACGGAGTCTTCGTCGGGCAGGCCAAGGTCGGGCAGGAAGGGGACCACGGCCAGCACGTCGCGCCCGGTGCGCTGGGCGAGGTAGTCGTTGGCCGGGGCCAAAAGCGTGGCGTCGCCCCGGAAACGGTTGAGCACATAGCCGGCGACAAGCGCCCGTTCGGTCTCGGGCAGGCATTCCATGGTGCCCAGCAGCCCGGCGTAGGCCCCGCCCCGGTCGATGTCGGCGGCCAGCAGCACGCTTGCCCCGGCATGGCGGGCCATGGCCATGTTGACGATGTCATGGGCCTTGAGATTGACCTCGGCCGGGCTGCCGGCTCCTTCGAGGACCATGACGTCGGCCTGGCCGGCCAGGGTGTCGTAGGCCTCCCGGGCGGCGGCGAAAGCCGTGGGCTTATAGGCGATGTATTCCGTTACGCGCATGGTCCCGACCGGTTTGCCCAGAACGATGACCTGGGAGCCGAGCTCCGAGGTGGGCTTTAAAAGGATGGGGTTCATGCGCGCGTCCGGGGCGAGCCGGCAGGCCCGGGCCTGGACGATCTGCGCCCGGCCCATTTCCAGGCCGTCGGCCGTGACCCCGGAATTGAGCGACATGTTCTGGGATTTAAACGGCGCGACCTTGTAGCCGGCCCGGCTGAGCAGCCGGCACAGGCCGGCGGCCATCACGGACTTGCCGGCGCTGGAGGTGGTCCCTTGGACCATGAGCGCCGGGGTCTTGAGCCGGGGGCGGGACGCGGGCATGGGGCAGGCGGCCAGCACGGCGGCCAGGGCGTCCAGGATGCGGTCGGTCTCGGCCTCGGGGCGCACGGCGACGCGCAGGTAGCGGTCGGACAGGCCCGAGAAGTTGGTGCAGTCGCGAAGGGCCACGCCGTGCTCGGTTAAAAGCCGGCGGCAGACCTCCGGGGCGTTGGGGCCGGAAAGCGACAGCCGGGCCAGGAGGAAATTGGCCTGGCTTGGGAAGACCGTCAGCCCAAGGCCAGTCAGCCCTTCAGCCAACCGACGGCGCAGGCCGGGCAGGGCGGCCCGGGTCTCTTCCAGAAAGGCCGTGTCGGCCAGGGCGCGCAGGCCCACGGCCTGGGGGAGGCTCCCCACCGACCACGGGGCCAGGGTACGGCGCACCCAGTCGGCCAGATCCGGGCTGGCGGCGAGCAGGCCCAGGCGCAGGCCGGGCACGGCGAAGCTTTTGGTCAGCGAAAGCAGCACGGCCACGTTGTGCGGCCGGTCCTCGCCGGCCAGGCTCGCAAAGCCGGGCACGAAATCGGCAAAGGCTTCGTCCACCAAGAACAGGCTCTGGGGGTGGCGGCCGGCCAGGTCAACGATGGCCCCGGCATCGGTGACGACGCCGGTGGGGTTGGCCGGGCTGGCGATGACCACCATGGAGGGCGAGCGCAGCACGGCCTCGATGCGGTCGAGCTGGGGGGCGAATCCGTCGAACTCCGAGCCGGGCAGCCGGCGCACGTCCATGCCGGACTTGTGGCAGGCCACGGCGTAGTCGGTGTAGGCCGGGGAGGGGATGACCGCCCGGGCCAGGCCGGTACAGCGCGGCAGGGCGAAAAGGAGCTGGCTTGTGCCGTTGCCGGCCACGAAATGGGAAGCCGGCGCGCCGTAACGGGCCGAGGCGGCCTCAAGGAGTGCCGTGCAGTCCGGGTCCGGGTAGTGGACGAGGTCGGCGACGCCGGCGCTGAGGACATCACGCAGCCAGGGCGGCGGCCCGAGCGGATTGATGCTGGCCGAGGCGTCGAGGATGTCGCAGGGGTCGCGTCCGGCCTCGGCGGCCAGGGCGCGCAGATTACCGCCGTGGGGAAAGGCTTTTTCTTTCAATTAATTGACTGCTTTTTGCGGCATCACCAGCACGAGATGCCAACCTGTGGCGCGAAGGCGCGCCGCCAGCACCATGTTCTTGCCCGAGACAAAGGCCATGGGCCACTTCTTTTCCGTTTCGGCTCGTTCGATGACGGCCTCGCCGATGGCGTTCAGGGCATCGTCGGGCGAATCCTCGGCTTTTTCCAGGCCCATGGCGGCCAGCCCCCGGTCGGCCCGGAAATAGACCACGGCCTCCTCGGCCTTGGCGTTTACGGCGTCGATGGCGGCGGCGAGCTTGGGGTCGCTGACGGCGATGGCCTTGCCGCGCCGGTTCATGAGCAAGGCCCGCGTGCCGGGGATGGCGGCCAGGTCGGCCAGCACCCGGCCGGAGAGCTGGCGGATGGTGACGTCGCGCGACGACACGGCCAGCAGGGTTTCGCCGTCGTAGACCGGGCAGGACACCGTGACCATCATGCCGTCGCCGGCCAGATCGAGGTAGGGCGACTGCCAGCCGCAGGTCTTGGCCGTGAAATCGGCGGCGGTGTAAAAGTCCTTGTCCGTGGGCTTATAATTGTTGACGGCCTCGACCAGGGGCAGGTTGGGGTAGATGGCGAAAGCCTGGTCCGGGGTGGTCAGGTAGACCCAGGAGTAGGGCAGCGCGCCGTGGGCGGCGGCCATGGCCGGGGCCAGGCCGGACAGGGCGGCCAGCTCCCGGAAGAGATTGTCGGTGAAGTTTTCGCCGTCGTAGAAATAGAGGGACTGGCAGGGGGCCTTGGCGGCCGGGTCCGGGCCGCAGGGGCCCTGGAGGTCGCGGAAGGCCACGGTCCCGTCCTTGACGGCGTAGCTTTGCAGCAGCCGGCCGCGATCCTCGGGGACCATGGCCGGCGTTGCCCGGTAGAGGTCCTTGTAGGCTGCGCCGAGGCTTTTGGCGCTTTGCTCCACATTGAAAAGCGCGTCGTCGAGGCGGCCGGCGGCGCTGGCGGCCAGGGCCAGGGCGAGCTTGGGCGGCGCGGCCTGGGCGGCCGGAGCCTTGGCCGGAGACAGCAGGCAGCAGGCGAGGATGATTACGAACGCGGCGGTCGCTAGGCGCATGGCGGCGGCCTCCTTGGCGGTCACTGCATGATGAGATGCCAGAACACGGAAAAAAGCCCAAGGATCATGCCGACCACGGCCACGGTGAAAATCACGTCCGGGATCGGCGAAAAGGTCTTGGCTCCGGTGTTGATGCAGCGTCGGATGTACCAGAAGCGCCACACGGCCACAACCATCACCAGGACGCCTACGCCGAAGGTGGACAGCGTCACGGTCTCGGTGTGCAGGTGTTTGTGGGCCATGCCCTCGAACATGGGCACGTTTTGCAGCTGGCGGATGAAGAAGTCGAAGCGCTCGATGACGAAGCTGAAGCCAAAAAGGGCCAGCCCGGTGCGGCACCAGGCCAGGAACGTGCGTTCGTTGGCCAGGTGGTTGCGCTGCCAGGCCAGAAGCACTTGCGGGTTGCTCAGGTCGTAGGGCCGGGCGTCCGGGGCGGCGGCAGCGGCCGGCGGCGGCGATGGGGCGTCGGTCATGTGGCCTCCGTTGGCGGGGAATCTAGACCAGCCGGAGCCGGGGGGCAAGACGGCCGGCGTCGGCCAAACGGCCTTGGCCGTCGTCATGAAAAACGGGGGCCGCGCCAGCGCGCGGCCCCCGTGACGGTAACTTGGAGGAAACGGGTCGGCTAGTACATGCCGCCCATGCCGCCCATGCCGCCGCCGGGCATCGGGGGCATGTCCTTTTTCGGCTCGGGCTTTTCGGCGATGGCCGCCTCGGTGGTCAGGAGCAGGCCGGCCACTGAGGAGGAGTTCTGCAGGGCGATGCGGGTGACCTTTTTCGGGTCGATGACGCCGGCCTTGATCAGGTCTTCGTATTCGCCGGTGGCGGCGTTGAAGCCGAAGCCGTCCTTGCCGTCGCGCACCTTGGCCACGACGATGGAGCCTTCGAAGCCGGCGTTGCCGGAGATCTGGCGCAGGGGCTCTTCGATGGCGCGGCGCACGATCTCGATGCCGGACTGCTCGTCGTCGTCCACGGCCTTGATGCCGGTCAGGCTCTTGACGCAGCGCACGAGCGCGACGCCGCCGCCAGGAACGATGCCTTCCTCAACGGCCGCGCGGGTGGCGTTGAGCGCGTCTTCGACGCGGGCTTTCTTTTCCTTCATCTCGGTCTCGGTGGCCGCGCCGACATTGATGACGGCCACGCCGCCGACGATCTTGGCCAGACGCTCCTGCAGCTTTTCCTTGTCGTAGCTGGAGGTGGTCTCTTCGATCTGGGCGCGAATCTGCTTGACCCGGGCCTTGATCTTGTCGCCGTCGCCAGCGCCGTCGACGATGGTGGAATTTTCCTTGTCCACGATGACGCGCTTGGCCTTGCCGAGGTCGGCCAGGGTCATGTTCTCCAGCTTGATGCCGAGGTCTTCGGACACGCACTGGCCGCCGGTCAGGGTGGCGATGTCTTCGAGCATGGCCTTGCGGCGATCGCCAAAGCCCGGGGCCTTGACGGCGCAAACCTGCAGGGTGCCGCGCAGCTTGTTGACGACGAGCGTGGCCAGGGCCTCGCCCTCGATGTCTTCAGCCACGATCAAAAGCGGGCGGCTCATCTTGGCGACCTGCTCCAGAACCGGCAGCAGATCCTTCATGGCGGTGATCTTCTTCTCGTTGATGAGAATCAGCGGCTCGTCGAGCTCGCACACCATGCGCTCGGGATCGGTGATGAAATAGGGGGAGAGGTAGCCGCGGTCGAACTGCATGCCTTCGACGACGTCAAGGGTGGTTTCCATGCCCTTGGCTTCCTCGACGGTGATGACGCCTTCCTTGCCGACCTTGTTCATGGCTTCGGCGATGATGTTGCCGATGGTGGCGTCGGAGTTGGCGGAAATGGTGCCGACCTGGGCGATCTCTTTCTGGTCGCGGGTGGGCTTGGCCAGGGTCTCCAGCTCAGCCACGACCGAGGCCACGGCCTTGTCGATGCCGCGCTTGATGGCCATGGGGTTGCGGCCGGCGGCCACGAGCTTGACGCCTTCGGTGAAGATGGCCTGGGCCAGGATGGTGGCGGTGGTGGTGCCGTCGCCAGCGATGTCGGAGGTCTTGGAAGCGACTTCCTTGACCATCTGGGCGCCCATGTTCTCGAACTTGTCTTCCAGTTCGATCTCCTTGGCCACGGTCACGCCGTCCTTGGTGATGATCGGGGAACCGAAAGACTTCTCGATGACGACGTTGCGGCCCTTGGGTCCAAGGGTGACCTTCACGGCGTTGGCCAGCTTGTCGACGCCTCTTTTCAGCTTTTCGCGGGCTTTGGAATCAAAAAGAATTTCTTTGGCAGCCATGTATGTTCTCCTTGCGCTAGAATTCGGAATGGTTGGAGCGATGTCGGCGCGAAGCCCTAGGCTTCGATGACGGCCAGGATGTCGTCCTCGCGCATGACGAGGAAGTCTTCGTCATCGACCTTGATCTCGGTGCCGGCGTACTTGTTGAACAGCACGAGGTCGCCCTTTTCGACATGCATCTTCAGGTGCTTGCCGTCTTCGGCCAGCTTGCCCGGACCCACGGCGATGACTTCGCCCTTCATGGGCTTTTCCTTGGCCGAGTCAGGGATGATGATGCCGCCCTTGGTGACTTCTTCCTGTTCGAGACGCTTAACCAGCACGCGATCGCCTAAGGGTTTGAGCTTCATACAATAACCTCCATGGTTTTTAGCGGATGGGACCGGCTGCTGGCACTCGCGCATGTCGAGTGCCAGCAGCCGGCGGGAAACTATCTAAACACATTGCCGTGAAAGGCAAGAGGTCGGCGCGAAAAAAGTTTGGCGGCCGGGCAGATTTTTGTTGAGGCTCAATGTCCTGATATAGTTGGTATTTATGCGCTGAATGAAGCAGATGGCAGATCGTCAGATGTTTTAGGGGTGGTGGAATGGCGGTTTTTGGACCGCAAAAGACCCTTGTGAAAGGAATCACGCTGTTGCGGCGGGTGGCATTTTCCAGTAAACCGCATAAACTTGACGCTCTCTCCACAGGGGCCTAGAACCATCCAATAGCAGGCGGCCGCGTTGCTAGCGGATTGTTTTGCCTCGCGGCGGAGGCGGAGCGTGTGTCCCAGGCGGTCCCCTAACCTTTTTATCGAGGTGCCTATGCTCGACACGCTGGTCTTTGTGACGGTGCTGCTGCCATTTTTGGTCGCAGCCGTGTTGCTGGTTTTGCGAGAGCAAAACTTGCGCAAGGTCATCCTGGTCGCCACGGCGGGAGTGCTCATACTCTCGTCGCTGGCCATGCTTCGCGGCGGCGCGTTCATCATGTCGCCGGCTCCATTGTGGGGTTCACTGGTCACCCTTGGTGACTTCCTGATCCTCGCCGTGGTGTTGCTGGTCGGCTTGAAACGCAAAAACCAGATCATCGTATGGCTCACCGTGGCCCAGATCGTCGGACTTATCTGGTTCGACTTCTTCATGGTCAAGGACCACGGCGCGACGCCGGCCTTTTTCGCGGACGACCTCAGCCTCGTCATGGTGCTGGTGGTGTCCATCGTCGGTTCCCTCATCGCCGTGTACGGCATCGGCTACATGAAGGAACACGAGGAACATCTGCATCTGACCACGTCGAAACAGCCTCAGTTTTTCTTCTTCATCGTCCTGTTCCTGGGCGCCATGAACGGCCTGGTCCTGGCCAACAACATGCTGTGGATGTACTTCTTCTGGGAATGCACCACCTTGTGCTCGTTCATGCTCATCGGCCATGACGACACCGAGATCGCCCGCAAGAACGCGGAACGCGCCCTGTGGATGAACGTGCTCGGCGGCACGGCCTTCCTGTTCGGCGTCATGCTCCTGTACAAGGTCACCGGCACCCTGTCGCTCCAGGAGATCCTGGCTCGCGGACCGGAATTCGCCGTGGCTGGCGGCGCCATCCTGGTGCCCATGTTCCTGCTGGTCTTCGCCGGCATGACCAAGGCCGCCCAGGCCCCGTTCCAGAGCTGGCTCACCGGGGCCATGGTGGCTCCCACCCCGGTCTCGGCCCTGCTGCATTCCTCGACCATGGTCAAGGCCGGCGTCTACATCATCGTGCGCCTGGCCCCGATCTACGCCGGCACCTACTTCAGCAACTTCGTGGCCCTTTTCGGGGCCTTCGTGTTCTTGGCCACGGCCTGCCTGGCCGCCGGCCAGTCCAACGGCAAGAAGATCCTGGCCTACTCCACCATCTCCAACCTGGCGCTCATCATCGCCTGCGCCGGCATCAACACCCCGGCCGCCATCACCGCGGCCATCCTGCTGATCCTGTTCCACGCCATCTCCAAGGCGCTCATGTTCCTGTGCGTCGGGGCCATCGAGCAGAAGATCGGCTCCCGCGACATCGAGGACATGCGCGGCCTGTTCGCCCGCATGCCCCGCACGGCCCTGGTCGCCGTCATCGGCATCCTGACCATGACGCTGCCGCCCTTTGGCATGCTCATGGCCAAGTGGATGGCCATCGAGTCGGCCCACGGCCAGTTCCTGCTCATGATCATGCTGGCCCTGGGTTCGGGCGTCACCGTGCTGTTCTGGTGCCGCTGGGCCGGCCTCATGCTGGCCACGCCCTTTGCCAAGGCCGCTCCTGAAGCCCAGGACGGCACCATCCGGGGACCGCTCTACCTGCTGGCCGGTCTGGCCGTGGTGCTGAGCTTCTTCTCGCCCCTGGTCTACAACGGCCTGGTCGCCCCCGTGGTCGCCATGTACTACAAGACCGCGCCCTACGTGCTGCGATACGGCAACTTCGAATCGGCAACCGGCGTTTTCCTGGTCTATCCGCTGTTCATCCTGCTCGGCCTGGGCTTTTTCTTCGCCCTGCGCCAGACCCGCAAGATCACGGCCGCCCAGGCGGTTGGCCCGTACATGTGCGGCGAGCAGACCTCCGTCGACGGCAAGCCCGGCTTCCTCGGCCCCTTGGGCCAGAACGTCACGGCCGTCTCCGGCAACTACTACCTGGAACAGTTCTTTGGGGAGGCCATGCTCTCCAAGTGGATCAACGTCATCGCCCTGGCCGTGCTGGTGATCATGCTCTTTGGAGGCGCCCTGTGATGACCAAAATCCTTCTCGCCGTCCTGGCCCTGGTCGCGGCCCCGATTCTCGGCGCACTCATTACCGGTGTGGACCGCCGCATCACCGCCTGGCTGCAGTCCCGCTACGGGCCGCCGATCCTCCAGCCGCTCTACGACGTGCTCAAGCTGCTGGGCAAACAGCCCATGCTGGTCAACACCTGGCAGGCCCTGTGCGCCTACGTCTACCTCGTCGGCGCGGCCCTGTCCGTGGTGCTGCTCTTTACCGGCTCCGACCTGCTGCTCATCTTCTTCGTGCTGACCGTCGGCGCGGTCTTCCTGGTCATGGGCGCCCTGGCCTCGCCGTCGCCCTACAGCCAGATCGGCGGCCAGCGCGAGCTGCTGCAGATGCTGGCCTACGAGCCGCTCTTGATCCTGGTCTTTGCCTCCATCGCCATGGTGACCGGCAGCTTCAAGGTCAGCTCGGTCTTTGAACTCAGCCGGCCCATGCTCTATGACCTGCCGCTGATGTTCATCGTCCTTGGCTACGCGCTGACCATCAAGCTGCGTAAATCGCCCTTTGACATCTCGGCCAGCGCCCACGCCCACCAGGAACTGGTGCGCGGCGTCTACACCGAGTACTCCGGCCCGTACCTCGCCATGATCGAGATCGCCCACTGGTACGAGGTCATCCTCGTCCTTGGCATCTGCGCGCTGTTCTGGTCCACCAGCTTCGTCGGCATGATCGTGCTCGTGGCCCTGACCTACCTGGCCGAAATCCTCGTGGACAACGTCACGGCGCGCCTCACCTGGCGGGTCATGCTCAAGTCCGCCGTCGGCATGGGGCTGGTCCTCACCGTGGTCAACATGCTGTGGCTCTATGCCCAATAACCACCGCGAAGCCAAAAGAGAGAGCACGCCATGTTAGGCAATCTGATCAATCAGGGACGCATCAAATCCCCGTGGGTGGTCCACTTCGACTGCGGCAGCTGCAACGGCTGCGACATCGAGGTGCTGGCCTGCCTCACTCCCCTTTACGACATTGAACGCTTCGGCATCTTAAACATCGGCAACCCCAAGCACGCCGACGTGCTGCTCGTGACCGGCACCGTCAACCAGCGCAACAAGCACGTGCTCAAAAACATCTACGACCAGATGCCCACCCCCAAGGCCGTCATCGCCATCGGCGCCTGCGGCTGCTCGGGCGGCGTGTTCCGCGAAGCCTACAATGTCGTCGGCGGCGTGGACAAGGTCATCCCCGTGGACGTCTACGTGCCCGGCTGCCCGGCCCGCCCCGAGGCCATCATCGACGGCGTGGTGGCGGCCCTGGAAAAAGTGAAGAAACTGCTCGGCATGACCGCCTAAGGGTCGCCGGGAACTCGGACGCAACCGGGGTTCGTCCCCGATTTCCAGGAGATTACCGTGCTGGAAACGATACCTCTGAGCCTCGATCAAGTCGCCGCCGTGGCCAAGGAGTGCTTTGACGACGGCTGGCGGCAGGTCACCATGTCCGCCGTGGACTGCGGCGAGGCCGGCTTCGAAATCCTGTATCACTACGACAAAGATCTGGTCATGAAGCACTACCGGCTCTCCATCCCCAAGGAGACCGTGGTGCCGAGCATCTCGCCCGTCTACTTCTGCGCGCTGCTCATCGAAAACGAGATCCGCGACCAGTTCGGCATCTGCTTCTCCGACATCGTCCTCGATTTCGGCGGGGCCTTGTACCTTGAAGCTGAAGTCCGCGCCATGCCGTTCTGCAAGGTCAGCGTGGCCGAAAAACAGTCTTAAAGAGGGAAGCATATGGCCCGTACTATATTGCCGTTCGGCCCGCAGCACCCGGTCTTGCCGGAGCCGCTGCACCTGAAGCTCACCATCGAGGACGAAACCGTCGTCGAGGCCCTGCCCACCCTGGGCTATGTCCACCGTGGGCTGGAAAAGCTCTGCGAAGTCCGCGACTTCAACCAGATGATCCAGATCGTCGAGCGCGTCTGCGGCATCTGCTCCTGCCTGCACGCCTTGTGCTACTGCGAAGGCGTCGAGCAGATCATGGGCGTGGAAGTGCCGCGCCGCGCCAAGTACCTGCGCACCATCTGGGGCGAGCTGCACCGCGTGCACTCCCACCTGCTGTGGCTGGGCCTTTTCGCCGACGCCTTCGGCTTCGAGAGCCTGTTCATGCAGTTCTGGCGCGTGCGCGAGCGCATCATGGACATCATGGAAGCCACCTGCGGCAACCGCGTCGTGGTTTCCGTCAACGTCATCGGCGGCGTGCGCCGTGACTTGACCCCGGAACAGTGCGCCTGGATAGAGCAGGAAGTCGCCATCGCCGAGAAGGAGATCCGCCAGCTCACCTCCACCATCTTAAACGACTACACCGTGAAAAAACGCTGCTGCGGCAAGGGCGTGCTCACCAAGGACCAGGCCTACCAGCTCGGCGCCGTCGGCCCCATGCTGCGCGGTTCCGGCTGGGCTCAGGACGCCCGCCAGACCGGCTACGCCGCCTTTGGCGAACTGGGCTTCGAGCCCATCGTCGAGTTTGACGGCGACTGCTACGCCCGCTCGGCCGTGCGCTTCCGCGAGACCCTCCAGTCCCTGGACCTCGTCCGCCTGGCCATTGCCCGGATGCCTGCCGGCGAAACCGCCACCAACGTCGGCGGCGCGGGCGATGACGACACGCCCCAGGTGATCGGCGGCAAGCGCGGGGACATCATGCAGGCCTACAACCGCGACAAGAGCCATCGCGTTGTCGCGGCTCCGCCCCCCAACCTGGACATCCCGGCCGGGGCCATCGCCGCCAAGGTCAAGGGCAAGCCCCAGGGCGAGGCCGTCACCCGGGTCGAGCAGCCGCGCGGCGAACTCATGTACTACCTCAAGGCCGACGGCTCCAAGCACATGGACCGGGTGCGCATCCGCACGCCGACGTTCGCCAACATCCCGCCGCTTCTGGCCATGCTGCCGGGCTGCGAGTTGGCCGACGTGCCGGTCATCGTGCTCTCCATCGACCCCTGCATCAGCTGCACCGAACGGTAAACAAGGAGCGCGCTGCCATGTTCAACATGACCAAGAACGTCGTCGCGAACCTCTTCGCCAAAAGCTCCACGCGGCTCTATCCGTTTGCCGTGCGGGGCCATTTCGAAGGGTTCCGGGGGACGCTGCACATCAATATCGACGAGTGCATCTTCTGCCGGACCTGCATGATCAAATGCCCTTCCCAGTGCATCGCCGTCGACAACAAGGCCGGCACCTGGACCTGCGAAGCCATGAGCTGCGTCTACTGCGGCGTGTGCGTGGACGTTTGCCCCACCGGCTGCCTGTCCATGTCCAAGGAGCATCGCCCCGTGGCCACGGAAAAACAGACCATGGCCTACCAGGGCGTGCCCAAGAAAAAGAAAAAGGAAGCCGCTGAATAGCGACTTTCCGTTACAGCCTTATCCAAGCGCCCGGCTGCCGTATGTACGGCCGCCGGGCGCTTGCCGTTTGGGCCAAGGGCAGGACGGGGAAAACAACGGCCCGTCCTTTTCATGGAGAATGTGCGGGCCCAGGCGTCGTGGGACATGCGTAAGGGCAAGGCCTGGCTCGGCAGGGCGCAGGGCGACGGAGCAACCATGGCGTCAATGGAGACTCGGCGGGCTGGTTTGAGGTGTTGGCGACGACAGGCCGTGGCGGCGCTGCCGGCGGGAAGGCGTGACGGCTTCGGTCAGGCCGTCTGGGAGATCACGGGCTTGCGCCCGCATGGCGGCTTGGGGTCAGCCCCGCAGCCACAGATAGACCCGGGTGGCCAGCCGATCCAGGACCACGGCCGGGTTGACCTGGGCCACCAGGGCTTCCTGGCATTCGGCCAGGAGCAGATCGAGACGGCGGGGGACGTCCGGTTCGCCGCACGCGCCCAGGCGTCCGGCCAGGGGCGTGTCGGTCCGGCCGGCCAGGCAAGCGGCCAGCTCCCGGGCCAGCTCGGTCAGGACCCGTTCGGCGGTCAGCCGTGACGGCCGGCCCTTGACGCCGGTGAACCAGCCCCGGCCCGAGCGCCAGAAGGCGTAGAGGGCGTCGATGATGGGCCAGGGATCGTCCTCGCCGCCGGCCGGCAGGGGCCGGGACGCGTCGGGCCAAGCCAGGGTCAGGACGAAGGAGCGCGACACCAGGGTGGGGAAAAGCCGCTCGCGCTGCGGGGTGAGCAGCACGAAGGCGTTGCCGGGCCTGGGCTCCTCCATGGCCTTTAACAGCGCGTTGGCGGCCTCGTCGGTGAGCGCCTGGGCCTCGGCCAGGATGACCACCCGCCAGCCGGCCCCGCGCGGCGGTTCGCCGACAAGCGCCCGCACGTCGCGCATGTCGGCCACCTTGATGGTCTCCAGGCCGCCGTCGAAATAGAGCAAATCCTTGAACACGAAGTCGCGGAGCTGGATGCAGATCGGGCAGACGCCGCAGGGAGGGCGGTGCGCGCCGCAATTGAGCCGCGCCGCCAGCCACATGGCCATGGCCGCGCGTTCGTCGGCTGTGCCGCCTTCGAGGATGAGCGCCTGGGGCATGGCCCGGGCCAGGGAGTCCAGGCCGGCCAGGACCTGGGCCTGGCGCGGCGCGACGCCGAAAGGCAACGAATCATTGGCGGCAAGCATGCATATCCTTTCAAACGGTGTCTGGTAATCAATCGACCGCAACGCGCTCCGCCCCCCCGTTCAGGGGGTCCGGGGGGCTTAGCCCCCCGG
>ALAO01000090.1 GCA_000307955.1 Solidesulfovibrio magneticus str. Maddingley MBC34 | reverse complement strand
GGCGGCCGGGGGGATGATCCCCCGGCCGCCGGAGGCGTCTTAATCTTCCGCTTACCCCGTAATCGCCTTTCTGGCCGTGCCGTCCTTGTAGAACGGCAGATCGTGGCGCTTGGCCGGCAGTTCGACTCGGGCGGCCTTGACCACGAAGTCCTTGGCCTCGGCGGCCGAGGCATCGACATAAGCCAGGGCCACGGCGTGCCCCAGGCTCGGGGCAAACGAGGCGCTGGTGACCACGCCCACGGTCTTGCCGGACTTGTCGCACACCACGTCGCCGTGGCGGGCGCTGCGGCGGCCGGGGATCTCCAGGCCGATGAGCTTTTGGCGCAGGCCGGCGGCCTTGCCCTTGCCGACGTAGTCGGCCGGGGAGGTGAGCAGCCAGCCGTAGCCGGCCTCGGCCGGGGTGTGCTCCTCGTCGAGGTCCTGGCCGTAGAGGGGATAGCCCATTTCGAGCCGGATGGTGTCGCGCGCGCCAAGGCCGGCCGGGGCCACGCGCGGATCGGCCGTGATCGCTTCCCACAAGGCCACGGCGTGGCTGGCCGGCAGGAACAGCTCGTAGCCGAGCTCGCCGGTGTAGCCGGTGCGGCTGACCATCATCTTGGCGCCCTGGAAGTCGGTCCAGACGAAGTTGAAGTATTTAAGGCCCGAGAAATCGCCGGGCAGGCGGTCGCACAGCACCTCAAAGGCCAGCGGGCCTTGCAGGTCGATCTTGGCCGTCTCGGCCGAGACGTTGCGGAAGTTCGAGCCGGCCGGCAGCCGGCCCTTGATGGTCTCGAAATCCACGACGATGCGCGAGCCGTTGACCACCAGCATGTAGTCGTCCACGCCCAGACAGTAGATGATGAGGTCGTCGATGACGCCGCCTTCTTCATTGAGCAGAAAGCCGTAGCGGCATTTGCCCGGGGCCAGGGTGGCCAGGTCGTGGGTGACGGCCTTGCCCAGGGCTTCGGCCGCGCCGTCGCCGGACAGGGTGAATTCGCCCATGTGGCAGATGTCGAAGACGGCGGCCTTTTTGCGGGTCTGCTCGTGTTCGGCCAGGATGGAGGTGTACTGCACCGGCATGTCGAAGCCGGCAAAGGGGACCATCTTGGCTCCGTGCTCGCGGTTCCAGTCGGTCAGGGGAGTGGGGGTGGGCTTTTCCACGGCAATTGGCTCCGGGTCTGTCGGAAACGGCGTTCCGACGTCAAGGGTGTACGGCGGCCGGGCCGCCGGTCGGGTTGTATTCCGTTTGCAATTCCGAGATGAAACGATACAACAAATAATACGCTGGTATAATTACATATTTAAAACGGTCGTTGTGTTTTCAAAAGGGCATTAGCTCTGGGCCACCAGCGGCAGGACGATGCCCTGTTCTTTCTTGGCCTTGCGGATCATGCGGAACTCGTCGAGCAGGGCAACCAGCCGGCCGTAGGTCTTCTTGACGGTCAGGCCGTAGGGCGAAAGATCCAGGTCTTTTTTGCGGATGTAGGTCCGAAGCAGGTAGCTGTCGTTGAGGATCATGTCCCCAAGGGACAGGACCCGTTCGACCAAGGCATCAAAATAATTGACGATCTCGAACTTGAGGTCGTTTAAGACCTCCGTGAAGATGGCCAGCATCCTGGCGTAGGTGAGCCGCTCGCCCTTGTAGTTGCGGTCCTGCAGGTCTTCGAGCATCTTCACTTTTCTGGCCTGCTGGATGTAGCTGTATTTGCTCCAGACTTCCTGATAGACGTCGCGCATGTTGCTGAAGTCGTCGTAGTGGTCGGCGCTTAAGAGGTAGTTATCGAGAACCTTGACCACATTGGAATAGAAGTCGTCGGAATAGCCGATGATGCGGCGCTGGTGCTTGGACAGCCAGGCGTAAAGGAACTTGAGCTTTTTTTCGTGGGTGTCGGTGTTTTCCACGATCTCGTTGCGCTTGTAGACGATGCGGCCGGAATATTCGCCGCGCACGATGTCGTTTAAGCGCAGGAACAGACTGTAGGTGTCCTTGACGAGGTTGAGCCGGTAGTAGCTGCGGCCGGTCAGGGGGTGGATGACCTCCTGGGAAGCCACCGACAAGGCGCGGTCCTGGCGCACGTTGTTGGGATCGTACTTGTGCTGGCGGTAGACCACCCGGGTGATGACCACCCGGCGGTCGGGGTCGATGAAGTAGCCGCCCTCGGCCAGGGCCTTGACCGCCTCGGTCTGGGTCTTGTCCACGGCCACCAGGGCGATTTTCTCCACGCGCGGATAAAACCGCGCCTCGGGATGGGAATAGAGCGTGGTGATGGCCCGGTCGGTCTGGCCAAGGACGCGGACCAGGAACTTTTCGCCCATGCGGAAGAGTCGGCGGGCGAAAAGCGCCGACGAGGTGCGCCGCTCGGACACGATGGGGAAGCCGTAAAGCTCCATGAGGAACTGGTAGACGAAGCCGCGATGGCGCTCGTAGCGCCGGTCGTCGCCCACGGCGAATTTCTTGATGTTCAGGCCAAACCGCTTGAGTTCGGTGTCGAGGTAGGACGGGAACGAGCAGTAGACGCCGGAGAGGTAGAAGTCGTTTTGGCTGTCCATGGACAGCACATGGGCCCGGTCCATGTCGAGGACGGTGGGGAGCAGGGCGGCGTAGTTTTCCAGGCTCGTGACGTCGGTCTCGGAGAAGCGGTTGCGGAAGGCGTCCTGGCTGCCCTTGGGCAGGTGGGCGCAGAAAGTGCGGATGTTCTGGCTGAAGATCGAGGATTCCAGCGGACACTGGTCGCGGTATTTTTCGTCGGCGTAATCCAGCAGACAATGCAGGATGTCGTACTGGAAGATTTCCTGGAAGTACTTGAGCGGCCGGGCCAGGGCGACCATGGAAAAGCCCGGAAGCTCCTTGTATTCGTAGGCGTCGGCTTCGAATGACGGGAGCAGCTCGCGGAAATCCACCACCGGGTAGTTGGCGTGCTCGGCATAGGGCTTGAGCAGGCACTGCTTGATGTGGATCCAGTCGAGGAAACGGCGCAGGTCGGGCAGGGTCTGGACGCGCAGGATTTCCCCTTCCTTGGCGCGGTGCTGGCCGTCGAGGAAAGGGGCTTCCGGAACCTGGGAAAAGGCGGTCGTCCAGTCGAAAGTCATGGCCGCTCCGTGGGCGGGTTGGCGGTTTGCGGCCGCGAGCGGGCTGGCCGTCGCTGCCGAAAACCCTTTCTTAGCCTAATATCCATTAGGAATAAAGTCCCGAAGAGGTGGTGGAGTCGCGCCGCCGGGACGAACCTGCCCGGCGGGGGGGGGGGGGCGGTGTCTGGCCGGCAGACTTGACTTTCAGCCCGGCGTGGACAAGATATTTCCATGACGCTTCTTTTTGACGACTCCAAAAAACTGGAAAAAGCCTTTGGCGAGGAAGCCGCGGGCGTCCTGATCGGCATTCTGGAAAAGCAGGCCGAGGAGTCCAAGCGTGAACTCGCCACCAAGGCGGATATGGAACGCAGCCTGCGAGAGCTTGAACTGCGCCTGGAATACCGGCTGACCATGCGTCTGGGAGCCATCGCGGCTTCGGCCATCGCCATTGTCGCCGCCATCGTGAAGTTCTTGTCCTAGCTTTGGACAATCAATTTTTCCGGCCCCCTGGGAAACCAGGGGGCTTTTTTGTTGGGCATGGACGATTTGACGCAGACGGCCCGTCTCCGTAAGGTGCGCCCAAGACGGGAGCCCCCTTTGCGGGCGGCCGTTGCCCGGGCAGCCTGAGGCCCGGCCTGGGTTGCCATCAAGCCGTTAAACAGGCTGAATTTATAATTCCTAGTTGAAAAAGCCAGCCGGCTTTTCGCAAGCGAGACATCGGCCGCCATGCAGCAGACCGCCTTTTACGAGCAACTGCTCGACATTGTCGGCAACGTCTTCGACGCCTATTCGGCCGTGCTGTTTCTGCCCGATCCGGCCGAGCCCGGGGTGTGCCGGGCGGCGGCCGCGTTCAGTCTCGGCGAGGCGCTCAATCGCGAGGCCGCCATCGCGCCGGGGCAGGGCCTGGTCGGCTGGATCATCCGCGAAAAAAAACCGCTATTAATCAGCAATTTCGACCAGCAGCGAGGCGTGTTGGGCTATTACCGGGGCGGCGAGGAAGAACGCATCCGGGCGTTTATGGGCCATCCCGTGTCAGCCACCGGCGGGGCGCTTTGCATCGATACCCGCAAGACCTACGCCTTTGTCGAAAAAGACCTCAAAATCCTGTCGCAGTTCGCCCAACTGGCCGGCAATCATCTGGCCCGCAGCCGGGAAGTGGCCCAAAGCCTGGTCGAGCACGGTTTTTACAAGGCCCACCAGCGCATCGCCCTGCTGCACAAGACCCACCCCAAATGGGCCGCCTTTCGCGAGGCCTTTCTGTCGATCCTGGCCGACGCGGCCGGGTTTCGCCACGCCATCCTGGCCGTGCGCGACGAATCGGGGCGCTCGTATTTCCTGGAAGGCGTGAGCGAAAGCCCGTTTCTGGGCGGCCGCGACGTGCCCGGCCGGTTTTCCGTGGGCCAGGGCCTAGTCGGCTGGGTGTTTAAAAACAACACCCCGGTCTATACCGGCGAAAAGGACGAGGCCAGCCGGCTGCCGCTTTTCGGCCTCGACGTGCCGACCATTGATTGCAAAAGCGTCATCTGCCTGCCCATCGCCTTTTCCAAAAAGACCCGGGCCGTGCTCACCCTGGCCGACCCCCGACCCCTGCCCGTGGCCGACGACCTCAAGACCTTTGTCGGCATGGTCTCGGAAAGCCTGGCCTTGTTTCTGGAAAACCTGCACCTGCGCACCCGTCTCGGCAGCCCTTCGGCGTAGACTTTTCGGCCGCGCCCATCTACCATGGGCCAATTGTCCGGCAATGGGCCGTCCCCTTTTTTTCGAACGCCAACGCGAGTGTGGGCATGTTTTTCACGAAACTGTTTCGGTTCCTCGGCAAGGACCTGGCCATGGACCTCGGCACGGCCAATACGCTGCTCTATACCGCGCAGGACGGCATCGTGCTGGCCGAACCGTCGGTGGTGGCCATCGACACCCGCACCGACGAGTTGGTCGCCGTGGGCGCCGAGGCCAAGGAATACCTTGGCCGCACACCGGATCGCATCCGGGCCATCCGCCCCATGAAGGACGGCGTCATCGCCGACTTCGACGTTACCCGGGCCATGATCGCCTTTTTCGTGCGCAAGGTGCTGACCGGTTTCCGTTACGCCAAGCCCAAGATGGTCATCTGCGTGCCGACCGGCATCACCCAGGTCGAGAAGCGCGCCGTGGTCGAATCGGCCCAGATGGCCGGGGCGCGAGAGGTCAAGCTGGTCGAGGAACCCATGGCCGCGGCCATCGGCGCGGGCCTGCCCATCGACCGGCCCTCGGGCAACATGGTGGTGGACATCGGCGGCGGCACCACCGAAGTGGCCGTCATCTCGCTTTCCGCCATCGCCTACGCCGAGTCCGTGCGCGTGGCCGGCGACGAACTCAACGAGACCATCCAGCGGTTCGTCCAGGACGAATTCCAACTGCTCATCGGCGAAAACATGGCCGAGGAGATCAAGATCCGCATCGGTTCGGCCATGCCCCTGCCCGAACCGCGCTCCATGGACGTGTCGGGCAAGTCGCTCATCGACGGCACGCCGACCACGGTGACCATCACCGACGGGCAGGTGCGCGAAGCCATCCGTGAGCCGGTCAACATCATCGTCAGCGCCGCCATGAAGGCGCTGGAGAAAACGCCGCCCGAACTGGTGGCCGACATCGCCAAGAACGGCCTGCTCCTGGCCGGCGGCGGAGCGCTTCTGGCCGGGCTGGATCAGCGCATCAGCCAGGAAACCAATCTCACGGTGGTCCTCGACGACGACCCGCTCACCACGGTGGTGCGCGGCACCGGCCGATCCATGGTTGACCGGGAGCGCTTCAAGGACGTCTTCATCAATTAACGCGTCGCCGCGTCACATTGCCCCGAGGCAGACCGTCCGAAGCGCGGCCGATGGACGGGGCCAGGCGTTCGCAGGCTCTGGGGTTGGCCTGATCCCGGCGCGTAATGGAATGCCGGGCACTTTGCCGCCGAACCGTTGGAATCCCGCAATGGTCAACAGCGGCCTCGCCCCCGTCGGCCCACGGCGCCAATTCCCCTGGCCGCTCCCGTCCGCTACGCCGGCCCCCTTTAACCCTTTGGGGGGTCCGGGGGCCTCAGGCCC
>ALAO01000089.1 GCA_000307955.1 Solidesulfovibrio magneticus str. Maddingley MBC34 | reverse complement strand
GCGGCTTCGATGACGACTTCGGCGTTGACCATGCCGATGGTGACTTTCTTCACGGTGCCGGGAATGAGATTGCGGGCGCTGACTTTCATGCTATTTCTCCTGGCCCTGTGGCCGGCTTGAGGCGGGGTCGGGAAGAGCCCGCCGTTGCGTTCCGTGGGATAAGCAATAATACGGGATTCACTCACACGCAAATTATTTTTTCCGTGTCAGTGACGTTATTTTTAACATTATTAAAAACAATCGGTTATTATTAGTTGAGTCACGCTAATCAATTTTGCGAGATTTTTGACTCCGTAAGCATGGTATTGTGTAAAAGCAGTATTTTCAACGTGCTGATTGAAATTTTGAGAGGCATGTCTGCTGGACATAGTTACGGCAAGGACAGGCGCGAGACGGATGCCGGCGAACCGGCCGGCGACGCGGGGAACCGTGACAAGCGGAGGGAGCCCCGGAGGTCGGGAAGGACAGGGCCAGGTGTGCGCCGCCGCGCCTGGGGCGCACGCCCGTCGATTTATTTGGCGGCGAAGTCGAGCCGCACCACCACCGTGGGGTCGAGCACCTGGAAGGTGAAGGACTCCAGGAAGAACAGCGCGACCTTTTGCGTGTCATGGGAGGCGTAGCCGATGGCGATGTCGCCGCCAAGGGTCATCTCCAGGTCACCGCCCCGGGTGGAGAGGAGGTAGGCTTCCTCAATGAACGGGCTGACGATGACCTGGCCGCCGAGCATGGTTTCCAGGTACTGCGACAGCGGGTAGCCCCGCACATGGCCCGACAGCGCCACCCACAGTTCCGGGCCGACCACCAGGGCGTAGGGGCCTTCCACCGAGGTCTTGCGCAGGGCGGTCAGCGCCTTGGAGACGTTTTCGGCGATGTCCTCGGGGTTGGAGGAGACCTGCATCCTTGTTTGGCTCGAGACTTCCGACAGGCCCTTGATGCCGGCCGGGGCAAAGCCGTGGTAGAGGGCTTCTTCCTCGAAGCGGGCCAGTTTTTCGGCCGCCTCGTCCAGGGCGGCTAGATCGATGTCCTTGCCGCCGCGCGCGGCGTTGTCGATCTCGGCGATGTCCAGGGTGAAGGGCACTTTCACTTCGACCAGCGGTTTGACCTGATGCAGGCCGTAGGTGATGCCTGAGACCGACTGAGTCTTGGCGTATTCGATGCGCCCCAGCGGCACGGCGGCGTATTCCCAGCCAAGCGGCCCGACCACGTCCACGACACGGCGGCCCGAGAGCATGGTGGTGAGCGTCTGGCGGGCGCGGCTGTCCACGGCCTGCCAGGCGGCGGCGGTTACGGGGGCGAGATCGCGTTTGAGAATGTCCATGGCGTCTCCCGTGGGTTAGCGGTTGCGCTTGAGGCTGCCGATGCCAAGCGACCCGGAGCCGGCCGAGGTTTTGGGGGCGTCCGCGGTCGCCCCTTCGCCGGCGGTGGCGTCTTCCAGGGCGGTGATGTCGCCGGTGGTGAACAGGTAGGTGCGCATGACCGCGTCCCAGCCGGGCATGGCGCGGCGCAGCCATTCCAGGCCCATGATGGCGTGTTCCATCTCCTCGTCGCGGTTGTGGGCCATGATGGCCTTGATCTGCGGATCGGAGGCGGCGACCACCCGCTGGTGGTACCAGTTGATGGCCTCGATTTCTTCCTTGAGGCTGGTCAGCGCCCGGACGAAATCCCGGTCCAGGGGCGAGAGCTCGGCAACGGGTTCATGATACTGGTCCATGCTTCCTCCTTGGCGCACCCTCAAAGACATGGGCGGGCGCGCGAAATTGGGGCCAGTATGCCACAGGCCGGCGGGAATGCAACGGCTTGGGCAGGAAAGCCGCGTGGCGATCAGGCGTCGGGGCGAGGGGCGTCGGCGGGACTGAAGCCGCGACAGCCAAGAGCGGCCGGCTTCGACGCGGGAGGGGTGCGTGTCGGCTGGGCTGGGCGCGGTGATCGGGCCGAAGCGGCAGGGGAGGCCGGCGCGTCCGGGGAACCGGAAGTTCCACGGTGCGCGCCGGCCGGATACGGGTCAGATGAGAATGAGGTTTTTGATCTCGTTGGTATCCGCCTCGTCAGGTGGAAAAAGCGGCGCGAGCAGGTCGGCCAGGGTGTCCAGGCAGGCGATGAGCGCCTCCTTTTGCCGGCCGGCAGCGATGCCCCGGCTGAACGCCGCCGTGGCCGCGTCCAGGGCAGCGGCGTCGAGGCGTCCGGCAAGGCCCTTGTCGGGCTGGATGAAGACCAGCCGTTCGAAGATCGAGATGTAGACCAGCACGGCGTTGCGGTGTTTCGTTTCGGTCAGGCCGTGGGTGAAAAACGCGGCCTGGGCGGCCTGCCTGGTTTCGGCCAGCCGCCGGGCCTTGGACACGAACAGGCGTTTGACGTCCGGGCAGCGCCTGGCCGCCTCGAAGCCGGCCAGGGCGAACAGGCCGCCAAAAAGCAGGAACAGCCAGAAGTTGCGCGTGCCAAAAGCCAGGCACAGCATCAGCCCGGCGCACAGCCCCACGACCACGGCGCAGGCCAGTCCGGCCTTGGGGTAGTCGTCGCTGGCCTCCACCACCATGGGCACGAGTTCGGCCGAGGTCCTGGCCTCGGCCACGGCCACGGCTGCGACGATGGCTTCCCGGTCGGCCGGGGAGAAAAACGCGCTGACAAGTTTGCTCATGATGCCCTCCTACCAGCTTCCCGACGAGCCGCCGCCGCCAAAGGAGCCGCCGCCGCCGGAAAATCCGCCGCCCCCGCCCGAGGAGCCGCCGCCGACATAAAATCCGCCGCCCCGGCGGCCGCCTCTCCCGCTAAACAGGTACGGCCCCACAAGCCCCAACACCGCGCCGCCCAGGCACAACAGGCCCAGCATGGCCAGGGTCTGGCCGAAGAGGGCTCCGCCCAGGGGCAGGGCCAGGCCGAGGAGTCCGGCCCGGGCCAGGGCCGGCAGGCCGGACAGCAGGGCCGACAGGATGATGGCCAGGATGAAAAGCCCGAAAAAGGCGTTGTCGTCATGGCCCGAGGCTTTGTCGCCGCCGGGCGCGGCTTGATACTCGCCGCGCGCGCCCTCGATGATGGCGGCCACGCCGGCTTCGATGCCGGCGTCGAACCGGCCGGCCTTGAAGGCCGGCACGATGGCGTGGTCGATGATGCGGCCGGTCAGCGCGTCGGTGAGCCGGCCTTCCAGGCCGTAGCCGACCTCGATGCGCACCTTGCGGTCGCCCTTGCTGACCAGCAGCAGCACGCCGTTGTCCTTGCCCTTCTGGCCGATGCCCCAGGCTTGGGCCACCTTGACGGCGTAGTCCTCCAGGGGTTCGCCCTGCAGCGACGGGATGGTGAGCACCACGAGCTGGGTGGAGTCCGTGCGCTCGAAATCGGCCAGGGCGGCGTCCAGGCGGCTGATCGCCTCCTTGGAGAGCATCCCGGCCGTGTCGTTGACCCGACCCGTCAGGCGCGGCACGTCCAGGGCCAGGGCCTGGCCGGCGCACAGGGCGAAGACGAGCAGCACGGCGGCCAGCACGGCTGGCAGCGGGCCAGCGAGGCAGGTCGCCCTGGCCGAGAGGGTCGCCTGGCCCAGGCGACCCAGACTGGTCAAACGAGCCGGGCGGCCGGCAGCAGCCATCCCGTGGCCCGTCGGAGACAGGCGACGGTCCCGGCCGGCCGGGGAGGCGTGGCGAGGCTGTGACATGGAGAGCATCGGCGATAACCTCCGTCGGCGTTAGAACTTCACCTTGGGGGCCTGCTGGGCCGCGTCGTCGGCCTTGTAGTATTCCTTGGGTGCGAGGTGGAGCAGCATGGAGTTGGTCATGGAGTTGGGGAAGGTGCGAATGGAGCTGTTGTAGACCTGCACGACCTCGTTGTAGCGCTGGCGGGCCACGTTAATGCGGTTCTCCGTGCCTTCGAGCTGGTGCTGCAGATCGCGGAAATTCTGGTCGGCCTTGAGTTGGGGATAGTTCTCGGCCACGGCCAGAAGGCGCGACAGGGCGGACTGCATCTGGCCCTGGGCCTGCTGGAAGGCGGCCATGGCCTTGGGATCGGCCAGGGTTTCGGGGGTGAGCTTGATCTGCGTGGCCTTGGCCCGGGCCTCGGTGACGGCGGTCAGGGTGTCTTTTTCGTGGCTGGCGTAGCCCTTGACCGTTTCCACGAGGTTGGGAATGAGGTCCAGGCGACGCTGCAAGGTGGCTTCCACGTTGCCCCAGGCGGCTTTGACCGCCTCGTCGTTGGTCTGCATTTCGTTGTAGCCGCAGCCGGTGAGCCCGAAAAGGGCGACGGCCAGGGCCAGGGCGGCAAACAGTCGGTTCATTGGGCGCTCCTTTCGAGAAAAGGGATGGCAATAGTCCTTCTATACCCCGCCCGGGCGGGGCAGGCAAGGCGTCGGCGGCCGGCGACGCCTGGGCGGCCTCGCCCGAGCGCGGACAGGAGTGGGCGCCGACTCGTGCGCGTGGCGGCTGGAGGGGCCTCACGCTGCGCGCGCGGGTAAGGCCTCCAAGCCGCGCTTAAACGCTCAAGGCTATGGCCTCATCGCGTGCGGGAACATGGGACAAGGTGAACGACGACAAGACAGGGCCTGCGCTCCGCGCCTCACTCCGCGCGCGCAACATGGGACAAGACGGCCTGGGGGCCAGCTTTCGAGCGGGATAAAGAGAAGGCGCGTCGTGCCGGCTTGGCGGTCAGAAGCCAAAGGCGTTAGACCCCTGGAAAAGGAGGGCAGGACCGGGCGGCGGGCAGGAGAGCCGACAGGCGCGGGCGAGGCGGGCCGACGGTTTAGTCGGCCCGGCCCCGGCCGAGAATCCGGGCCACGATGTCCCGGGAATTGGCTTCGGCCTGCAGGTATTCGTCCAGGGACAGGCCCGCGCCCAGGGCCACCTTCTTGCGGCGGTCCTGGCTGACGAAATCTTCCGGCGCATGGGCGTCGTTGTCGATGACAAGCTTGGCCCCGAAACGCCGAGCCATGGCCGCCACGTGGCCGTTGGTCAGGCTGTGGCCCTTGCGGGTGGTGATTTCCAGCGCCACGCCGCGCTCGGCGGCAAGCTCCGCCTCTTCGGGCGTGATCATGCCCGGATGGGCCAGGATGTCGCAGCCGCCCTCGATGGCGGCCAGGTTCGTGCCCGTTTCCACCGGCTCGACGATGGTCTCGCCGTGCACCACCACGAGCTGGGCTCCGGCCGCCCGGGCGCGCTCCACGAGCTGGGGAATCAGCGGCGGCGGCACATGGGTGATCTCCACGCCATAAAGGGCCGTCAGCCCGAGAAAAGCCCCGGTCTCGGCCACGAACCGGCCGATGTTGGACAGGATCAGGTCGAGGTTGGAATGGTCGGCGTGGTCGGTGAGCGCAATGGCTTTGTAGCCGGCCTTGACGGCGCGGCGCACCAGCTCGGCCGGAATGAGCACGCCGTCGGAAAACGTGGTGTGGGTGTGCAGGTCGATCATGGTCACATCTTGTACTTGGTGTCGTTGGGATCGTACTTTTCGAGCAACTCCGTCCACTTCTCCGAGTCGTCCGAGGCGAACTCGACCACCGAGGCCTCCTTGGACTCCTTGGCCACCTGGTCGATGACGGCTTCGTTGACCAGGATCGGGGCCTTGGCCCGAAGCGCCAGGGCCACGGCGTCGGACGGACGGCTGTCGATGCGGCGGATGCCGCCCTCCACTTCCACTTCGACGTTGGCGTAATACGTGCCTTCGGTGAGCTCGGTCAGGTTGACGCAGACCACGTGGGCGTCCAGGGCATGGATCATGTTGAGCAAGAGATCGTGGGTCATGGGACGCGGCAGTTCCACGTCATTGAGCGCCAGGGAGATGGCCATGGCTTCCATGGCCCCGATCCAGATGGGCAGGGCGTTTTTTTCGTCCAAGTCCTTGAGGATGAGCACCGGGACTTGGGACTCCTCGTCCAAGGCCAGCCCGAAGACTTTCATTTCAATCATGATCGGCCTCCGCCTCCCCGATAAGGGAGTGCTTTTTGGCTTGGACGATGCGCACGGCGACAAATCTTCCGGCGTGGTCCGCCCCTTCGGGCAGGGGCACGTTGACCACCCGGCCGCCGGGGTCGCGGCCGCGCCAGGCGGCGCCGAGGCTGCCTTCCCGCCGGCTTTCCCCTTCGATGAGCACGACTTCCCGCCGTCCCAGCCGGGCGGCCAGGGAAGCGGTCAGCCGCTCGTCCAAAAGCGTCTGGAGTTCGGCCAGCCGGGCCGATTTCTCCTCCGGCAGGATCTTGGGCGCAAGCCTCTCGGAAGCCGTCCCTGGCCTGTCAGAGTACATGAAGGAGAAGCCGCTATCAAATCCTACCTTGCGCACCAATTCGAGGGTGGCCTCGAAGTCGGCCCGGGTCTCGCCCGGAAAGCCCACGATGAAATCCGAGGTGAGCGCGATGTCCGGGCAGGCCCGGCGCAGCTTGTCGACCAGGGTGAGATAGGCGGCGGTGTCGTAGCGCCGGCCCATGCGCCGCAGCACGTCGTCTGAGCCGGACTGCACCGGCAGATGCAACGCCGGGCACAGTTGGGGCAGGGCGGCGAAGCGTTCGATGACGTCGTCGCTTAAGTCCTTGGGATGGGAGGTGGTGAAGCGGATGCGCTCGATGCCGGGCACGGCGGCCACGGAGTCAAGGAGTTTCGCGAAGCTCGTGCCGTCGCCGGCGTCGTCGAGGCCGTAGCTGTTGACGTTTTGGCCAAGCAGCGTCACCTCGCGCACGCCCCGGGCGGCCAAGCTCGCGCATTCGGCGATGACCGAGGGCAGGGGGCGCGATTTCTGCCGGCCGCGCACAAAGGGCACGATGCAGTAAGCGCAATAATTGTCGCAGCCCTGCATGATGGAGACAAAGGCCCTGGGCGGCAGCTTGTCGTCGGGCCAGGACTGGTCGCGCTCGGGGTAGGTTTCGGAGAAATCCAGCAGCGACAGCCGCAGTTGCGGTTCCTCGGCCAGCCGGGCTAGGGCGCGAGGGGCGGCGGCGATGCCGTCGGTGCCGAAAACCAGGCGCACCATGGGAAAGCGCCGCCACAGGGTCGTACCGAGCTGCTGGGCGGTGCAGCCGCCCACGGCAATGAAGGCGTTGGGGTTGTGGCGGTTGCGGTCGGCGATGCGGCCGATTTCGCTGACGACTTTCTGTTCGGGCTTGTCGCGCACCGAGCAGGTGAAAAGGATGAAACACTCGGCTTCCGCTTCGGGAGCCTGGGTGAAGCCAGCCGCGATAAGGGAACGGGCAAGCCAGTCGCCGTCGCCGACGTTCATCTGGCAGCCCATGGTGGTGACGTGGAATTTCATGGCGCAAGAGCCATAATGCAGGCCGGGCCGGCGGTAAAGGGGGCGGGGCGCGGCCGTCATCCGCTAAGACCCTCGTCGGGTCGAGACAGGCTTGCCGATTTCGCCCCCGTGTGCCACGACAATAAGGGTTCCCGATCCCCCGCCGTAGTGGCGGCCTACTCCTGACCGACGGCAAACCGTGAGGCGAAACATGGACCATCGCATCGAATCCGACAGCATGGGCGACATCGCCGTGCCCGCCGACAAACTCTGGGGCGCGCAGACCCAGCGCGCCATCGAATATTTCACCATCGGCGAGGAGCGCATGCCCCGGGAACTCATCCGGGCCTACGGCATCCTCAAAAAGGCCGCCGCCACGGTCAACCGCGACCAGGGACGGCTGCCGGCCGAACTGGCCGACATGATCGTGACCGCCTGCGACGAAATCGTCGCCCATGCCCACGACGCCATGTTTCCCCTGCGCGTGTGGGTCTCGGGCAGCGGCACCCAGTTCAACATGAACGTCAACGAGGTCATCTCCAACCGCTGCTGCCAGCTGGCCGGCACGCCCCTTGGCTCCAAAAAGCCCGTGCATCCCAACGACCACGTGAACATGGCCCAATCCACCAACGACAATTTTCCCTCGGCCATGTACATGGCCGCCGCCATGGGCACGGTGGAGCGGCTTTTGCCCTCGGCCATCAAGCTGCGCGACGTGCTGGCCGCCAAGGCCGAAGTTTGGAAGGACATCGTGAAGATCGGGCGCACCCATCTCCAGGACGCCACGCCCTTGACCCTGGGCCAGGAATTTTCCGGCTACGTGGGACTTTTAAGCGACGCCGTGCGCCGCCTCAAGGCGGCCCTTGCCGACGTTTATGCCCTGCCCCTTGGCGGTACGGCCGTGGGCACCGGCGTCAACGCCGCGCCGGGCTTCGCCGAGGCGGCCATCGCGGCCATCGCCAAGTTGACCGGCCTGCCGTTTACGCCGGCCGCCAACAAGTTCTCGGTCCAGGGCAGCCACGACGCGCTCATTCACCTGTCCGGGGCGCTCAAAACCCTGGCGGCGGCGCTTTTCAAGATCGCCAGCGACATCCGCCTGTTGGCCTGCGGTCCACGGGCCGGGTTGGCCGAATTGCGCCTGCCGGCCAACGAACCCGGCTCCTCCATCATGCCCGGCAAGGTCAATCCCACCCAGTGCGAGGCCCTGACCATGGCCGCGATTCAGGTCATGGCCAACGATCTGGCCGTGACCCTGGGCGGCGCGGGCGGCATTTTGGAGATGAACGTCTACAAGCCGCTCATGATCCACAACGTTATGCAGTCGATCCGTCTGCTGGCCGACGCCATGAACAACTTCCGCCGCTTTGCCGTGGCCGGGCTGGAGCCGGACCGGCGGCGCATCGGCGAGCTCGTTGGCCGCTCGCTCATGCTGGTCACGGCCCTGGCCCCGGTCATCGGCTATGACAAGGCGGCCGAGATCGCCCACCATGCCGAGCAACATGACCTGACGCTCAAGGAAGCCGCCCTGGATCTCGGTTACGTCACGGCCGAGGAGTTCGACCGGGTGGTGGTCCCGTCGCGCATGACCGGGCCGTACGTGGCGCGGGAATAGTCCTTCCTTCCATGCGGGGGG
>ALAO01000088.1 GCA_000307955.1 Solidesulfovibrio magneticus str. Maddingley MBC34 | reverse complement strand
AGGCCCCCAGACCCCCCAGATGGAGAAAGGGGTTCAGGGGGTTGTGGCGTGAATCGGCGCTGTGGCCGTTCGAGAAACCCAAGAGATCGTCTCGCGTCCTTGCCGGGAAGCACCGTTGCCCCGGCCCCCCCCATCGGGGGGAAAAGGGGCCTTGTGTTCGCGAGGGATGTTACTCGGCGCGCTCCAGGGACGGCGGCTGGGGCAGGGCCGCCGCCACCGCCGCCGCCGTGGCGGCTTGGCGCAGCATGAGCCGGGCCGCATCGCCGGACTGGTCCAGCACGGCCTCGAAATCGCCGGTCCGCCACAGGCAAACACGCCCGGAGGCAGCCTCGCGGCAATGCGGCGGCCCGAGATCGCGGGTCAGGCGCGCGGCGAGCGTCGGCGCGTCGGCCGGCGCGGTCAAGGCGGCCTCCACGGAAAACAGTCCGCCCTGCCAAAAGGCCAGGGTGGCCTGGGTGATGGCCGCGCCAAACGGCGCGTCCTCCTGCCCCGGGACGGCGTAAAAGGCCAACGACTCGGCCAGGGAACTTGGCAGCGGCACGGTCAAGCGGACAAGCCCCGGACCGGGCGGATCGCCAAAGGCCAGCCCGAAATAGCGCCCGGGCGGCCCGGACGGACCGGCCGGTTCGCCAGCCCCGGAACATCCCGCGCAAAGCAGCACGGCGGCCAGCAGCCCCTGAGCGGCCGCGCGCCAAGCCCATGCCGGCCGAGGCTCCGCGCCGCAGTCCGACCGCCCCCCAGTGCAGTACTGCGCCAAGACTTTTGCAAAAACCCGAGCAAAGCAAAAGACCGTACTATAGATATTGTTTCTATAGAAAAAATATCTTGCGTATTTTAAACCAATCTTTTTCATAAAAATTACTCCATAAACAAACGAAAATCAGACGCAAAACATACTGCACACGAAAAATACAGCATTTATCGCAACACCAAGCCTCGCCTTGACCGACGGCAAAAAATCGCTATCCTCCGCACACATCGACTGCATCAAACGGCTTTCATGCACTGACACAACGTAACATGAACTTTTTTTCATTTTTTTGTCAGCTGCCAGCCGACGCCCGCGCGCCATGACCCCATGACCGCGCAAAACGCCATCCGCCTGCCCGGCGCACCATAACGGAACCATGCCTATGCCCTATCCGTCGCTTGGCGACCCTGGTCGACCGATCTTCTCCAAACGCCGACGCCGTTCCTGGCCCCGGTTCATCCTACTCGGCCTGGTCGTCGTGGCCCTGGCCGTCGCCATCGGCTACATGTCCGGCCTGCCCGCGCCCCTGGCCTTTTGGGCATCGCTTTTCCAAACCGCGCAGGCTCCGGTCCAAGTTGGTCCCAACGTCGCCATCGTCGGCAATCTCTTCGACCAGCCCGATACGCCCGACACCCCCGCCGAAGCCGGGCACGCCGCCGCATCCGACGCCCAGATCATTACCGGAGAAATCCGCCCCGGCCAGACCCTGGCCGGCCTCCTCGGCCACCACGCCGAGCCGGCCAAGATCGCCGCCCTGGCCGACCCCGAAGACTTCTCCTTCTCCAGCCTGCGCACCGGGCAGCCCTACCGCCTCACCCTGCGGGACCGCGAACTCGTTTCCTTCGAATACGACATCAACGAAACCGAAACCCTCGTCATCGACGAGAGCGACGGGGAACTCGCCGCCCGGGTCGAGACCAAACAGTGCGAGGTGCGCCCCGCACTGTTGACCGCCACCGTCGCCTCCACCCTGTCCGAAGCCGTGGCCGCCGCCGGCGGCAATCTGGCCACCGCCCTGGCCCTGGCCGACATCTTCGCTTCGGACATGGACTTCAGCCGCGACGTGCAGCCCGGCGACGTCGTGCGGGCCGTGGTGGAACAGCGCTATGTGGAAGGCCGCCCGGCCGGCCTGGGACGCGTGCTGGCCGCCCGCTACGTCAGCGGCGACAAGGCCCTTGAAGGCTACGGCATCCTCGGCGACAAGGGCCGGCTCGAATACTACGACGCCGACGGAACCCCCCGGCGCAAGACCTTCCTGCGCGCGCCGCTGTCCTTCCTGCGCGTCACCTCCGGCTTCACCGGCTCGCGCCTGCATCCCATCCTCAAAGTCCACAAAGCCCACTACGGCGTGGACTACGCCGCCCCCACCGGCACCCCCGTCTGGACCGTGGGCGACGGCGTGGTCATCGAACGTGGCCGCAACCCCGCCGCCGGCAACTACCTCACCGTGCGCCACGGCAAAACCTACGTCACGAGGTACAACCACCTCAGCCGCTTCGCCAAGGGCATCACCCAAGGCAGCCGCGTGGTGCAAGGACAAACCATCGGCTACGTCGGGGCCACCGGCTACGCCACCGGCCCCCATCTCGATTTCCGCATGTACGCCGGTGGCCAACCGGTCAACGCCCTGGATAACGACCTCGCCGAAGCCACGCCCCTGCCCCGCGCCCGACTGGCCGAATTTCGCGAGGACGCCCTGACCTACGCCGCCGTCCTCGACGGCCACAAGCCGCCCTCCGCCCTGGCCGACGCTTTGCCGGCGAATAAGGGAGGAATGTAGAAAAAGACTGGAAAGGCAGGAAGATGCCTCCGGCGGCTGGGGGCCTGAGGCCACCAGACCCCCCGAATGGGTTTTAAAGGGGGGGGAGGGTTGCCAGTGCAGTGGGCGGGGATGGTGAGGAAAAATTCGGTGGAAGGCTGTTGAGGACTGTTACTGCGGGCGCGCGGCCTGAGGCCGCCGTCAGAACCGCAGGCGCTCCAGGATGAGGTTGCTGACTAGAAAGCCGTTCTTGGTCAGCCGCAGATGTCCGGCGCTCAGACGCACCAGCTCCTTTTGTCGCAAGGCGGTGATGAGCGCCTCGTTTTCCTTGAGAAAATCCAGCCCCGTCAGCCGCTTGTACAGTCCCAGGCGAAGCCCCTTGGCCGTTCGCAGCGACAGCATGACCAGTTCGCGGATGCGTTCCTCCCGCGTCAGCGCCACCCCGCCCGCGCCGCAGCGCCCAACCTTGGCCTGGACGGCCCAGTCGCGCACGTCGCGGGGATTTTCATGGCGCACCCCCCCCACGGTGGACACCGCCCCCGGCCCCAGCCCCAGATAGTCCCGACCTTCCCAGTAACCCGAATTATGGCGGCTTTGGAAACCCATGCGGGCGAAATTCGAAATCTCGTATTGCAGGTAACCCTGCTCCTCCAGAAACTCCGCTCCGTGGATGTACATGCGGCCCTGCTCGCCGTCGGGCGGCAGGGTCAGTTCGCCGGCCTCGGCCGCAGCGGCCAGCGGCGTTCCGGGCTCCAGGGACAAGCCGTAGCAGGACAGATGTTCCGGCCGCAGGCGCACGGCCGCCTTGAGGTCCTCCATCCAGCTGGCCTCGCGCTGGCCGGGCAGGCCCCAGATGAGGTCCAGGCTGATGTTGGCGAACCCCGCCTTGCGGGCCGCCTCGAAGGCCAGCTGGGCCGTCCTGGCGTCGTGGGGCCGGCCCAGGGTCTTGAGCATGGCGTCGGAAAAGCTCTGCACCCCAAGGCTTAAGCGATTGACCCCGGCCCCGGCCAGGATGCTCAGATACTGCTGGTCCAGGGCCGAGTCGGGATTGCCCTCGAACGTCCATTCCACGGCCGGATGCACGTCAAAATGGCGGGTGATTTCCGGCAGAATGCGCGACAGCGCCCAGGGCGGCAAAAGCGTGGGCGTGCCGCCGCCGAAATAGATGGTCTCGACCTTGGGCCGGCCGAGTTTCTTGCCGAAATGCCGGATCTCCAGCGGCAGGGCCGTGGCGTAGACCTCCACCTCGGCCATGTCCAGAGGACGCGAGACAAAAGCGCAGTACCGGCACTTGCTCCGGCAAAAGGGCACATGGATATACAGTAACATAGGGAAATTTCCGGCGGCGGCGGGATTGCGCCGGCCAGGCGCTTATCTAGGCGCAATCCGGAGTTCGGGCAAGCCCGGCCGACCTACCCTACAGCCAGGCCGTGAAGAGGAAAAAGAACCCGGCCCCCAGCAGCATGGCCGCCGGCAGAGTGAACACCCAGGCCATGGCGATGGAACGCAGGGTGCGCATCTGCAGGCCGCTTTTGTGGGCGGCCATGGCGCCGGCCACGCCCGAGGACAGCACATGGGTGGTGGACACCGGCAGCCCCAAGCCGTCGGCCAGGCCGATGGTGGCCATGGCCACGATCTGGGCCGAAGCGCCTTGGGCGTAGCTGAGCTTGGTCTTGCCGATCTTCTCGCCGATGGTGACGACGATGCGCTTCCAGCCGACCATGGTGCCGACGCCCAGGGCCAGGGAAACGGCCATGATGACCCAGCTCGGAGCGTATTCCGTGGGCCGGCGCAGGGTCTGGCGCAGTTGTTCGATCTCGCTTCGCTCGGCGGCGTTGCCGGAAAGCCCCTGCATGATCCGGGCGGCGTCGTCCAGGCACAGGATGTCGGTGCGCAGCTCCCAGCGCTCCCCGGCCGGGATGGCGGCGATGGACTCGTACAGGGCCAGTTGATGCTGGATGGCTTCCGAAGCGGCCACAGCCCCATGCACGTCACAGTTCACGGCCGAGGATTTCTCGGGCAGCTCCCGGATCGTGCCCTTGGCATAGGCCTTGTCGATCTCCAGCCGATGGGCGTCGAAATAGTCGGTGAACCGGGCCGCCGCCTGGCGCACCGCCGCCGTTTCCCGGGACGGCAGGTCGGCGTCCAGGGAATAGACCCCGGGCAGGATGCCGATGAGGATGAGCATGATAAGGCCCACCCCCTTCTGGCCGTCGTTGGAGCCATGGGCCAGGCTCACGCCCAGGCCCGAAAGGATCAGCGCCGCCCGCATGGCCGGCGGCGGCGGCGCGTCGCCCTGGGGCGGCCGGTGCAGGGCCGGATTTTTGAGCAGCCGTTGCAGCGCCAGCAGCAGCCCTCCGGCCAGGACAAAGCCGATGATGGGCGAGATGAAAAGCGACAAGCCGACTTCGACGGCCTTGTGCCAGTTGACCCCGGCCCCGGCCGGCAGGCCTTCGCGCACGGCGTTGGCCAGCCCCACGCCCAGGATCGCGCCAATAAGCGTATGGGAGCTCGACGCCGGCAGTCCCAGGTACCAGGTGCCGAAGTTCCACAGGATGGCCGAGACGAGCAGGGAAAAGACCATGGCCAGCCCGAGATTGGAGTTGACCGACACGAGCAGGTCCACCGGCAGCAGATGGACGATGGAATAGGCCACGGCGATGCCGCCGAGCAGCACGCCGAGGAAGTTGCACAGGCCCGACAGGACGACGGCGGTTCCGGCCCGCAGCGCCTTGGTGTAGATCACCGTGGCCACGGCGTTGGCCGTGTCGTGAAAACCGTTGACGAATTCAAAGGCCAGGGCGATCCCCAGGGACAGGCACAACAGGATCAGGGTATGGCCGTCAAGGCTGGCAAGGGACTGCAACATGCCGTACTCCGGTGCGGGTGGGAGAAAGCGGGCGCAAGGGGACAGGCTAGGTGCCTTCCACCAGATGCACCAGGGCCTGCCTGGCCTTGAGTTCCTCCACGGTGAAAACAAAACCGTGGGCGGCGGCGTAAGCCGCCAACTCGTCAAGGGGCAGGCCGCCGACCAAGAGCAGCCGGTCCTTGTCGGCCTGCAACCAGGCCAGGAATTGATCGATGGCTTCCTGACTCATAGCGTCCTCCGTGCTGACCCGAGTGTCGCGTCCCTTCAAAAATACGAGCGTATTTTTGAAGAACAATTGATGGCCCTCATTCGTTGCCCGCGAAACGCCCTGTGCGCTTTTCGCGGACGCGACACTAGCCCAGTCGGGCCGGCCGCGTACAGGCCAAACCGGTGAAGGTTGCGTGAGTCTCCCATGACGAACGCGCGGCGCGGAAAATCCCGGCCAAGGTGCAAAAAAACAAGCCGGGCTTCACCTTTTCTTCATAATCGGGTGCTACAGCCAGGGGTGCGCCCGGGTTGTCCGTCCGGGCCGCCAAGGAGGAAGTTCGTGAACAAGCTTTTCAAATACGACGGATTGCAGCAGCCCGACGTCATCGCCGCCTATCTGGAGGCCGTGCGCGACGGGTTCGCTTCGGGCGAAATCACCCTGACCCAGGGCGAGGACGTGCTGCGCCTTATCCCCAAGGGGCTGGTGGCCGTCACCGTGGAAGGCAAGGCCAAGGGCGAGGACCGCAAACTCAAGCTGACCTTCCGCTGGAAGGAGCGCGAACAGGAATGTTCCGCGCCGCTTCTCATCACCGCCCGGGACGATGACGATGCTTGAGATCGAGCGCAATTTCAAATTCCTGCTCGTGGAGATCGAGCGACAGATCGCCGGGACCATCGCTGTCCTTGAGCACCGCGATGAAAAGGCCATCGCCAAGATCGAGGCCCGCGACGACTATATCGACAATTTGAAAAGCGTCATCGAAAACGCCTGTTTCGCCACCCTGCACGGCGAAACCCGGCCCACCGCCCCGGAAGTGGCCCGCATCCGGGCGTTTCACATCATCGGCAGCAATCTCGAACGGGTCGGCGACCATGCCGTCAACGTGGTGCGCCAAACGCGCCACTACGACGACCCCAGGTGCCTGCTGCGCTACGCTTACAAGCCGTTTTTCCAGGAAATCCAGAACGCCCTGGGCTGGATGCCCAAGGCGGTGCTGGAACATGACATGTCCGCGGCGCTGAAAATCTGCCGCTGCGAGCTGCATCTCGACCGGCTCTACAAGCAGGAGTTCGACCGCATCCGCGACGAACTGCGCACGGGATTTAACACCGGCGACCTGCTCACCACCCTGTTTATTTTCCGCTACCTCGAACGCATGGGCGACGCCCTGCTCAACGTCGGCGAGGCCGCCATCTTCGCCATCACCGGCGACAAATTCAAGATCCGCCAGTTCACCGCCCTAAACGATATCCTGGCCGCCTCCGGCCACGAAAATCCGCTGTCCGACGTGGAATTCGCCTCCATCTGGGGCACCCGCTCGGGCTGCCGCATCGGCCGGATTCAAGAGCGCGGCGGCGAGGGCGATTGCCACAAGGAAGTCATCTTCAAGGACGGCGACACGGGCAAGCTGCGCCAGGAAGCCGCCAATTTCGCCCGCTGGGAGTCCCTCATGCCCGGGCTGGCCCCGCACCTCGAAGCCTTTCGCGAAGGGGAGAAAACCAGCTCCATGCTCATTGAACTCTTGCCCGGCCAGACCATCCAGGACCTGTCGCTCTCCGGCGACCTCAAGCTGCTCTCCCGGGCCGTGGCCGCCCAGTGCCGCACTGCCGGGGAACTCTGGGAAAAGACCCTGACCCACGCTCCTTGGCCCACCGGTTACGTCAAGCAACTGCGCTCCCGCCTGCCCGAGGTGCTCACCGTGCACCCGGGCTTTCGGGTCAAGCGCAAGGCCATCGGCGCGTATTCCCTGCCGTCCCTGGACGATATCGTCGACGCCGCCGAGGCCGTGGAGCGCACCCTGGCCGCGCCCTACAGCGTGCTGATCCACGGCGATTACAACACCAACAACATCCTCTACGACCCGGCCGAGGACCGCATTCATTACATCGACCTGCACCGCTCGGCCGACGCCGATCTGGTGCAGGACGTCTCGGTCTACATGGTCTCCAACTTCCGCCTGCCCATCTTCGACAAGGCCCGGCGCGGCGTCCTTTCCGCCGTCATCCTGGAAATGCGCCGCTTCGCCGCCGCCTTTGCCGCCCGGCATGGCGACACGACCTTCGACATCCGGCTGGCCTTGGGCCTTGGCCGGTCGCTTATCACCTCGACCCGATTCGAACTGAGCGAACGTTTCGCCCGGCTCATGTTCCACCGAGGCGTCTTCTTGCTGCAGCGCGTGGCCGCCCATACCGGCGATCCGGCGGACTTCAGCCTCCCCACAGACGCCCTGTGCTACTGAAAACCTGCTTGCAACCATGGAGAAAAACATGAAAAAGATTGGCGTGGTGGGCATCCCCGGCGGCTGGTCCACCTTGCGTTTGCTGGACGCCCTGGAAGCCCGCACCGGCTATCGCCTGTGCATCGACATGGCCGAGGTGCGCCTGGACCTGGAAACGGGCAAGGCCTTTTACAAGGACACCGACCTCACCAGCCTTGATGGGCTCATCGTCAAGAAAATCGCCCCGTCCTACACCCCCGACGCCCTGGACCGCATGGAGATCCTGCGCTTTCTCCATTCCGGCGGGCTGCCGGTTTTTTCCCACCCGGACAGCATGTTTCGCCTTATCGATCGCTTAAGCGGCACGGCCGTGCTGCGCCGGGGCGGCATCCCCATGCCGCCGACCACCGTCACCGAGGACGTCAGCGAAGCCGCCGCCGCCGTCTCGGACTACGGCCGGGCCGTGTTCAAGCCGTTGTACAGCTCCAAGGCCCGGGGCATGACCGTCATCGAGGAAGGCCCGGACATGCACGAGGAGATCGCCGACTACCAGGCCGCCGGCAACCGGGTCATGTACATCCAGCAGATGGTCTCTCACGCCGGGGGGCATCTCGATCTCGGCGTGTCCTTCCTCGGCGGCCAGTACCTGGCCACCTACGCCCGCCAGGGCAGCGGCAATTCCTGGGACACCACCACCCGAACCGGCGGCCGCTACGTGCCCTACACCCCGTCGGCGGAGATCATCGAACTGGCCCGCAAGGCACAGAATCTGTTCCCGGGCATGGCTTTTACCTGCGTGGACGTGGTGGAAACCCCGTCCGGCGCGGCCATTTACGAAGTCTCGGCCTTCGGCGGCTTCCGGGGGCTGCTCGACGCCTGCGGCCTGGACGCGGCCGGGGCTTACGCCGACTATGTGCTGGAGAAGATCGCATGACCACGCTGACCATCGCCGGGCTCATGGCCCCCATCCTCGAAACCGCGCCCCTGGCCCATCGCCTGGAAGTCACCTTTGACGACGTGACCGTGGCCGTGGCCACCAACTCCCACGCCCTGTCGGAAAAGCTTGGCCGCTATTTCCGCGATTTCCTCGGCGGCGGCGGCACGACCCTCATCGAGGTCACAGCCGTCGAGGCCGGGCCGCCGGACTTCGACCTGCCCTTTGCCGTCCACCCCCGCGAACCGGGCAAGACCAAGCTCAAGGAAGCCTCCATCGACCTGCCCGACGGCCGGGTGGTCAAAAAGCTCCTCACCGGCCTGGTCTTCCTTTTCGGCCAAGGGAAAAACTACGCCGTGGGGCCGTGCCTGGAAAACGACAACCAGATCGTCAACTTCATCAACAACCGCTTCATCGAATGGCGCTTAAAGCGCGGGGCGTTGCTGTTCCACGCCGCCGGCGTCGCCAGTGAGGGGCAAGGCTTAGTCATCGCCGGTTTTTCCGGGGCCGGCAAATCGACCCTGGCCCTGGAAATCATGCGCCGCGGCACGACGTTTATCAGCAACGACCGGGTCATGGTTTCCCGCGAGGGCGGTGGCCTTGTCATGCACGGCGTGGCCAAGATGCCCCGGGTCAATCCCGGCACAGTGCTCAACAACCCCAGCCTCGCCCCGGTCATGGACGCCGCCGACCGGGCCCGTTTCTCGGCCCTGCCGGTTGCCGAGCTGTGGGACCTGGAGCACAAGTACGACGCCTTTATCGACGAATGCTTCGGCCCGGGCCGGTTCAAGCTGGCCTGCCCCATGGCCGGGCTGGTCATCCTTCGCTGGAAGCGCGACGCCTCGCCCATGACCGCCGCCCGGGTGCGCCTGGCCGACCGTCGCGACCTCATGTCGGCCTTCATGAAGGATGTTGGGCTGTTCTACGAATTCGAGGACCCGTCCGAGCCGTCCATGGCCAGCCAGAACGCCTATCTGGACCTGTTGGGCGACCTGCCGGTGCTGGAAATCGACGGCGGCGTGGACTTCCACAAGGCGACCCAGGCCAGCCTGGATTTTCTGGCCGAAGTGCGCCGGTAACTGCCCCTTACGTCATGATCGTGGCCGAAAGCAGACGGACAAGACGCCAAGCCGGCGCGAAGTCGGCAAAATGCCAATTTAGTAAGGTGATTGTCCGTCGTGCTTCCGTCATGAGAAAGCCATCCCCGATTTGTAGGGCCTGATGCGGCATCGGGGGAGTTCCTGCCGGCGCTTGAGCCGCCCCTCCCCCGCGCATCGAATCGAAGGAGGCGTCATGACGCAACCCACGCAACAAGCGACACCCCAGGCTCCCACCCACCCGGCCGCCCTCGGCCCTGATGGCCTGCGCCTGGCTCCGGAAGCGGCCTTTGTCAAAATCCTGGAACACTTCGTCCAGAAAGCCAACGTCTTCACGGCCCTGGCCGCCAAAGAAAAAGTCGAACCCTACGAAGCCTTTCAGCATCTCAACGCTTTGTGGCGGGACGTAGCCGCCGCCGGCGAAAGCCTCACCGAACCCGTCCCTGTCGCCAAGCCCGCCGCCCTGGGGCTGACCGCCGCCGAAGCCCGGGAGCGGCTGGCCAAGCATGGCCCCAACCAGGCCGCCGCCGCCAAACGGATCACGCTTTTAAGCCGCCTGTTCGACGCGGTCAAAAACCCGCTGGTGCTGCTGCTTTTTGTCCTGGGCTCCATCTCCTACGCCACCCATGACGTCCGCTCGGCCGTGGTCATCATCGGCATGGCCGTCCTTGGCGTGACGCTTAAGGTCATCCAGGAGGCCAAGGCCGACACCGCCGCCGAGGAACTGCGCAAGATGGTCCACACCACGGCCACGGTGCTGCGCGACGGCAAGCAAACGGAAATTCCCATGGCCCAGGTCGTCCCCGGCGACATGGTCCTGCTCGCCGCCGGCGACATGGTCCCGGCCGACGTCCAGCTCGTGCGGGCCAAGGATCTCCACGTCAACCAGGCCATGCTGACCGGCGAAGCCTTGCCCGTGGAGAAAACCGCCCGCCCAGTCGGCGAGGCCGCCCCCGAGGGCGAGACGGGCCTGAGCGATCCGGCCATGTGCTTCATGGGGGCCAACGTGGTTTCCGGCTCGGCCGCCGCCCTGGTCGTGGCCACCGGGGCGCGGACCTACTTCGGCGGCATCGCGGCCAAGCTCTCGGAAAAACGGGTGGAGACGGATTTCGACAAGGGCATCAAAAATTTCACCATGCTCATGCTGCGCTTCATGATGATCATGGTGCCCTTTGTGTTCATCATCAACGGCGCCACCAGCGGCGACTGGATGGGGGCATTCATGTTCGCCCTGGCCGTGGCCGTGGGGTTGACCCCGGAAATGCTGCCCATGGTGGTGACGGTGTGCCTGTCCAAGGGCGCGCTGGCCATGTCCAAGCACAAGGTCATCGTCAAACGCCTGGACGCCATCCAGAACTTCGGGGCCATCGACATCCTGTGCACGGACAAGACCGGCACCCTGACCCAGGACAAGATCATCCTGGAGAAATATCTCGACGTCACCGGCCGCGACGATTGCTCGGTGCTCGAATACGCCTACCTCAACAGCAAGCTGCAAACGGGCCTGCGAAACGCCCTTGACCTGGCCGTCATCGCCTCGGGCGACGACGCGGCCTCGGCCATTGACCCCAACCGTTACGAGCTGCTTGACGAGATCCCCTTCGACTTCATGCGCCGGCGTTTAAGCGTCATCGTGCGCGACAAGCAGACCGGCAAGGCCGTCCTCATCTGCAAGGGCGCGGCCGAGGAAGTCTTCTCCAAAAGCCGCGACTGTCTCCATGACGGCGTCACCTCGCCCCTGGACGCGGACCACCGCGAAACCATGCAGGAGCTCGTCCACGAACTCAACGACGACGGTTTCCGGGTCGTGGCCCTGGCCTTCAAGGAAGTCGACGGCTCGCGCCACGACTTCGCCGTGGCCGACGAGAGCGATTTGACGCTCATGGGCTACCTGGCCTTCCTTGATCCACCCAAGGACACCGCCGCCGACGCCCTGGCCACCATGCTGGCCCACGGCATCCAGCCCAAGATCGTCACCGGCGACAACGCCGTCATCACGGCCAAAATCTGCCGCGAAGTGCGCTTTGACGCCGGGGACCACATCATCACCGGCGATATGGTGGCGGCCATGAGTCCGGCCGAACTGTCCGAGGCCGTGGAGAGCTGCCACGTGTTCGCCAAGCTCGACCCCATGCAAAAAGAGTCCATCGTGGCGGCGCTTCGCGCCCGGGGCCACGTGGTCGGGTTCATGGGCGACGGCATCAACGACGCCCCGGCCCTGCGGGCCGCCGACGTCGGCATCTCGGTGGATTCGGCCGTGGACGTGGCCAAGGAGTCGGCCGACATCATTTTGCTGGAAAAAAGCCTGCACGTGCTGGAGCACGGCGTGGTCGAGGGTCGCAAGATCTTTTTCAACATCACCAAGTACATCCGCATGGGAGCCAGTTCCAACTTCGGCAACATGTTCAGCGTGCTCGGGGCCAGCGCCTTTTTGCCCTTCCTGCCCATGCTGCCCATCCAGATCCTGGTCAACAACCTCATGTACGACTTCTCCCAGACGGCCATCCCCACGGACAACGTGGACGACGACATCGTGAAGGCCCCCAGGCGCTGGCGCATCGACGACATCCGGCGCTACATCGTCTGGCTTGGCCCGGTGAGTTCCATCTTCGACTACGCCACCTTCTTCATCTTGCTGCACGTGTTTGACGCCTGGGACAACGCCGCGCTGTTCCAGACCGGCTGGTTTATTGAATCGCTGTTGTCCCAGACGCTCATTGTCCACGTCATCCGCACGGACAGGATCCCCTTCCTGCAAAGCCGCTCCAGCGTCCCCCTGGGCCTGACGACGCTGGCCATCTGCGCCGTGGGCGTCTGGCTGCCCTTCTCGCCCCTGGCCGCCTCCTTTGGCCTGGTCGTGCCGCCGGCCCACTACTGGGGGCTCATTGCCCTGGTCATCTTCGCCTACATGTGCCTGGCCCAGATTGTTAAAACCTGGGTGGTGCGGCGCATCGCCGCGACCTGTTAGGATTGGGCCGACACAGTAACGACAAGCCCCGGTTCGCGCCTTCCAGGGAGCGAGCCGGGGCTTGTCCATTTCGCGCCGGCAAAACCGGCGCAAAAAGCGTTTTCGGATGTGTTTACAGCGTCGCGGCGACCAGCGCGGCCATAGCGGCGTCGCGGTCTTCTTCCAGTCCGCGTGCCACGCCGCGCCGGTCGGTTGCCGACCGGTTCTGGCTGACCTTCCATTTGCCGACCAAGGTGTCGATGGGGATTTCCAGGCCGACCAGAGCGCGAAGAGCGGCGGCAAGGTAGTCATCGGGCGCGTCGGCCACCTGCCAAGGATGCGGCCGAGCCTGTTCCTCGTGGTCCGTGAAGTCCTTGAGCAAGGTCACCAGCCACTGACTGTCGTCGATGATCCGGGGCGCTCCCCTGACCTGGACCGTGGCGTAGTTCCAGGTCGGGGCGACCTTCCCGTGTTCGGCCTTGGACGGATACCAACTCGGCGTCACATAGGCTTGAGGGCCGGAAAAGATGACCAGGGCATCGCACCCGGCGCGCAAATCCGCCACTTGCGGATTGCTCCTGGCCAGATGGGCCCGGAGCGTGCCCTTGTCGCCGGCCTCGGCCAGGAAAAAGGGGATGGGGTTGGCGTCCAGCCCTTGCGGACCTGTCGTCACCAAGGTCGCCAAGGGATAGTCACGAATGAGGTTGTGCAGGACATCCAACCGCTCTTCCCGGAACACGTCAGGCAGATACATGCTTCCCTCCCGTGGGCGTCCGGTAAGCCCTACACTGTATTGCCAACCCAAGCAGTCTATGAGCAGCGCCGCAGCATGGCAAGCCGACCCAGTCCAGGCAGTTCGGGCCGCCGGCAATGCCGCCTATCCCAACGATGTGGGGCTTACCTGCGACAAAGATTCGATCCGTCGAAAACACGGCCGGGCGATGAAAAAAGCCCGGCCGCTTGCGCGGCCGGGCTTGGTCGTTTCGGGGGAAACGCGGTCCTACTTCTTGTTGAGCCCGACTTCCTGGGGGAAGATCGGCAGATAGCGGTAGGACAGGCTCATGATGATGAAGCCGTAGGCGATGACCATGAGCGAGGTGGCCCATTCCGCCCAGTTGGGAGCGTACATTTCCCACTTGGTGAACGGCAGCACCGGCTGGGCCAAGGCCTGGACGGTGAAGACGTAACGGTTGATGACCACGCCGGCGCAGGCCAGGATGGCGCCCGTATACATGAAGAACGGCTTCTTGCGCAGGGGCGTGAGCAGGCAGATGACCGGGACGATCAGGCACAGCACCAGTTCGCAGAAGAACAGCCACTTGCCGTAGATCAGGCCGTAGAACATCTGGTCGAAGGTCAGGCCGGCCCGGGGCAGGATGTCGTTGATCCAAGCCCAGGTGTCCAGGTACTTGAACACCGTGTAGATGAGCAGCATGGTGCCGCCGATCTTGCACATGAGCGACTTGACCCGGTAGGTGGTGAGCTTGCGGCCGGTGACCTTTTCCATGAAGCCGCAGATCAGCACCGTCATGCACGGGCCGGAGGCGATGGCCGACAGGACGAACAGGAAGAACGTCCAGGGCCAGATGAAGAACCCGTCGCGGAAGGCGTACGGGCGGGCGAACATGACGCCGTACATGCCGCCCAGCGACCCCTGGTGGAAGGTCGACAGGAACGCGCCGATGCCGGCGAACAGCGGCATGACCACGTGCATCTGGTGGGCCAGGTTGTGCAGGAACGGGATCTTGTTGATCTGCTTCTGCTCAAGGACCAGGGGCACGTACTCGATGATGAGCACCATCAGGTAGCAGGTGATGCAGAAGATGACTTCCGTCAGCATCGAGTGGACGTTGGGGTGCCAGTAGCCGAACCACGACCGGATGGGCTGACCGACGTCCAGGGACAGGATGAGCATGGCCCCGGAGTAACAGATGAAGCCCTTGATGACGGTCAGGTTGATGATATTCTTGAGTTCATCGATGCGGATGATGTAGCGCAGGAGTCCGGTGAAAAAGGCTCCGGCGCCCAGGGCGATGACGGCCAGATCGAAGGTGATCCACAGGCCGAAACCGAAGTAGTTGTCGAGGCCAGTGACGCCAAGGCCGTAGGCGAAGCACACGAGCATGGCGAAGAAGCCGTAGAGGGCGACGACGCCCAACACGCCCAGCCACTTCATGAACTTCCCGAGGGAACAGCGCTCGACGCCCTCGGGGTACCACGTTTTTTCGATTTCAATAATGCTCATTGCATCCCCCCCGATTACTCGCTTTTAAGGTAGTTGTCGCCGAGCTTGCGGACCCATTCCCGCCGGCTGATGTAGTAGACCTGGGTTTCGGTGCCCAGGCGCTCCAACAGACGGAAGGCGTAGGGGCTTTTGACCAGCTCGTGCACCTTGTGCTTGGGGTTTTTGATGTCCCCGAAAGCGAGGGCCCCGGAAGGGCAATTCTGGACGCAAGAGGTGACGTAGGCCCCGTCATCGAGGTTCTCGGGATCCTTGCCGGCGACGCGGGCGGCGTCCTTGGCCTGGGTCCAGCGATGATGGCAGAAGGTGCATTTCTCGACCACGCCGCGGGGGCGCACCGAGGTCATGGGAGACAGGGTCTTGTCCATGCCTTCCGGCCAAATGGGGTCGTACCAACCGAAGTAACGGACGTGGTAGGGGCAGGCGGCCACGCAGTACCGGCATCCGATGCAACGGGGGTAGACCTGGCTCACGATGCCGCCGTTCTCGTTTTTGTCCGTGGCGATGACCGGGCACACGGACACGCAGGGCGGATTGCCGCACTGCTGGCAGGGCCGGGGCAGATAGGCAATGTCGTGATTCGGGAAGGCTTTGTCGTTGGTGAGCTCGTAGACGAGCATCCACGACGTGGCACGCAGCTTGTTGGAGGCTTCGCGCTGGGGTTCGACGTTGTTTTCGGTCTGGCAGGAGGCCATGCAGGCTCCGCAGCCGGTGCATTTGTCAATATCGATCACCATGCCCCAGGTGATCGGGAATTCCTTTTTCTGTCCGGACATGACGGCTTCCCTTTCCCTTCGTTAGGCGATTTTGACTTCAGGGGCGATCCACATGGACAGGCCCGAACCCGGCTCTTCAGCCACGGCGGCAAGCGAGAGGTAATTGGCTCCCTTGCCCTGGCTGTAGTAGTCGAAGGCGGTATGGCCGAAGCCCAGGGGGGCGGCGACCATGCCGGGCATGACGCTTTCGAAGATGTGGACCTTGGCCTGGCAGTCGACGCCGGCGCCGGACAGTTTGACCGACTGGCCCTTCTTGAGGCTCAGGGCCTTGGCCGTCTCGCTGTTGACGCGGATGAAGGTGGTGTCGCCCTTGAGTTCGGTGTCCGGAACCATGGTCAGGTCCTGGCAGGGCATGCCGGTTACCGGGGTGCCGGTGCGCAGCTGGGCGTAGGGAGCCAACACCGTGGCCGTGGCGGGCTTGCCGGCCTTGACGGCCTTGGCCAGCACCTCGGCGGCGAATCCCATGGCGGGCTGAGCCGCCTGGCCGACCATGGTCCAGGCGTACCCGGCTTCCAGGGCCTTCCAGAGGTCGCCCCCGACCAGGGCGGGCGCGGGCTTGCCGGCCGCGACCTGCCAGGGCATGACGTCCTTGGCCACGAAACCGCCGCTGACCTTGGTCAGGCTGGCGACCTTCTCCTTGATGACCTGCTGGAAGTTGTCGAACTTCAGGTCGATGGAGAGCTTGCGGGCCAGGCCGAGCAGCACGTCGCCGGTGGTCTTGGTGTCGCAGATGGGCTTCTGGATGGGCCGCACCAAGCTGTAGACGCAAAAGCCGGAGCCGTAGGGCGTGGCCACGTCGTCGTAACGCTCAAGGGGCAGCGAGTTGGGCAGCACCAGATCGCACAGGGCGGCGGTCTCGTCCATGAAGGAGGAGAAGCTCACCTTGAACGGGATCTTTTCCAGGGCCTTGGCCATGGTCGCCGCTTCGGGCAGACCGTAGGCCGGGTTGGCGTCATAGATGAGCAGGGCCTTGGGAGCCGGGGTCTTGCCGGACTCCACGCCCTTTAAGAACGCGGGCAGATCGCCGTCGAGCATGGCCGCGCGGGTCAGCGCGCCCGGGACGACCGAAGGCAGTTCCGGCAGCATGGAGACGCCGCCGGGCTTGTTGATCCGGCCCAGGAGCATGTTGAGCGACATGCCGGCAATGACCGGAGCCGCGCCCAGGCCCTGTCCGAAGGGCGAGCCGGTGACCACCAGGGGGGCTTTGGCCGAAGCCAGGGCCTTGGCGATGGTGGCCAGGGTCTCGGGAGCAATGCCGGTGGCCCGCTTGACGTCCTCGGGACCGAAGCCGCCGTTGACCACGGCCTTGAAGGTGTCAAATCCCGGAGCGTTGCTGGTCGCGCCGGCCTTGAGCAGGTGCCAGGCGATACCCAGCGCCACCACGCCGAGATCGGCGGCGGCGGCCGGAACCCACTGGTCGCACACGGCGGCGGTGTTGTTGCGGGTGGGGCCGACGTAGACGTAGGTGTTGGCGGGCTTGGCCCCGGCCGGGCGGTTGGCCCCGAAGGCCTTGCGGTTCCTGGAGGAGGTGCCCCAGGTCTCGAAGATGTCCGCGCCAAGGACCAGGACCATGTCGGCGTTTTCGAAGTCGTAACCGGCTTGGCCCTGGACTCCCATGAGCTTCATGGCCTTGGCGGCGGTGGTGGCTTCGGAGGGCATCATGAAGCTGCCGGCGCTGCCGAGCTTGGCCGTCAGGGCGGTCAGGACTTCATTGATGGTGCCGGTGTTGTCGCCGGAGATGGAGGCTACCGCGCCCTTGGCCGCGCCGAGCTTCTCAGCCATCTCGACAAGGGCCTGCTCCCAGGTGATGGGAGCAAAGGTCTTGCCGTTGCGTTTCATGGGCGATTTGATCCGGGCCGGGCTGTAAAGCATGTAGACTTCGGACCGGGCCAGGGCGGAGACACCGCCGCAGGACAACGGATGCGAAGCGTTGCCGCCGGCCAGGATCGGATTGCCGGCCACGCGCATGATCTTGAGGCCTTCGCCAGCCGGACACAGCTTGCTGGTGGTGGCCACATAGTCGACCTGGCCCTTGGGAACCCGGGGGATCCACGGCCAGTTCTGGGTCCAGATAGAAGCGTCGTCAATCAATTTCCACGGAATGGGGGTGAACATGGCGCCAACGGTACCACCCGCCACAAGACCGAGGAAAGCTCTGCGATCAAGTCCCATTTCTCCCCCCTTATTTATGACAGACGAAGCAGGCGTTGCTGGTGCCCATGGAAGCGTGGCAGCGTTCGCATTCCCACATCTTCATGGTGTCCTTGCTGTAACCGCTCAGACGGTTCTCGTAGTACGGCGGGGGAGTGTCCGTCTTGGCCACGTCGAGGTGGCACTTGGTGCACTCGAATCCCTTGTGGGCGGCGTGGGAGAAGAACACGTTGTCGGGCTGGTACTGGTACACAAGCCAGGGCACCTGCCTGCCGGTCTTCACGTAATCCTTGACGAACTTGTCGATTTCCTTGCCGTTGGCAGAGGTATCGCCGGTCTCTTCGCCATGGCACTCGGCGCAGGACTCGGTGGAAGGCAGGCCGGCGAAGCGGCCGTCGGGACCCAGATGGTGGCACTGCTCGCACTCAATGCCAAGCTGGGAATGGACCGTGTGACTGAAACGAATAGGTTGCGTCTTTTGGCTGTACAGCATCTTCGGGAAGATGCCCCACCCCACCACCAGGGCGCCGACGAAGCCGATCAGGGCAAAAAGCGCCATGCCGCCCACACCGCCGGCCGAATTCGATCTTTTCTCCTCCATACGTCCCCTGCCCATGCCTTTGCTGGTTGTCCGCCGCGCGCAAAGACGCCCGACGGCCCCTTCCCCCCCACGGGGAAAGGCGGATGAAAGAAAGACGTGTCGCCACGTCACGAACCCGTCCGAGGATTTGTCCCCTCACCTCGGCGCGGATTGTCGCACCGCGCTTTTTACCCAGCCTGGTTCTTCCGTGTCAAGGTCTAATGAAAAAATTCACGAATCCCCGGCCTCTTGCTGACTCTATTTGGGGCTTTTGCCCTCGCGACCGTAGATGTCGTCGAAGCGCACGATGTCGTCTTCTTCAAGATACGGACCTGACTGGATTTCTATGATCTCGACCGGCACTTTTCCTGGGTTGGACAGCCGGTGCAGACTGGTCTTGGGAATGTCCACGGACTGGTTGTCCGTGAGCAAGATTTCACGCTCGCCCACCTGGACCAAAGCCGTGCCCGAAACCACCACCCAGTGTTCGGCCCGGTGGTGGTGCATCTGGAGCGACAGCCGCGCCCCGGGCAGCACCTCGATACGCTTGATCTTGAAATTGGGCCCCTCTTCCAGCACCGTGTAGCTGCCCCAGGGCCGGCGCACCGTCACATGGGCCTCGACGAGCTTGCTGCCCTGCTTCTTGAGCGCCTCCACCACGTCCTTGACCCGCTGGGCCTCGGACACCGGGCACACCAGGGTGGCGTCCTTGGTCTGGATGACGATGAGGTCCTTGACCCCGGCCACGGCCAGGGCGCCGCCTTGTGAAAAAAAGAGCGAATTCGAGCAGTCCAGGGCCAGCACGTCGCCCTTGATCACGCAGCCGTTGGCGTCGCGCCGGCCAAGCCGGTACAGCGCCTCCCAGCTCCCCAGGTCGTCCCAGTCGAAGCCCGCCTCCACCATGGCGATACGGTCGAGCTTTTCCACCACACCATAGTCCACGGACACGTCGGGGATGCCGGCATAGCCGGCGGCCAGGGGACGTTCGTCCCGCGTGCGCCACCAGTCGAAAAGGACAGGGGCATGGGTCGCCACGGCGTCAAGGAAAACGTCGGCCCGGAACACGAACATGCCGCTGTTCCAGGAATACTCGCCGCTGGCCAGCAACTGTTCGGCGGTCTCTCGGTCGGGCTTCTCGGTGAATCCCAAGACGGCATAGCCGCCCTCGCCCAGGGCCTGGCCCCGGTGGATGTAGCCGTAGCCCGTCTCCGGAGCCTTGGGCGGGATGCCGAAGGTGACGAACCAGCCGTCCCGGGCCAGCTCGGCCGCCCGGTCCATGGCCCGCACCCAGGAGGCGACGTCGTCGATGCGGTGGTCGGCCGGAAACACGCCGACCACCGCCTGGGGATCGGCGGCCACGATGGGGGCCAGGCCGAGCAAGATAGCCGGCAGGGTGTTGCGGCCCATGGGTTCGGCCAACACGGCGTTGTCCACGTCCGGGAGCTGGCCGCGCAACTGGGCGCGCACTTCAAAGACGTGCTCCTCGTTGGTCACCACCGCGATGTCCGACGGCGCAAAGGCCTTGCCCACGCGCTCGGCCGTGGACTGGAGCAGGGTCGCCTCCCCGCCCAGGGCCAGCAACTGCTTGGGCAGAAGCGTCCGGGAAAGGGGCCACAGCCGGGTGCCCGAGCCGCCGGCCAAAATCAGGGCATAACGTCCGCCAGGGGATGCCCCGACATCGGAATTGCTCATAGTCGCGGAGTCTCCAATTCGCGTTGCGTCACGCCATCAAACGGCCAGGAGAAGGATGTGACGACAAGGCGCCCGTTAAGAGTTTTCTCTCGACAAAGATCGTGGTTCCAAGGAGCCCCTAGAGCTCGTAGACGAACGGCGAACCCACGGCGGCCAGTCGCGGCTGGACCGCGTCCTTCTCGGACAGGACAGGCTCGGTGACCGGCCAGGTGATGCCGATGTCCGGGTCGTCCCAGGCGATGCCGGCGTCTAGGTCGGGCGCGTAGGGAGCGTCGACCTTGTACATGAATTCGGCGTCCTCGGTCAGGGTCACGTAGCCGTGGGCAAACCCCCGGGGCACCATGAACCGCAGGAAATTGTCCGCGGAAAGCTCGATGCCGTACCATTTCTTGTAGGTGGGCGAGCCCTGCCGCAAATCGACCACGACGTCGTAGACCGCTCCCCGGGTCACCCAGACGAGCTTGGCCTGGGTGGCCGGCGGCAGCTGGAAATGCAGGCCCCGCAGCACGCCCTTGGGACCGGAGCGGGCGTGGTTGTCCTGCACGAAATCATAGTTGAGACCGGCCTTGGCGTAAGCCTCCCGGCTGTAGGTCTCCAGAAAAAAACCCCGGTGATCGCCGAACACTTTCGGTTTGATCACGACAAGCCCCGGGATGCCGGTTTGCGACACCTCCACGCGGGACCTCCTTTGCTACGCTTGCCGACAGGTTCGGCCATGCGGAATGAATGGGCGCTTGTAACGTATTTCGCGGCCTTGGACAACAACCGTCGCGGCCTTACGTCCGGCCGCGCTCCCTTTTTCGGGCAGCTTTTCCCGATCCTTGCGGCGGCGCTTGCCCCACCAGCCTCCTGGCCTGCCTCCGAGCGCGAACCGGGAAGGCCAATTCCCCCAGCGCCAAGGTCAAGCGGCAGTTAGTCCCGGTGCGAGCGAGACGGCCGGCCCGGCTTGCCCGGTCCCGAGGAGCGGCCCTTGGAGGCCGGACGAGACGGCTTTCCCGCCGGAGCCTGGCGCGACGGGCCAGACGCGCCGGCCGGGCCGGACGCGCCGGGAGCGCCGCCGGGCCGAGGACGACGCTTGCCGCCACGTTCCTCCCGGGAACCGGCTCCGCCCTGGGCTGAACCGGAGCGCCGGTCCTGGCCGGAAGCAGGCTTACGGGCCTGGGCGTGCTCGCCCCGCGCCGCGCCCCCTGACTCCGCCGGCCGTTCGCCGGACGGGTCCGGGGCAAGCATGACGCGCGGCGCGCCGCTTTTGGGGTCCAGCGGCGCGCCGGCCGGCACGTCCACGGCCAGCAGGTCGCCCGGGGCGGGCGGATGGCGGTCCGGGGCGCACAGCACGAGCAGTCCGGCGGCCGAGCAGCCGTAGACCGCGCTGCCCGGCACGTCGGCCAACGAAAAGGCCCCGGACACCACCCGGACCCCGCCGGCCATGGGCGCGGGCCGGGCCTTTCGGGCCAGCAGGAAGGACAGACTCAAGCGCTCCTTGCCAAGGCCGGCCTGCTCGGAAAAGGCGGTCAGCCAGCGGGGCGCGCCGGCCGGCGGCATGGTGAAATGGCACCAGGCCCGGGTGCGCCCGGCCAGGAGCACGCATTCCTCGCGGTGGGGACAGGGCGCGGCGATATCCATGTCCATCTCAACAAAAGCCTGGCGCATCCCCAGCAGACAGCGCCAGCCCAGGCGCGTGCCGGGTTCGACCACCAGGACCCGGCCGCCGGGCACAAGGCTTTCGGAAAGCTGGGCGGCCACGCGCTCCATGCGCTCGTCGAGGGGTTCGCGGACCTTGCCGGCCAGCTCGTTGGCCACGTTGACCATGGCCACGAGATCGGCCCCGTCGGTTAGGCCCTGCCAGTATTCGCCCCGGGCGACGCGGATGCGCCAGGGCGCGTCCGGGTGGGTGGGATCAAAGCCGGCCAGTTCGCCAAAAAGCGCCAGGCCCAGCTCCAGGGCCCGCTTGGAGCGGTCCACGCAGGTGATGCGCAGCCGCCGTTTTCGCAGATCGGGCCGCGACAGCCACAGGGCCTGGATGAAGGTCAGGGGGCCGCTGCCGAGGTCGCGGACCACCCCGCCGTCGGGGATGTCGAGGTCAAGGCCGGGGAGCAGGCGCGACAGGCGCACGAGGTTCCAGGGCAGATAATACCAGAGATAGGCCGACAGCACCTTCGGGTCGCTGAGATACCCGGGCCTGGGGCCGCCTTCGCGCTCGGCGGTCAGCGACAGGGACAGCTCGCGCACCACCTTGGGCAGTTCGCGCACCAAGCCCGGGCGCAGGGGCAGGACCTTTCGCAGCAGTTCGGGATAGGCTTCGAGCCGGGCGCGGACGTCCGGGGCCAGGGGCGCAAGCAGGCGCTTCGCGCCGGGACGGGCCGACGCGGCGGCGGCGTCAAGGGACATAGGAAAAAACCATCCTTTGGATGAAGGCCTCGCCGGAATCGGCGGCGTCGACCAGGGGAACGAGTTCGGTGCGGGCGGCCAGTTCGGCCGCCTGACGGCGGCTTTGGGCGTCGGTCAGAAACAGCGCCGCGCCGGCCAGGGACAGGTTGCCGGCCACATGGGTGCGCCCGGCCAGTCCGGGCGGCAAAAAGCCGAGGGTTTCGAGATCGGCCGGCGACACGGCCGCGCCAAACGCTCCGGCCAGATGGACCGAGGCCAGATCGGCCGTAGCCAGGCCGGCGGCGGACATAAGCGCCGAAACGGCCAGATTGCAGGCCGCCTTGACCTTGAGCAGCTCCTCGACGTCGCCGGCCGGCAGCCGGCAGCCGGCGGTTTCGAAAAAGGGTTCGCCATGGGCGCGTCCGACCTGGGCGGCCAGACGCCGGCCAAGCGGGGTCGCGGCCGGGGTTGTAGCGAATCGGCCGTCCACGTCAAGGATTTGCTGCTCGACCAGTCGCGCGGTCAAGGACAGATAGCCCGGTCCGGCAATGCCGCGCGGCGGCCCAGCGTGGCCGGGGTCGAAAAATTCCGGCACGATGCCGGCAGGCGTGAGTTCAAAGGCCACGGCCACGCCCGGCCCGGCCATGGCCCCCTGGGACAGCCCCACGCCTTCCAGGGCCGGCCCCAGGGGGGCGCTGGCGGCGAGATAGCGGTCCGGGGAAAGGGCCAGCACCATCTCGGCGTTGGTGCCGAGATCGGCCAGCAAAAAAGGATAGGCCAGGGTTTGCCGCACCAGCACGGTCAGTCCGGCGGCGATGTCGGCTCCGACAAACGGGCCGAAAAGCGGCGGCGCATAGGCCGGCGGCAGATCGGGATCAAGGCGTTCCAGGCTGTCGCCGCGCCACGACAATCCGTAAGGCGCATGGGCCAAGCCGTCCAAGGGCTTGTCACACAAAATCGACATCATGACGGTATTGCCGGCCACGCACAGGGCGGCGAGCCTGGGGCCGGCCGGCGCGGCCAGCCGCTTGAGCTCGTCCACGACCAGCCGGCGCAGATAGTCGCCGCCGCCGGGTTCCAGGGCAAAAGCCAAGCGCGAGACCACCTCGGCCCCGGCCCCGAGTTGGGGATTGACCCCGCGACCCTGCGCCACGACGGCGCCGTCGGCCAGGGACAGCAACCGCCAGGCCAGGCCGGTGGTGCCCAGGTCCACGGCCAGGCCCAGGGGGCCGTCGCCGGCCGTCGCGAGCGTCGGCGCGACTGCAGGCACGGCCGGGGCCGACGCGCCCTCGGGCAGTTCCAGACGTTCGCCGCCCCGGACCGGATGCAGGCAGGCCAAGCGCCAGCCGGCGGCCAGTTCGTCGGGGGACAGGCGACGCAGCTCGGCCGGCAGAGGCGGCGGCGCATCGGCCAGGAAACGCGCCCGGCAGCGGCCGCAGCGGCCAAGGCCGGCGCACAGGGGCACGCCCACGAAATAGCCGGCCCGGAAAAACGCCCGGGCCAAGGTATCGCCGGGACGAGCCGTCACGGCTCGCTGTCCGCCCGCCCCGGCAAGGAAAAAAACGTTCGCCATTTCCGCCGAGTGTTCCCCATTTCCGCCTCCCGGACAAGGCCCGGAAAGCGCCGGGAAGGAGATTTCAATTTATTAAATTGTCAAAATAACCTTGACGCGGATTTTTGAAGCTTTTAAACGTGACTCTACCTTTCGAAACTGTATCCGGCGATGCAAACGAGAAATCGTCCTGAGTGGACTGGCTGTCCGGTCCACACTTCGAGGCGACAAGCGGCCCCACGAAACCGAAAGGTTTATGCGGAAACGTGGAAGCGGCCCCGGCCGGCAACTCCAGCAAGGAGGAATCGTTTTGACCGACGCGCGCGCACACGCCAAAGGCCTAACCAAGCTCAAACCCTACGTCGTCATGGCGGTCCTGGCCCTCGCCCTGGCCGGGTGCACCTCGAAACCCAAAACCTACTCCTACAATTTCGAAGACTACCAGGGCTTTAACGCCCGCAACAACTTCCTGGTCGCCGGCGACCACGAAGCCCAGCTCATCGCCGCCGCCGAGAACAACCTCATCTCCGGCAACCTGTTCGACCAGGGCGGCTCCACTCCGGCTCCGACCGCGACGCCGGCCCCCCGGCAGCAGGCTGCGGCCTCGCCGGACAAGCTTTTAAGCGACAACCTTTTCGAGCTGACCTCGGTGCAGCGCAAAGGCGGCGTCTACGACCGCATGCTGCGCACCGCCCATACCCAGATCGGCACGCGCTACCGTTCCGGCGGCTGCGACCCCAACTCCGGATTCGACTGTTCCGGTTTCACCACCTGGGTCTTCAACCGCTACGGCATCCACCTCCCCCGCTCCTCCCGGGAGCAGTACCAAGTGGGTTCCATGGTGGCCAAAAACAATCTGCGCAAGGGCGATCTCGTCTTCTTCCGCTCCAAACGGGGCGTCAATCACGTCGGCATCTATCTGGAAGACGGCAAGTTCATCCACAGCGCCAGCAGCGGCAAAAACGTCACCATCTCCCACCTCGAAGAAGATTACTGGAGAACGCATTATGCGGGAGGCCGCCGGGTCTTCTAGCGCCGTTTGCGGCGTGTCTCGCCCCAAGGCTCACGAAGCGGGTTTCCCTCGGACGGGAGGCCCGCTTTTTCGTCAGGCAGCCGTTTCCCTGGCCGGCCGCATGGCCGTGGCCGGGCTTTTGGCCGTTTTGCTGACCGCCGGACTGCCGGGGCCGGCCCTGGCGGCCAAGGACAAGCCGGGCCAGCCCGCCGCCGCCGCGCCGGCCAAGGTTAAGCCTTTCTACGAGGCCGAAGCCGCCGCCGTGGCCGACGCCGTCGCGCGCCAGGAACTCGTTGCAGTCGGCCGGCAATTCGCCGAGGCGGTCACGGCCCGGACCATGGCCCGATTTTCCGGCAAGACCGGCCAGCGCCATCTGGAGCTGCTCGCCGATCCGGGCCAGGCCTACCGCGACGCCGCCCGGGCCGACGCCCTGGCCCGGCTCCAGGCGGCAAGCGCTGATCTCTCGGCCAGCCAGTATTTCGTCTACGCCGACCGCAATCCGGCCACCCAGCTGTTGCTTCTGGCCTACTACGACGCCGACGCCAAGCGCGTGGCCTTTGTCGGCGCGGATTTCATCTCCTCGGGCAAGCTGCGGCCCCGGGAGGACTCGTTCATCACGCCGGTCGGCGTGTTCGAGCATCTGCCCGAGAACTGGGGCTACCGGGCTGAGGGCACCAAGAACAGCAAGGGCTGGCGCGGCCTTGGCGCGCGCGGCAGCCGGGTGTGGGATTTCGGCTACCAGCAGGCCCCGCGCCAGTTCCGCCAGGGCGTCTACGACAGCCAGATGCGCCTTCTTATGCACGCAACCGACCCGGACCAGGGCGAACCGCGCCTAGGCGGCCCGGACTCCAAGGGCTGCGTGCGGGTGTCGGCGGCGGCCAACGCCTTCCTCGACAACCGCTCCATCCTCGACCGCCACTACGAACAGATCGCGGCCACGGACAAGGAACGCGACATGTGGCTGCTGCGCCGTGACCGCTCCCCCGTCTCCCATCCGGGTAGCTACCTCGTGGTCGGCGACTCGGCCCAGGGCAGCGCCTCGAATGAGGCAGCGACAGGACGATAGCCTAATCCGCTTCAAAGCCTCCGAACCATGGGCACGGTTCAGGAGGCTTCAAAGACCTCCCCCGGCTCGGGCAGAAAGGCCCGGATCGAGGCGTCGGCCAACATCCGGCGGATGGCGTCGCCGCGCTCACGGCGCACCTCGCGCCGCACATGGACCACGGCCAAGGCTTCCACCCAGGCCGCTTCAGCCGCTTCCACGGCCTCGGGCACCGAACCATGGCCCGGAACCCCAGCTTCCAGGCCGTAGGCCTCCAGCACGGCCAGGGAACAGCCCGAGGCCAGCTCCAGCCCCTTGGCCGTCATCGGCCCGTCGCCGCCGTAAAAAAGCGCCCCAAGGCGCGTTTCGAGGCGCAGCCCCAGACACGGCGCGCCGTGCCCGGTCAGCTCCGCCCGAGCGCCAAAGCCGGCCAGGTCGAAAGCCTCGCCCGGCCGGGCCTCGATCCCGACAATCTCGAAAGACAGCTTCTCCCGCAGATTCGGATACGCCAGGTCCAGGGCGGCCAAGACCTTGGCCGCCACGCCGGCCCCGCCGTGGACGCGCAGCGGCCGCGAGCGCCCCTGTTCGTGGAGCCGGGCCAGCAACCAGGGCAGGCCCAGGAAATGGTCGCCGTGGAAATGGGATATCCAGACCGCGTCCGGCCCGTCCTGGCGGTCGGCCGGCGCAATGGCCGGGCAGGCGAAAAACGCCGCGGCCGCCGTGAAGCCGCAGTCCAGAAGCGCCGTGCGCCGGGTCTCGCCGACCAGGCCGGCCACGAACAGGCTCGTGTTGGCCAGCCCCTCGTCAAACGCCTCGCCCACGCCCACAAAAACCACCCGCATGACCGACAACCTCCGCAACCTTGCAATATTTTCCGCTTTTCGCCAAAGTCGTAGGACTTTAACGCCCGCGCGCCGCAGGCCCGGCGCGTCCGTCGCACCCCAAACAGCAAAGGAAGCCCTCATGCAGCGCCGCGTCACCCAGATCGAAAGCATCCGGGTTCTGGCCATGTTCGCCATCTTTTTCTACCACGTCTGGACCGTGCTGCCCGACGGCGGCGCGCAAAATCCCTTTGGCCCCATCCTCGGCGACATCATGAGCCAGGGCTACCTCGGCGTCGTGGTTTTTAACGCCATCACCGGCTTCGTCCTCACCTTGCCCCACGCCAATCCGGGCGGCAAGCCGCCCATGGCCTACTTCGACTTCTTCCGCCGCCGGTTTGGCCGCATCACCCCGCAATACTACCTGTCCCTGGCCTTATGGAGCCTGGTGGCCCTGGTGGCCGGGGCCATGCCCTTGGCCGCGCTCGGGGCCTGCGTGGCCGAAAAGCTCTTTTTCGTCCAGACCTTCGACCCCACCCGCTTTTTCTGCCTGGAGCCGGCCCTGTGGTGGATGGGCCTGCTCGCCCAGTTCTACCTGACCTTCCCGCTTTTGCTGAAGCTTTTTGAAAAGTACGGCCCGGCCAAGGCCGCCGCCGGCTGCGTCGCGGCCGGCTGGGGCCTGTGGCTCATCCTTTCGCTTCTGGCCAAGGTCAGCGACACGGCCGCGCTTTTCGACTACATGCTCTACTTCAACCTGCCCTACCGGCTGCCGGAATTCGCCCTGGGCACGGCCTTCGCCATGGCCTGGAAGGCCCGGGCCCACGATCCGCGCCCCGGCGACCTGGAAACCGGCGTGCCCACAACCTGGCTCATCGGCTTCCTGGCCGCGACCTACGCCGCCCTGCCCCTGGCCATCGTCTTCAAGAGCGCCCTGCCGGCCCTGCCCGCCCACATGCTCCTCACCGTCGCCTGCCTGGGGCTGGCCGGAACGCTCTTCGTCTGGCCGGCCATGGCCCGCATCGGGGCCAAGCCGGCGGTGGCCCTGGCCGCCGCCACCTCCTACAGCTTCTATCTGCTCCACCAGCCCATCCTGGGCTACGGGGCCGATCTGCTGCGCGGCCATCTGCACCCCTTCGCGGCCATGTGCCTGCTGACCGTGATCAGCCTGCCGCTGTCGTATTACCTGTCGCGCGTCCAGGACAACCTCGTGGCGCGCTTTGACGCCAAGAAAAAGTAGACGAGGAGAGCAAAGGCGAAGACCGAGGGGGGCCCCCCCCCCGCGCCCCGCCGGGGGCCTCAGGCCCCCGGACCCCCG
>ALAO01000087.1 GCA_000307955.1 Solidesulfovibrio magneticus str. Maddingley MBC34 | reverse complement strand
CCGACGAGGTGCGAAAGCTGGCCGAAAAGACCATGACCGCGACCAAGGAAGTCGGCGACGCCATTCGCGGCATCCAGGACGGGGCTCGGCGCAACGTCGGCAACGTGGACGCCGCCGCCGGAGCCGTGGAAAAGGCCAACTCCCTGGCCGCCACCGCCGGCGAGGCGCTCTTAAGCATCGTCGCCCTGGTGGAAAGCGCCTCCGATCAGGTCCGCTCCATCGCCACGGCGGCCGAAGAGCAGTCCGCCACCAGCGAGGAAATCAACCGCTCGGTGGAAGCCGTCAGCGCCACGGCCGAGGCCAGCTCCCGCACCCTGGCCGACGCCTCCCGGGCCGTGGCCGAACTGGCCGAACAAACCCAGGAACTGGCCGCGCTTATGGAAGAACTCGAACGCGAAGGCCACGCCGCCCCCCAGGCGTTGACATAACCGAGCGCTGCCAGGGCGCTGCCCTGTACCCGCACGGGCGCTGCCCGTGCCCCGGCAGGGCCCTGCCCTGCACCCCACCGGGGGGATCCCCTTGGCCGTCTGTGGCGGGCGGAGGGACCACAAACGGGTGGGGCAGGCGTGGGAGCGGTGGTAACCGTCCGGCCTAGCCGCAAAAAATCGGGGCCGTTGGCGCTTCCGGCCAAAGCCGGCGGCGTCAACGGCCCCGAAAGTTTGCGGCCCAAATGAGCCCGGAAAAAACTAGGACTGAATCTGCTCGCCGGTCAGGCCGAAGCGGCGCGTGCGGTTGCAGTAGTCGTCAAGAACGGCGTCGAGGCAGGCCGGGGTGAAGTCCGGCCACAGTGTCTCGGGAAAAGCGAATTCGCTGTAGGCCGACTGCCACAGCAGATAGCCGGATAGGCGCATCTCACCGCTGGTGCGGATGATGAGGTCCGGATCGGGCTGGCCGGCGGTGTAGAGTTCGGCCGCCAGGGCCTCGTCGGTGACGGCCTCGGGGGCCAGCCCCTTGGCCAGAAGACGGCGGCAGGCCCGCAAGATCTCCTCGCGACCGGAATAATTGAGCGCCAAATTAAGCGTCATGGCCTCGCAGTGGGCCGTCTTGGCGATGACCCGGGACAGCACCGTGCGCGCGGCCAGGGGCAGCTCGTCGAATTCGCCGAGCACCTTGAAGCGGATGGACTGGGCCAAAAGCGTGTCCAGTTCCTTGGTCAGGAAACGCACCAGCAGGTCGAAGAGAAATTTGATCTCGTCGGCCGGCCGGCCCCAGTTCTCCTTGGAGAAGGTGTAGAGCGTCAGGTGTCCGATGCCGAGTTCCCGGCAGCGCGTGACGATGCCCCGGGCCGACTCCACGCCGGCCCGGTGTCCCTCGCTGCGCGGCAGCCCGCGCATGGTGGCCCAGCGGCCGTTGCCGTCCATGATGACGGCCACATGCCGGGGCAGCGGAAGCTTCTGGACGTCCAGGGCTAGATCTCCATGATTTCCTTTTCCTTCTTGGAAAAGGCCTCATCGGTTTTGGCGATGTAGTTGTCGGTGAGCTTTTGCACGTCTTCCTGGCCCTTGCGCTGGTCGTCCTCGTTGATGGCCTTGTCGTTCTTCTTCTTTTTCAGCAGCTCGTTGGCGTCCCGGCGCACGTTGCGCATGGCCACCTTGGCTTCCTCGACGTACTTCTTGGCCACCTTGACCAGATCCTTGCGGCGGTCCTCGGTCAGGGGCGGGATGGAAATGCGGATGACCTTGCCGTCGTTGACCGGCGTCAGGCCCAGGCCGGACTTGAGGATGGCTTTTTCGATGTCGGCGAACGCCTTGCGGTCCCAGGGCTGGATGGTGATGGTGCGGCTGTCGGGGGTGGCCACCGAGGCCAGCTGGTCGAGCTGGGTCGAGGTGCCGTAATAGTCCACGCGCACGCCGTCCAGGAGCGAAGTCGTGGCCCGCCCGGTACGCAGGCGGGAAAACTCCTTGTCCAGGGCGGCCAGCGCCTTTTTCATCCGATCTTGAGCGTCAGTAAGCACGGTCTGCATGTTATTGGCCTCCTTTGACGACGGTGCCGACGGGTTCGCCGGCCAGCACGCGGCTCAGATTTCCGGCGGTAAACATATTAAAGACCACGATGGGCATGTTGTTGTCCATGGCCAGGCTGATGGCCGTGGTGTCCATGACCCGCAGGCGTTTTTCCAGCACGTCCATGTAGGTCAGCTCGTCGAATTTCACGGCGTCGGCGTGCTTGGCCGGGTCCTTGTCGTACACGCCGTCGACCTTGGTGCCCTTGAGGATGGCCTCGCTTTTAAGTTCCATGGCCCGCAGCGCCGCGGCCGTGTCCGTGGTGAAATACGGATTGCCCGTGCCGGCGGCGCAGATCACCACCCGGCCCTTGTCCAGATGGTGCAGGGCGCGGCGGCGGATGTAGGGCTCGCAGACCTCGCGCATGGTGATGGCCGACATGACGCGGGTGGACAACCCCTGCTTCTCCAGCCCTTCCTGCACGGCCAGGGCGTTTAACACCGTGGCCAACATGCCCATGTAGTCGGCCGAGGACCGGTCCATGCCGGCGGCCTGCTCCGAGACGCCGCGAAAAATGTTGCCGCCGCCGATGACCAGGGAGATCCTGGCCCCTTTTTCGGTCGCCGACACGATCTCCCGGCAAAAATTCGTGATGGTCTGGTTGTCGATGCCAAACGGCCGGCCGCCAGCCAACGCCTCGCCGCTGATCTTAAGCAAAACCTGGGAAAATCGCAATTTCGACATGGGACGTCTCCTGAAGGGGAAGGGTGTCGGTCCAGGGCCGGCCAGGACCGGAGCGGCGAAGCGGGAAGCCCCGCCCGACGTGCCGGTTGGCCGTGGGCCGCCCCCGGGCCGTCCGCCCCCTCCCGAACCAGACGACGACCGTTGGCGGCGTGTCCGACGGGGCAAGGCGGCGCCCGCCCGGTCGAGCGGTTGCGCCATCTTGCCCGCATCGGGCCGCGATGCAAGCGAAACCCTGACGGGTTCGCCCTGCGACTCAAAAAAAACGGGCCTTGCGGCCCGTTTGATCAGCGGTGCGTGGCGGCCTAGGCGTCCTCGCCCAGGGCCATGCGGGTAAAGCGCCCGATCTGGATGTTCTCGCCGATGACGCCGACGAGTTCGTTCATCAGGTCCTTGATGGTGACCTTGTCGTCTTTGATGAACGGCTGCTCCAGCAGGCAGATTTCCTTGTAGAACTTCTTGACCCGCCCTTCGACGATCTTCTCGGCGATGGCTTCGGGCTTGCCCTCTTCCATGGCCTGGTTCTTGAAGATCTCTTTTTCCTTGGCGAGCAGGTCGGCCGGCACTTCCTCGGGGGTCACGCACACCGGGTTGGCCGCGGCGATCTGCATGGCCACGTTTTTGGCGAACTCCAGGAAGCGCTCGGAGCGGGCGACGAAGTCGGTCTCGCACTTGATCTCGACCATGACGCCGAGCTTGCCGTTGGAGTGGATGTAGGAGCCGATGACCCCTTCCGAGGTGGCGCGGCCGGCGCGCTTCTGGGCCTTGGACAGCCCCTTCTCGCGCAGCCAAGCAACGGCCTTGTCTTCATCGCCGTTGCACTCGCCAAGAGCCTTCTTGCAATCCATCATGCCCGCGCCGGTCTTGTCGCGCAGGGCCTTCACGCTGGCAGCGGAAATAGCCGACATGGGGGAATCCTCCTACTCGCCGGTGGTTTCGGTAGCGGTTTCGGCTTCGTCGACCGGGGCGGCTTCAGGCTTTTCGTCCTTGTCCGCGACCGGCTCGACGTCCTTGGTCTGGGCAGCGCCTTCCATGCAGGCTTCCGCGATGCTGGCGGCAAAGAGCTTGATGGCCCGAATGGCGTCGTCGTTGCCCGGGATCACGTAGTCGATGACGTCGGGGTCGCAGTTGGTGTCGACCACGGCCACGATGGGGATGCCGAGCTTGCGGCATTCCTGCACGGCGATCTCTTCGCGCTTGGGGTCGATGATAAAGGCGGCCTGGGGCAGGCGATCCATGTGCTTGATGCCGCCCAGGTTATCGTTGAGCTTGGCCACTTCGCGGCCCATCATGACGATTTCCTTTTTGGGGAAACGCTTGATGGAGCCGTCCTCGAACATGCGTTCGAGGTTCTTCATGCGGTCGATGCTCTTTTTGATGGTCTGGAAGTTGGTGAGCATGCCGCCCATCCAACGGTTGGTGACGGAGAACTGGCCGACGCGCTCGGCTTCCTTTTTCACCGACTCCTGAGCCTGGCGCTTGGTGCCGACGAAGATGACCCGGCCGCCGCCGGCGACGACGTTCGAAATGAAGTCGTGGGCCTTCTGGTACAGCTTGACGGTCTGCTGCAGGTCGATGATGTGGATGCCGTTTCTGGCGCCGAAGATGAACGGGCGCATCTTCGGGTTCCAACGACGGGTCTGGTGCCCGAAGTGGACGCCGGTCTCAAGCAGCTGCTTCATGGTAACGTAAGGCATGGGAACTCCTTGGGTTTTCCCTCCGCCCCGGAATTTGGGCCGGACCATCCGGCACCCAGGATTGGCTCGCGGGGCGTGCGTGTTTGGAGAACTGCGGCTAGTAGTCCGCTTTTTGGAAAAAGGCAAGCGCCCGAGGGGACCGGGCGCGCATTTCCTACTGCAGGGGCGCGGCCTCGTCCTCGGCTCGCACCGGGTTTATCAGCACCCCCACCCCGTCGATCTCCACCCGGGCCTCGTCGCCGACGGCCAGCGGGCACGGCCGGGCCGGCGAACCGGCCAGGATCACGTCGCCGGGCAAAAGCGTCATCACCGAGGAAACGAAGCTCACCAGCTCGAAAGGCCCCACGGCCATGTCGGCGCAGGACCCCGCCTGGACGGTCTGGCCGTTTATGAGCAGGCGCAGGCTGAGGCTGGCCGGATCGCCCAGCTCGGTCTCGATCCAGGGGCCGATGGGGGCGAAGGTGTCGTAGCCCTTGGCCCGGCCCAGGGTCTCGTCGCGCTGGCGCAGGTCCACGGCCGTGACGTCGTTGGCGCAGGCCAGGCCGAAAAGGTGCTTGGGCACATCCGCCGGGGCCACGTTGCGGCAGGTCCGGCCAACGACCAGGGCCAGCTCGCATTCGGCCTCGACCCGGGCCGAGGCGCGCGGCAGCACGATGGCCTGGCCCGAGCCGATGACGGCCGAGGGCGGCTTCAAAAAGAGCATGGGGCCGTCGGACGGGTCGCGGCCCATCTCGCGCAGCCGATCCCGGAAATTGCCGGCGGCGCAGACTACCTTGGAGGGCGTCACCGGAGCCAGCACCGCCACCTCGGCCAGGGGGATGGGCGCGTCCAGGCCAAGGGTCTTGTCCAGGCAGCGCACGGCGTTTTGCTCCATGAGGAGCTGGGCGTAGAAGGCGGCGTCGCCGTGGCGCACCCGCAAGACCTTCATGAACGGTTCTCCCGCGTCACAGGGTGATGACCAGGGGCACGACCACCGGGTCGCGTTCCAGGATCTTGCGGAAAAACCGCCGCAAGGCGGAGCGGATGCGCTCCTTGAGCAGGTCGGACTGGCCGGGCGGCACGTTCTCGTAAATATCGAGGACAATGCATTTGGCGTCTTCCAGCACATGGCTGTAGTGCTGCTCGAACACGAACCCCTTGGACAGGATGTTGGGGCCAAAGGTCAGCTCGCCGGATTTCTCGTCCACCACCAGCACCACGATGACCAGCCCCTCGCCGGCGAGCAACTGGCGTTCCTTGAGCACCGTGACGCCGACGTCCCCAACGCCCTTGCCGTCCACGTAGATGTGCTCCACCGGGATGGCGTCCTCCAGGCGGATGACGCCCTCGGCGAAGGTCACGGGCTGGCCGTCCTCGATGACCAGGGCTCGCTCCGGGGCCACGCCGCAGGACACGGCGATGCGGGCGTGCTTGACCAGATGGCGGTATTCGCCGTGGATGGGGATGAAAAACTTGGGCGAAACGGTTTTGAGCATGAGCCGCAGCTCGTCGGCATGGGCATGGCCCGAGGCGTGGATGGCCTGGACCCGCTCGTAGAGCACTTCGGCCCCGAGCTTGTAGAGGCGGTTTATGAGCCGCGTGATGGCCCGGATGTTGCCCGGGATGAAGCGCGAGGACAGGATGACGGTGTCGCCCTTTTGGATCTTCACCTGCCGGTGTTCGCCGTAGGCCAGGCGGGACAGCGCCGAGAGCGGCTCGCCCTGGGAGCCGGTGACCAGCAGCACCACCTGTTCGTCGGGCAGGCTGGCCAGCTCCTCAAGGGTGGCCTCGGTCCCGGGCGGGATGCGCAAGTGCTTGAGTTCCCTGGCGATCTCGATGTTGGTGAAAAGACTCTTGCCCGAAACGGCCACCTTGCGGCCGGTGGCGTGGGCCAGATCGTAGATCTCCTGCATCCGCTGGATGTGGCTGGAAAAAAGCGTCACCACGATGCGGCCGGAACAGGTGGCGAAAATATCGCCCAGGGCGGCCTTGATCTCGCGCTCGGTGAGCGCGAAGCCCTCGCGCTCGGCGTTGGTGGAGTCGGACAGCAGCAGCATGGCCCCGGCCCCGGAAAACCGCTTGATGGCGTCGAGGTCGGTGGCGTGGCCGTCCAGGGGATTGCGGTCGATCTTGAAATCGCCGGTGTGGACGATGCGCCCGGCCGGGGTTTCGATGCCCAGGGCGAAGCCGTGGACGATGGAGTGGCACACCGGGAAAAACGTGACCTTGAAATCGCCCAGGGTCACCGTGTCGCCGGCCGAAACCGGCACGCAGGTGGTGAATTCCTTGAGGCCGTGCTCTTCGAGCTTCTTGCCGGCCAGGGCCAGGGTGAAGCTGGAGGCGTACAGCGGCGCGTCGCAGCTGCGCATGAGCCAGGGCAAGGCGCCGATGTGGTCCTCGTGGCCATGGGTCAGCACGATGCCTTTTAATTTGTCGCGGTTTTGCAGGATGAAATCGAAACGCGGGATGACCACGTCGATGCCGAAAAGGGAGTCGTCCGGGAACATGAGCCCGCAGTCCACGACGATCATGGAATCGCCGGAAACCAAGGCCATGCAGTTGAGCCCGATTTCGCCGAGGCCGCCCAAGGGATAGAGGGTCACGGCGGGGGAGCCTGTCATGCGCGCATCTCCTGATAGGCCGCGTCCATGCGGTCCCAGAGGTCGTTTTTGAAATTTTCACGCTCCTTGAGCGTATACAGGGCGGCGGCGTCAAAGGGGGGCAGGGCCCGCAGCCGCACCACGCCCGGGGCCAGCCGGCGGCCGTGCTTGGGCAGCACGCCCCCGGACCCCTCAATCACCACCGGGGCTACCTGGGCCTGGCATTTGAGGGCCACGATCATGCCGCCGGTCTTGAATTCCTGGAGCTTGGAATGATCCATGGACCGGGTGCCCTCGGGAAAGACCAACAGGCCGATGCCCCGGGAAACGAGGTCCACCGCTTCCTGGATGGATTCCATGGCCTTGCGCCGGTTGCCCCGGTCGATGGCCACATGGCCCATGCGGCGCATGGCCGGGCCGAAGACTGGAATTTTGAACAGGCTCTCCTTGGCCAGGAAGCGGAAGTTCCAACCGGAAAGCGCGGCGAACAGGATCGGGATGTCCATATGGCTTTGGTGGTTGGCCATGAAAATGTAGGTCCGGCCGGGATCAAGGGCCGACAAGTCGGCTTCGATGCGGATGCCGGACGTCCAGACGAGGCTCCTGGCCCACAGGCACTCCACGGCGTGGGACAGCCTGCCGTCACGGCCAAGGCGCGCCGTCAGCCAGCACAGGCTGGAGAAAAAAAACGTCAGCGGCACAACCGCCAGTTTGAACAGCACAGCTCGCATAGTCGCATCCGTTTGACGAAGGAAAAGGGCCGCCCCGCTGCGGGGCTGGCCGGGCCGCCTGTCATCCTAGTGCCCAGCGCCGAAAAAATCCAGCCTTGCGGTACGCCTGCCGGCTATTGCCGGCCAGCCTTGCCTCGGCAATGCTTTTTTGGCAACACATGAACCGGGTTGCCTGTTCAGGCGGACCGATTTCAAGGGGGCGTGATGAAAATCCTCATCGTGGACGATGACCAGCTCTCGCAGATCACCCTGAGGGCCACCCTGGCCCCGTACGGCCAGTGCGTCTGCGCCGGCAACGGCCGCGAGGGGGTCGATCTTTTCACCCTGGCCCTGGACGAAGGCAAGCCGTTTTCCGTGGTCTTCATGGATATCCAGATGCCGGTCATGGACGGCCACGCCGCCCTGGCCGCCATCCGCGAACTGGAACGCTCGCGCGGCGTGCCCCCGGGCCAGGAAGCCAAGGCGGTGATGATCACCTGCCATGACGACGTCAAAAACGTGGCCACCTCGTTTTTTAGGGGCAACGTCACCTGCTATTTCACCAAGCCCCTGCATCTGGCGGCCATGGTGGAAACGCTCAAAAAGGAATCCGTGCTGTAGCCGGACGGCCTGACGCGATCTTTCCAGAAAAGATTTTACTTCGCCGCCCGGAGGGGATACCTCCTGGCTAGGACTCCACATTGCGTCGTGCCCCCGCTGGTCGTCCAGCCGAGGCCGGGCCGCCGCCCCAAGGAGGGAATATGTCGCTGAAAAAAAAGCCGCTCAAAAGCAAGCCCGTGTGCAAGGTCACTTTCACCTTGACCAAGGAACAGGCCAAAAACGCCTCCGGCGTCCATCTGGTCGGCGAATTCAACGACTGGGACGTGGCCGCCGCGCCCATGCGCCGCCAGAAAGACGGCTCGTTTTCCGCCACCCTCGACCTGCCCGCCGGCCGCGAATACCAGTTCCGCTATCTGATCGACGGGGAAGTCTGGATCAGCGACCCCGAGGCCGACAAATACGCCTTCAGCCCCTTTGGCGACTGCGAAAATTCCGTGGTCATGGTCTAGCGCCGCGTCCCTTGGAATACGACGGCCCTGTTTTCAGGGACAACATTATCGCGGAAATCCCGCGCGAAGCGCCCTGCTCTTCCTAGGACGCGGCGCGGGCGAGCTGGATTCACGCCCTTCTGGCCGCCAGGGGGCAATGCCGACGACACGGGCCGGGCACGGGCCGGGCTGATCTCCGACAAAGGACGGCAACCGGCCAGCCCCTCGACGGCGGCCGGACGGCCAAAGCGCCAAAACGTCTCGCCAAGGCCCGCCGGGCGCGGGACAAACCTCCCCCAGCCATGGCCGCCCGGATACGCAACGTCTGCCTCATCCACTCCTCCCTGGGTCCGACCTTTGCCGGGCTGGGCATCGCCGCAACCAATCTCGATCCACCGGCCGGCGTCGTCAGCTTGCCGCAGCTCCTGGCCGGGCTGCCCGAGCCGCCGGATTGCGTCATCCATCATGAGCACCTGGGCAAGCGGGTCATCCTGACCGACACGGACGCCGCGCCCTGCCCGGTCCTTTTTTGGGCCCACGATCCGCACCTCAATTTCTTCTGGCAACGCCACTATGCCAGGCTTTTCGACGCCGCGGCCTCCACCCAGCCCCGCCAGGCCGGAACCCTGGCCGCCGCCGGCTCGCCGCGCACGGTCTGGATCACCTGGAGCGGCCAGGTCAGACCCTTCGTGCCCTTTGCCGCCCGCAGCCGCGACCTGGCCTTTGTCGGGCGCACAACGCCCCAGCGCCGCCGCCGGATCTGGTTCGCCGAACATCTGGCCGCCGCCGGGCTTGTCCCCTGCCAGGACGCCTACGGTCCGGAACTGGCCGCCGTCTACGACGACGCCCGGGCCTGTCCCAACGAGTGCATCGCCGGCGAGGTCAACCTGCGCCTGTTCGAGGCCGCCTCCAGCGGCTGCCTGCCCGTGTCCGAACGCCAGCCGCCGGAAGTGGAGACACTGTTCGTCCCAGGGACCGAGGCGCTTTATTATGAAAACGTGCTGGAACTCGACGAGCATTTGCACTTTCTCAAGGCCCGGCCCAGGGTGGCCGAGGCCATGGGCCGGGCCGCCCACGCCGCCGTGGCCGCTCGCCACCTGCCCCGTCACCGGGCTCAGGCGCTGCTTGAGCTGGCCGCCGGGGCCGTCGCCTCGCCGGGCGGCCCGGCCACCGGCCCCGATGCCCGGGAAGCCCTGGCCCTGACCCTTTTTTTCCTGTGGCGGGCCGGACAACTCGCCTTGCCCGGGCCGGAAATATGGGAGCGTCTGTCCGCCGCGCCGCCAACGCCCCCGGTGGCCGCCGCCCTGCTCCATACCGCTGCGGACCTTGGCAACCGCGACCTCTACGCCCATCTGGCCGGAGCCTGCCTGGGCCGGCCGGAACTGCGCGCCGACGCCCATGTGGCCGCCGTGGCCTGTCTGGCCGGCTACCGGCTCGGCGACCACGAGGCCGCCCGCCGGGCCTACGCCGCCTTTGTCGGCGCGACCGGCAAGACCCGGGCCGCCCGCCTCGACGATCCCTTTGACGCCCTGGTCTTTTTCGCCGCCGCCCTGGAGGCCGTCGGCCGGGACGCCGCCCGGGGCATGGCCTTCGACCCCGGCCGGCAAACGCCGGACAACGCCGCCGAATGCCTGATCGCGGCCAAGGTGCTGCGCCCCGAGGCCTTGGAACCCGACCGCCGCCTGGCCGCCATCCTGCGCCGCCATCCCGGGACCCAGGCCGAACGCTTGGGGCTGCTCTCCAATCTGTCGCTGCACCGCCCGGCCGACTGGTCGCTGGGCCTCGAACTGGCCCTGGTCAACCTGACGGCGTTTCGCCGTGAGCCCGGCATCGAGGAGGCCATGGCGGCCGCCCAGACCGCCATGGCCCAAGGACAGGCCGCGCGCTTCGCCCGACGGCTGGCCGCCGCCGATTCGACCGGACGACTGGTCGCCGCCCTGGCCGAGCGGGGCGTTTCCGTTTTGTCGGCGACATGAAAAGCGAAGCGTTCTATGAGGGGCCGTATCGGCTGGAAGACTGAAAGCGGAGAGTCGCCTCGAACGCCAAACGCCGCCCCGGAGCGATCCGAGACGGCGTTGACGTCTTTATTATGAGGACAGGAAGAACAGCCGGGAACCAGTTCTGGCTATCGCTTGCCGCGCCGGCAGACGGCAGCGGGATGCCTTGGCCGCATTGCCCCTGGCCGGGACTCCGTCCGCCTCGACAGCGCCGGCATCAGCCCCGGACAATGTCCGATTGCCAGCTCGCCCCGGCGCGCAACCGGCCTCCCCGCGCCCCTTTTAAACAACTTCTCCCGTTGCAGGGGTCCGGGGGGATCATCCCCCCCGGCCGCCGGAGACCTCTTCCCTCTTCCCCCTACGACCTCCTCTCCCCCTACCCTTCGCTCACGCCGGCCGAGGCGAACGTCGCCATATCGTTATAGATATTGCAGGCCGAGCGCATGAGGAACAGGGCCAGGGCCGCGCCGGTGCCTTCGCCCAGGCGCAGGCCCAGGTCCAGCAGCGGCTTTTGGCCCAGGGCGGCCATGATCGGGGCGTAGCCCGGCTCGGCCGAGGCGTGGCTGACGACGGCGTAATCGGCCACGGTGGGGCAGATGGCCCGGGCGGCCACGTAGGCGGCGGTGGAAATAAAGCCGTCCACGGCGATGGGCAGCCGGCAGGCGGCCGCGCCGATGACCAGGCCGGCCAGGCAGGCGATTTCCAGCCCACCCAGGCAGGCCAGGACGGCCACGGGATCATTGCCGGCCACGACGCCCGCGTGCAGAGCCAGGGCCTTGGCTACGATGGCCGCCTTGCGTCCCACGCCCCCGGCGTCCAGGCCCGTGCCCGGGCCGGTGATCTCGGCCGGCGAAAGGCCGAGGTAGGCGCAGAAAAGCGCGGTGGACGGCGTGGTGTTGGCGATGCCCATGTCGCCCGTGCCCAGGGCTCGCACGCCTTCGGCGGCGGCGGCCTCGGCCAGGGACACGCCAAGCAGCAGCGCGCCCTCGCACTGCTGCCGGGTCATGGCCGGGCCGGTGGCCAAATTGGCCGTGCCCGAGGCCACCCGCGCGCCGGCGAACCGGGGATGGGGGGCAAAGGGTTCGCCCAGGCAGCCGGCGTCCACCACCCGCAGGTCAATGCCGGCGGTGGCGGCCAGGACGTTGATGCCCGCGCCGCCGGCCAGGAAATTGGCCACCATCTGGCGGGTGACTTCCTGGGGGAAAAGGCTCACGCCCTCGGCGGCCACGCCGTGGTCCCCGGCGCAGACGTAGATGCGGGCCGGGTCCACGGCCGGCTTGACGCCGCCGCCGATGACGAACAGCCGCTGGGCCAGTTCTTCCAGGCGTCCCAGGCTGCCGCGCGGTTTGGTGAGGTTGTCGAGATGGGCCTGGGCCACGGGAAAAAGCGACTGGTCCACCGGCCGCACGGCGGCCAGGACATCCGAAAGGGCGCGGGACATGAAGACTCCTTGTTGGGGGTAAAAACCGGGCGGCCGGAAGGATCGCCTTCCGGCCGCCTGGTGCCGTCCGTGCCGGGGAGGACCCCGGAGGTTAATTTTGCAGCAACAACAAATCGGCTGCCGGGCCGGCGGCCGCCCTGGCCGGGAGGGCGACATGCCAGACGCCCCGGCCGTGGGTGAAGGCGTACAGCCGATTGGACCGAGATTCAACCATCATGGCCTCGGTGATGACGTTGGCGAAGCCGGTGTTCTCCACGGCCCAGCTTGCCCCGCCGTCGAGGCTGGCGAAGACGCCGAGGTCCGTGCCGACGTAGAGGCGTCGGCGATTGTTGGGATCGACCACCGGGGCGAAGGTCGGCACGTCGGGCAGGGCTGTCTCGCCCGAGCCGGTGATGGTGGTCCAGGTCGCGCCCCGGTCCGTGGATTTGCGCACATGGGCCTGCCCGAAGTTGGAACAGGTCATGTAGAGGATGTTCGAATCGCCCGGGTCGAAAGCCAAGCCGGAGACCTGGCCGGCGACCGGCGTGGAACTGGTCCAGGTGGGCAGGCTGCCGGTCTGCTGGGCGTTCGTGGTAACGTACACATACCCGTTGCTCGCGCCCACGGCCACGATGTCGGCATTGCCCGGGGCCACGGCCAGAGCGCTGACCGTGCCGCTGCCGACCAGATCGTTGCTGGCCTGGGTCCAGTTGGCCGCGCCGTCGGTGGTGCGCCAGACCTTGCGGCCGCCGAGCCACAGCGTACTCGGATTGTTGGGGTCCATGAGGAACGGCGTGATAAAGGGAAAGATGAGCGGGTCGTCGGTGATGCCGGTGGTGGCGGCGCTGAAGTTCACGCCGCCGTCGGTGGACTTTTGCAGGCTCAGGTTGGTGTATTCGGCGTAAAGGATGTTGGTGTTTTGCGGATTGACGGCCACGGCCCCGCCGTCGCCGCCCATAAGCGAGGTCCAGGCGTTGGCTCCGCCGGCGATGGTCCCCCGGGTGGTGCCGTTGTCCTGGGCTCCGCCGAAAAAGGTTCCCCCGCCCGGGTAGACCGCGCCGTAATAATACTGGGTGATGCCCAGGCCGTTGTTGAGGCTGACCCAGGCCACCTGGGAGGTCGAGTCGGAACACGTCTCGGTCGTGACGGCGGCCCGGGCGTTGTCGGTGCGGTACAGCCCGCCGTCGTTGCCGCTGAAAAGCACTTTGTTGGTATCGCCGTTGTAGCCGGGATGAAAGACCAGCACGTGGTGGTCGGCGTGGTTGTAGGCGGTCTTGTTCGTGTTGGCCCACCACACCGAGGCCAAGCCCCAGCTCGCCCCGCCGTTGTCCGAGCGGAACAGGTCGATGCCGCCGACCCAGACGATGTTGGCATTGGCCGGGTCCACGGCGATGACGTTATCGTACCAACCCTGGTTGGCAAGGCTGGTCAACTTGCCTTCGCACTGGGCGCAAAAGGCCGAGCAGACGTTGGTCAGGAGCATATTGGCCAGCACGTCGGCCCCGTCGTTGGTGTAGGCGGCGACCCAGGTCGCGCCGCCGTCGACGGACTTGTAGACGGCCAGCAGGCCGTTTTCCCACTTGGTCTTGGCGTTGGTGGAAGCCAGGGCGTACATGACGCGCTGGTCGCTCTTGGCCACGGCCAGGGAGGTGCGGTCCATGTTGGCGACGCTAAGCACGTTCGACCAGTTCTGGCCGTTGTCGGTGGTGCGGTAGAGGATGGCGGAACTGCCCGCGCCCAGATACGTGCCGCAGGAGGCCACCACCACGTCGGCGCTGGTCACGTCGGTGCGCACCACCATGTCGGTGCAGCCGTTGATGGCCGCGGCGTCCACCTTTTGGGTGAAGCTGACCCCGGCGTCGGTGGAGACGGAGATGCCCTTGCGCGTGGCGGCGTAGACCAGGTTGGAGTCGTTGGGGCTCACCACGATCTTGTTGACGTAATAAAAATCGGCGTTGGCCGTGGAAGCCAGCTGGCTCCAGCTCGCCCCGGCGTCGGTCGTTTTAAAGATGCCGGCCCCGCGCACGGCGTCCACGTTGTAGTAGCCTTCGCCGGTGCCGGCGTAGATGACGCTGCTGTTTTTGGGGTCCATGGCCATGGAGCACACGGCCAGGTTGGAGAGCAGATCGGTGAGCGGCGTCCAGGTCGTGCCGGCATCGACGCTCTTCCAGACGCCGCCGGCCACGCCGCCGAGGTACATGGTGGCCGGCGTGGTCGGATCAATCAGCAGGGAGCGCACCCGGCCGCCCACGTTTCCCGGCCCCACGCCCGTCCAGCGACCAAGGGCCTGGCCAAAGAGCGCGTTGGTCTTGGCCGAGGCGGCGGAGGTGAGCTTGTTGGACTGGGTGGAAAAGACCGGCATGACCTGCATGGCCTGCATGGCCTCGACGTAGCGCTGGACCGGGATGGCGGTCTGGCCGACAGGCGCGCGTTTCTCGGCGAAAAAGATTTGCGCTTCCTTGGGCTTGTCAAAGCTCTTCTTGGGCTTGGCCCGTTTGCGCTCCATGATCTTGGCCAAGCGCGCCGCCTCGGCCTGGGGATCGAGGGCGGCCAGTTTCTTGGCCTCGGAAACGCCCGGCTTGAAGGCCGGCTCCGGCGCGGGCGCAATGGTCTGGGCGGCGGGCTTGGCCGCCGGGGCCGGCCCCTCGCCCTGGCTGCAGCCCATAAGTCCAAACGCCGCGCAGCCGGCAAGCATCAACCAACCAACAAGGCGCGGCCCCCAAAGACGTCGACGAGGCATGGCCTCCCTCCCGGGTTGCAGGTTGCAAGCGACCAAACCCTTCCCGCCGTCGACGCCCCAGGGATGCCCTCGCCCTGGGCCTCGTGTCGCGTCCACGAAAAGCGCATAGGCATTTCGCAGAAAAAAACCAAAACCAGTAATTTTTCTTAAACAATACTCTCGTATTTATTAAGGGACGCGGCGTCAGCTCCCGGCCTGGGTAAAACGCGGCTGGCCCGTGGAATCGAGCACGGCCTGCCAGTAGTCCGAGGCGATGTCCACGTGCTTGCGTTCGCTGGTGACCAACGGCAACGGCACATGGACGAACCGGTCGTTGACCGAGCCGATCATGAGCCCGGTCTTGCCGGCCATGCCGGCGTGGACGGCCAGGCGCCCCAGAAAGCCGCAGTAGACGGCATCGGCGGTGTTGGCCGGCACGGAGCGGATGATGTAGCTCGGATCGATGGCCTTGAGCGTGATGGGCAGCCCGGCCGCCTTGCAGTGGGCCTTGATGCGCGCGGCCAACAAGCCGCAGAAATCGCCGAGCACCGGATTGCCCGAGGGGTCGAACCGGCCGGTGACGTCCACGAGATGCTGCCCGCCGCCCTCGGCCGCCACGATGACGGCATGGCCTCGGGAACGCAGGCGTTTTTCCAGCACGTCCAGCACCCCGCCCGGCCCGTCCAGGGCGAAGAGATCCTCGGGCACGAGCACCATGTTGACGTGCTTGAGCCCCATGCTGGCCTCGGCGGCGATGAACCCGGACTGCCGGCCCATGAGCTTGACCAACCCGATGCCGTAGGGCGCGCCCGAGGCCTCGACATGGGCGCAGGCGATGGCCTCGGCGGCCTGCTCCACGGCGGTGGCGAAGCCGAAGGTGCGCGAGACGAAATGGATGTCGTTGTCCACGGTCTTGGGGATGCACACCACGCCCATGGGCAACTCCCGGGCGGTGATCTCGTCCCGGATGGCCGAGGCGGCGCGCATGGTGCCAACGCCGCCGATAAAGACGCAAAAGCCGATGCCGAGGCGTTCCATGGCGTCCACGATCTCGTCCACGGCCTGGGGGCCGCGCGAGGAGCCCAGGATGGTGCCGCCGAACTCGTGAATCTCGGCCACGGCGTCCGGGGTCAGCTCCATGACGTCGTGGCGGCAGGCCGGGATGAAGCCGCGCAGGCCGTAGCGGATGCCAAGCACGGCGGCCACGCCGTAGTGGTGGTGGGCCTCCATGACGATGGAACGGATGACGTCGTTGATGCCCGGGCACACGCCGCCGCAGGTGACCACGGCCACCTTGGTCTTGTGGGGCGAGAAAAAGAGCTGGCGACGGGGGCCGGCCTCCTCGAAAAAGACCGGCACGGCCTCGGGGTCGGCCAGATTCTGACGGCTTATGCCGACCAGCACGCCGGACTGGTCTTCGATAAAGGCCCCGGAGCACTTGGGGCTGTCGCAGGCGGCCTGGCCGAGCTGGGGCACGGCCGCGTCGGCCGGGGTGAGGCGTTCGATCAGGGCGGCGTCCTGGGTGTTGCGCATGGGGACTCCTTGCGGCACAAAAAAGCCTTGGGCGATGGTTTCGGTCGTAGCCTTTTGCCCGGTTCCCGGCAACCGGCCCTGGGAGGCCTTTTGACGCGCACGTTTGTTTTCCTGCCGCCCCTGCGGGCGGTCTCCGGGGGCCTGGCCGTGCTGGCCGAGGTCGCGGCCGGGCTAGCCGGGCTGGGCCAGGCGGTGACCTTGGTCCTGCGCGATCCGTCCACGCCGCCGCTACGCCTGCCGCCCGGACTGCCGGTGGTTTCCCTCGACGCCGCCGGGCTGACCCCGGACGACGTCTACGTCGTGCCCGAGGGCTGGCCCAACGCCCTGGCCCCGGGGCTGGCCGCCGGGGCGCGCTGCCTCGTCTACTGCCAGAACTGGGCCTACTTCCATAACGGCCTGCCCGACGGCGTGACCTGGGACCGGCTGCCGGTTTCGTTTCTCGCCGTGTCCGACCCGGTGGCCCGGTATATCGAACTGGCGACCGGGACCCTGCCGCCGGTGCTGCGCCCGGCCATCGATCCGGCGCTCTTTTCGCCGCCCGCCCGCAAGCCGGCCCCCGGTCCGGTGCGGGTGGGCTACATGCCGCGCAAGAACAAGGCCCTGGCGGCCATGATCCGCCAGACGACCACCTCCCGGGCCGCCCGGACCGGGCTGGCCCTGGAATGGACGGCCATCGAGGGGCTGTCCCGCCACGGCGTGGCCGAAGCCCTGGGCGCCTGCCACGTGTTTCTGGCCACCGGCTTTCCCGAGGGCTGCCCGCTGCCGCCCTTGGAAGCCTTGGCCTGCAGCTGCGTCGTGGCCGGCTTTGGCGGCTTTGGCGGCTTTGACTATATGCGCTCCGTCGCCCCGGGCGGGCATGTCCCGTCGGTTCCCCTGCGCCAGGTTCCCTGGGGCGGCAATGGATTTTACGCCGCCGACAACGACGTTTTCGGGGCGACCCTGGCCCTGGAGGCGGCGGCGAAACTCTGGATCGAAGGCGGCCCGGCGCTCACGGCGGCCCTGGAGAGCGCGGCCATGACGGCGGCGGCCTATACGCCCCAGGCCCAGCAGGAAGCCTTGGCGGCCATTTGGAGCTCGCTCGCCGGCTGAACGCGCCCCTTGCCTTTCGCGGTGAATTGTTGCTTACACTGGTAGGAAACAGTTCCCGCCCCAGGCAAGGAGTTCCCATGGCCGGTTTTCTCCATCGACTCGCCTCCTGGTTGCCGCATCGACCGGACCACGGCGACGACGCCGACGGCGCGCGTCCGGCCCGCCGCCGCTTCCTCTCCCTGGCCGCCCTGGCTCCGGTGCTGGCCGCCGCCCCGGCCCTGGCCACATCCGATCCCCACGCCGGCCATGCCATGCCGGCCATGCCCGCCGGTCCGGGCGGCCATGGCGGCCACGGCGGCATGCTCTTTCCCTGGCGCGATCCGGCCGTGGCCATCACCCCGCCGCCGCCGCTGACCGGCAAGGGCGACGGCGAGGTCATGACGCCCCACATCCCGAGCCTGGGCTATGAGCGCGACGGCGAGGTCAAGGTCTTTCGCCTGACGGCCCAGCCCGTGACCCGGCTGCTGCTCGACGGGCCGCCGCGCCCCGGTTCGCTGTGGGACCGCTGGCACAAGGCCAAGGGGGCCATGCACGGCATGGACATCCCCAAGCCGGCCAAGCTCTGGGGATTCAACGGCTCCATGCCCGGCCCGGCCATCGAGGTCATCCAGGGCGACCGGGTGCGCGTCATTGTCAAAAACGAGCTGCCCGAAGCCACCAGCATCCACTGGCACGGACTGGAGATCCCCAACGACCAGGACGGCGTGGGGGGACTGACCCAACCGCCCATCCGGCCGGGCCAGAGCTACGTCTACGAATTCACCGTCAACCAGGTCGGCACCTTCATGTACCACTCCTCGTTCAACGAGAAAAAGCAAGTGGGCATGGGGCTTGGCGGCTTTTTCATCATCCATCCGGCCGACGGCACGCGCCGGGTGGACCGGGACTACGGCCTGCTCCTGCAGGAATGGTTTTTTTATCCCGGCAACGAGCACGTGGACGTGACCTCCACCGACCCCAACTGGTTCACCATCAACGGCAAGGCCGCGCCCTCGACCGACGTGCTGACGGCCAGGGTCGGCCAGACCGTGCGCCTGCGCATCGCCAACCTGTCCAACATGCACGCCCATCCCATCCACCTCCACGGCGTCACCTGGCGCGTCACCGGCACCGAGGGCGGCCCCATCCCGGAATCGGCCCAATGGCCGGGCAACACCGTCAACGTGGCCCCGGGAACCATTCGCGACGTGGAGTTCACCTTCCAGAATCCCGGCTATTGGCACCTGCACTGCCACAAGCTCCACCACACCGTGAACGCCCACGCCGCCGTGCCCATGGGCGTCATGCCCATGGGCGGCATGACCATGCTCTTCGAGGTGGCCCCGGCCCAGGGCGGCCACGAGGCCGGGCATGATGCCGGACACGCCCCGCCCCAGGCCGATCACGACGGGCACGACGGACAAACGCCGGCCAAGGCCGACCACGACGGTCACGGCGGACAAGCCCCGGCCAAGGCCGGACACGACGGACACGGCCAGCCGGCTCCGGCCAATTCCGGACACGACGGCCACCAGGGCCACGGAGGCAACTAGCCATGGGACGCGCCCTGCTGACCCTGCTGCTCGTTTTCCTGTCCGCCGGCTGCGCCAAGGTGGAGCCGGCGGCCGATTTCGCCAAGATGGCCGCCGTGGTGGCCGAGCGTGAAGGGGTCCAACCCCTGTGGCGGCGCACCCCCGAGGACGACGCGGCCGTGGCCGGCCAAGCCGCCGCCGTGGCCGCCCGGGGCATGACGCTCTCCGACGCCGTGCGTCTGGCCCTGGTCAACAATCCCGGCGTCCAGGCCCGGTTCGAGGACATCGGCGTGGCCCGGTCCGAGGTGGTCCAGGCCGGGCTGCCCCAGAATCCGTCCCTGGCCGTGCTGTTCGGCTTTCCGCTGTTCGCCGGCGGCCCCCTGGGCAGCTTCGCGGCCACGGCCATGACCTCGGTATCCGATCTGGCCCAGATCAAGGACCGCACGGCCAAGGCCCGGGCCGAACTCGAACGCGACATCCTGCTGGTAGGATTGAGGGCCTGCGAGACCGCCCGGGAAGCCCGGCTGGCCTGGCTGGAGGTGGCCTACGCCAAGCGCGCCCTGACCCTTGGCGGCGAGGTGGCCGGGCAGGTGAAGAAACTGTCCGAGGCCGCCAAATACTACCGCTCCTTCGGGCTGGCCGACGACGCCCGGGTGGCCGCCCTGGAGGCCGCCACGGCCAAGGCGGGCCTGGAAACCGCCGAGCTGCGGGCCAGGCTTCAGGTGGCCAAGGCCCGACTGGCGCGGCTGACCGGCTTTGATCCGGCCCAACCCTTCGACATCGCCGGCGAGGTTCCGGCCAAGGCCGTGCCCCTGCCCCCGGCCGGCAAGGCCTCGGCCTACGCCCAGGCCCACAATCTGGCCGTCCAGGCCGCAACCTTCGCCGAACAGGCCGCCCAAAGCGGGGTGGCCCTGGAAAAGATCCGGTGGCTTAAGGACTTCGACATCGGCCTGGGCTACGACCTCGACATCGAGAGCAATCGTACCGTTGGCCCCGGCGCATCGGTGCGGCTGCCGCTTTTTGACCAAAACCAAGCCCAAAAGGCCAAGGCCGACCACCTGCGGCGGCAAGCCGCCCGGCTGGTGGAGGAGGCCAGGGGGCGGGCCGCCGAGGAGGCCCTGCGCGCCCTGGAAGAGGCCGGACTGGCCCGGGCCACGGCCGAGGCCCTGGAAACGGGCGTGCTGCCGCCGGCCGCCCGGGCGGCCAAGTGGGCCGGAACCTATGCCGGAGCCATGCAGATTTCGGAGCTGACCGCCCTGGAAGCTTCGCTGGAATTGCTGCGCGAACGGCTGCGCCACAACCAGGCGCTCTTGGCCGAACAGCAAGCCCTGGTCCGGCTGGAGTTCGCCCTGGGCGGCCCCATTCCGGGAGCCTGATCCGGGGCGCGAAAAATTCTTTCCTCGGGCAACCTTCCAGGCTATCATGGGGCGACCGGCCGCGTCTGGCGGCCTGTCGCCCGCCAGATCGTCGCGGCCCTCCACCAACCCAAGGAGGCTCACGCCGTGCCCGCTTTCGCCAAACGCATGTCCCAGGTGCGCCGCTCGTTTATCCGGGAAATCCTCAAGGTCACCGCCGATCCGTCCATCATTTCCTTTGCCGGCGGTTTGCCCAAGCCCGACCTGTTTCCCACCGGCCCCATCGCCGCCGCCGCCGCCCGCGTATTGGCCGAAAACGGCCCCGCCGCCCTGCAATACTCCGTCACCGAAGGCGAACCGGCCCTGCGCCAGTGGATCGCCGACCGCTATAAAACCAAGCGCGGCCTGGACATCGATCCGGCCACGATCCTTATTACCAACGGCTCCCAGCAAAGCCTGGATCTGCTCGGCAAGGTCTTCCTGGACCCCGGCGACGTGGTCGGCGTGGAGCTGCCCGGCTACATCGGGGCCATCCAGGCCTTCTCGGTCTTCGAGCCGGCCTTCGCCGGCGTGCCGTTGACGCCCGAAGGCCCGGACATTGACCGGCTCGTGGATGTGCTCACCCGCCAGCAGGCCAAGATGTTCTACGCCGTGCCCAATTTCCAGAATCCCTCGGGCCTGACCTATTCCCTGGCCGCCCGCCGGGCCGTGGCCGAGGCCATGCGCGTGTCCGACGCGGTTTTCGTCGAGGACGACCCCTACGGCGAACTGCGGTTCATGGGCGACCCCCTGCCGCCGGTGTCGGCCTTCATGACCCAGGACCGCTATCTCCTCGGTACGTTCTCCAAGATCGCCGCCCCGGGCCTGCGCCTGGGCTGGGTGGTGGCCGATCCCGACTCCCTGCCCAAGCTCGTCACGGCCAAGCAGGCCTCCGACCTCCACTGCTCGACCTTGGTGCAGCGTATCCTCGTGCAGTACCTGGCCGACAACGACCTCGACGCCCACATCGCCACCATCAAGGCCGCCTACGGGGCCCAGCGCGACCTCATGGTCGAACGCATCAAGGCCGAATTCCCCGAGGGCGTGCAGTGCACCGAACCCGAGGGCGGCATGTTCCTGTGGGTCACCCTGCCCGCGGGCTGCTCGGCCTTTGCCCTGTTTGACCTGTGCATCAAGGAAAAGGTCGCCTTCGTGCCCGGCGAGCCGTTTTTCGTGGACGGCTCGGGCCAGCGCACCATGCGGCTCAACTTCTCCAACGCCGACCCCGAGCGCATCGTGGAAGGCATCCGTCGCATGGGCCGGGCCGTCGCCAAGCTCATCGAGACGCCCGCCTGTCCGGCCGGCCAGAACGCCTGACGCCCCATGCGCCATAAGCCTTCCGACACCATCGCCGCCGTCGCGACCCCGCCGGGTCGCGGCGGCGTCGGCATTATTCGCCTAAGCGGCCCGGCTGCCCGGGACGTGGCCGGCAAGCTCTTTCGCTCGCCCCGGCCAAACTTCTCGGGCCTTAAACCCTACCGCCTGCACCACGGGACGTTCCACGCCCCCGGCGGCAGGCTCCTCGACGAGGGCATGGCCGCCTTCATGCCCGGCCCCGGCAGCTATACCGGCGAGGACACGGCCGAGCTTTTCTGCCACGGCTCCCCGGCCGTGCTCGGGGCTGTGCTCAGGGCCGCTTATTCGCTCGGCGCGCGGCCGGCCGAAGCCGGGGAATTCACCAAGCGGGCCTTTTTAAACGGCCGGCTCGACCTGTCCCAGGCCGAGGCCGTGGCCGAACTCATCGCCGCCCGGGGCGCGGTCCAGGCCGATCTGGCCCTGAGTCGCCTGGCCGGCGGCATGGGCGAGGCGGCCCGGGAGCTGGGGCAGGCCCTGGCCGAGCTTTTGGCCGGCATATGTCTGGCCGTGGATTTTCCGGAAGAGGAAGTGGAATGTCTGCCGCGCGAGGCCTTTGCCGAGGGCGTGAGCGCGACCGTGGCCCGCATCGACGCCCTGCTCGAAGCCGGCCGCCGGGCCGCGCCCTATAGGCAGGGCGCGACAGTGGCCCTTTTCGGCAAGGTCAACGCCGGCAAGTCGAGCTTATTTAACGCGCTGCTCGGCACGGACCGGGCCATCGTGACGGCGCTGCCCGGCACTACCCGGGATTATCTGGAAGAAAGCCTCGACCTCGACGGCCTGCCCGTGCGCTTAACCGACACGGCCGGGCTGCGGGCCACCGACGACGCCATCGAGGACATGGGCAAGAAGCGCGGCCTGGAAAAAACCCGGCGGGCCACGCTCGGGCTGTACGTGGTGGACGGCTCCACGCCCTACGCGCCCGACGCCGAGGCCGAGGCCGTGCTGGCCGAGCTGGGGCCGGCCAAGGTGCTGCTCGTGGCCGCCAAGGCCGATCTGCCGCCGGCCGAGCCCGCGCCGCTAGCGATGCTGGCCGGGCGCGGCATCCGGGGCGTGGCCGTGTCGGCGCGCACCGGCCACGGCCTCACCGGCCTGGTGGCCGCCATCCGGGCGATGCTGACCGCCGAGGCCGGCCCGCCCGAGCCGGACACGCCGGCCCCCAGCGACCGCGAGGCGGCGGCGCTCTCCGCCGCACGGGCCGAGCTGGCCGCCCTGGCCGAGGACATCGCCGCCGGCATCCCCTACGACCTCATGGGCGTGCGCCTGGAGACTGCCGCCGGGCTGGTCGCCGACATCACCGGCGAGACCACGCCCGACGACGTCTTAAACGCCGTCTTCGACCGGTTCTGCATCGGGAAATAAAAAAGGGCGCGATTGCGCCCATAAGTGCCCCTGCGGGGCGCGAAAATTACCTCCGACGGCCCCGTTGCGGCGGTCTGAAAACCATTGATCAATTCGCCTGGGTCCTAGGACGCCGACCGGCAAGTCAGCCGGCACAATGCCCCCTCCTCTTTGCCCCGTCAGGGAGCCGAAGCATTAGCTCGGGCCATCCGCAACGGTCTTTCCCGGCAAGCGCCATCCTCGGCCTTTTGCCGTCCCGACCGACAGAGAACCAATCCTTGTCGCCCCCCTTTAACATTTCTCCAGATGGGGGGCTGGGGGCCTCAGGCCCCCAGCCGCCGGAGGC
>ALAO01000086.1 GCA_000307955.1 Solidesulfovibrio magneticus str. Maddingley MBC34 | reverse complement strand
ATAATCCCCCCGGCCCCCCTGGCCGTCTGTGGCGGGCGGGAGGGCCACAAGCGGGTGGGAGAAGTGGAAATCGCGGAAGCAAGGGCCGGAACGGCCCCAAAAAAACGCCCCGCCCGGCAATGCCGGACGGGGCGTTTGTCGTTGCGCGCTCCCGATGCTAGCTCAGGATGTCGGTGCCGGTTTCGCCGGTGCGGATGCGGCGGGCGTTGGCGATGTCCATGACGAACATCATGCCGTCGCCTTCCTTGCCGGTCTTCGCGCCGTCGGCGACGGCGTCCATGACCATGTCGACTTTCTCGTCGGCCACGGCCACTTCCAGTCGCACTTTTTTCAGCAGATTCACCTCGATGATGACCCCGCGATACTGTTCGGTATAGCCCTTCTGGCGGCCGGAGCCGGCGATGTTGGTGACGGACATGCCGTGGATGCCCTTGGCGTAGAGCGCCTGCTTGACGCTGTTGAGCTGTTCGGGCCGAAAGTAGGCGATGACGAGTTTCATATGCGTGTCCCCGTGGTGCGGTGATTACTCGGTGATGAAGATCTGGAAGCCGCTGTACGCCTCGGAACCGTGCTCGGTAATGTCGAGGCCCTTGAGTTCCTCTTCCTCACTCACCCGGATGCCGACCGTGACCTTGAGCAGGGCGAAAGCGATGTAGCCCGTGCCGAAAGCCCAGATGAACACCGAGCCCACGCCGATGACCTGGCTGATGAGCTGGGTCAGGCCGCCGCCATAAAACAAGCCGGCCACGCCGCCGAAATCGGGATGGGCGAAAAGGCCCACCATGAGCGTGCCGAAAGCGCCGCACACGCCGTGGACCGAGATCGCGCCGACCGGATCGTCGATCTTGAGCACCTTGTCCACGAATTCCACGGACATGACCACCAGGATGCCGGCGCAAAGGCCGATGATGATGGCGCCCATGGGCGAGACGTTGGCGCAGCCGGCGGTGATGGCGACCAGGCCGGCCAGGACGCCGTTTAAGGACATGGACACGTCGGGCTTTCCGTAGCGCAACCAGGTGGTCATCATGGCGGTCAGCGCGGCGGCGCAGCCGGCCAGGTTGGTGGTGACAGCGATCAGCCCGATGTTGCCGGTGGCCGTGGTGGTGGAGCCGGGGTTGAAGCCGAACCAGCCGAACCAGAGGATAAAGACGCCCAGGGCGACCAGGGGCAGGTTGTGGCCGAGGATGGCCCGGGAGACGCCGTCAGGGGTGTACTTGCCCAGGCGGGGGCCAATCAGCATGGCCCCGGCCAGGGAGATCCAGCCGCCCACAGAGTGGACCACGGTGGAGCCGGCGAAATCGATCATGGGCGCGTCAAGCTTGGACAGCCAGCCGCCGCCCCAGATCCAGTGGCCGGACACGGGGTAAATAAGCGCCGTGACCACGAAGCTCAGGATCAGGTAAGCCGCGAACTTGGTGCGCTCGGCGATGGCCCCGGAAACGATGGTGACGGCGGTGGCGGCGAACACGCACTGGAAGAACCAGTAGGTGTAGGACCACAGCCCGTCAGGGGTGTCGGTGGCCGCTTCGGACAGGCCGAAATTGGAAAAGCCGATGAAGCCGCCGATGTCGGAACCGAACATCAGGGCGTAGCCGAAAAGGAAAAAGGCGATGGAGCCGGCGGCGAAGTCGAACATGTTCTTCATGAGGATGTTGCCGGCGTTCTTGGCCCGGGTCAGCCCGGTTTCCACCATGGCGAAGCCGGCCTGCATGAACATGACGAGTACGCCGGCCAGCAGCGTCCAGACGGTGTTGCCGTTCATGATGGACAGAAATTCGGGCTTGGGCGCTTCGTCCTGGGCCAGGGCCAGGGCGGGCAGGGCGAGGATGGCCAGGGCCATCAGGGCGACGTCGCGCGTCTTCGGTCTGTGAAGCATAAACCCCCCTTGTACGAAAGCGGTTACAGGTTTCCATGGCGCATGACCGCTGGCGGTCGCGGTCCGGGTCCGGCTCTCCCCGGCCCCACCCGGGATTTGCAAACCCGAGGCCATTTTATAACTTACTTATTTTAATGATTTTACCGGCAAGGCCAGACCGTTCCGACATTTTTGTATCGCCAATTTCGTACCAATCATACATTTTTGAAATATATTGCTAAATTGAAATTAGCGCGGCAATCACCGTAAAAGCAGCATTTTTTTGGCACACTCGGCCTCGCGGCGCAAGAATAAAAATGATAGTTTTGACATTTTTGATATTCAGGCGGACTGCTTGCATACGCCGGCCCCACATCCCTGCTGCACCGCCTTACAACCCGCTCCCTGCTGTGATATAAAAACTAACATCTTGTTTTTATGGATAAAAACAAACGATGCCGGTTCCGAAGCCGGGCGAATAGCAAGTCGACCAATGCGCCATGACGAGGGTCGCGCCTCCCCAAAAACGCCTTTCGGAACTCGCGGCAGCCTCCGCCGGACTGGTCGCCGCGAATCGCCCCCAAATGCCGATGCCAAAAATGGCAATATCGCACCGTCAAGACCCGCTCTGCCCGGGCGGCGGCCCAGGCCCCAAAAGCAAAACGCCGCCGCCCGGCATGACCCGGGCGGCGGCGTTCTTAGGCGTATAGTCGCGGCGGCTTACAAAATCGGCAGATACCGTTCGATCTCCCACTCCGTGACCTGGGTGCGGTAGGCGTCCCATTCGGCCTTCTTGTTCTCCACCAGCGCGGCGTGCAAATGGTCGCCCAGCACCTCGCGCATGAGTTCGCTCTTCTCCAGGTTGTCCACGGCCTCGCGCAGGCTGCCCGGCAGCGAGGTCACGCCCTTCTCTTCCATCTCCTCGTCGGTCATCTTGAAGATGTTTTCCTCGATGGGATCGGGCAGCGTGTAGCCTTCCTCAATGCCCTTGAGGCCCGCGCCGAGCATGGCGGCAAAGGACAAATAGAGGTTGCAGGCCGGGTCGGGGCTGCGCAGTTCGATGCGCGTGGCCGCTTCCTTGCCGGGCTTGTACATGGGCACCCGCACCAGGGCCGAGCGGTTGCGCCGGGCCCAGGCGATGTAGACCGGGGCTTCGTAGCCCGGCACCAGTCGTTTGTAGGAGTTGACCCACTGGTTGGTGATGAGCGTGAACTCCGGGGCGTGGCGCAAAAGCCCGGCGATGAATCCCTTGGCCTCGGCGGACAGGTGGTAGGGGTCGGAGGCGTCGTAAAAGGCGTTTTTCGCTCCCCGAAACAGCGACTGGTGGCAGTGCATGCCCGAGCCGTTCTCGCCGAAAAGGGGCTTGGGCATGAAGGTGGCGTAGCAGCCGTGCTTGCGGGCCACTTCCTTGACCACCACCCGGTAGGTCTGGGCGTAGTCGGCCATGATCAGGCCTTCCTGGTAGCGCAGGTCGATCTCGTGCTGGCTGGGGGCGACCTCGTGATGGCTGTATTCCACGGCCACGCCCATGGATTCCAGGGCGAAGTTGATGTCGCGGCGCACGTCGTTGGCCAGATCGCGCGGCGGCGCGTCGAAATAGCCGCCGTGGTCGAGGATCTTGGGCTCGGTAGAGTTGGCGAAAAGGAAGAACTCCAGCTCCGGGCCGACGTAGTAGGTGTAGCCGAGGTCGGCGGCCTTTTTGAGCATCCGCTTGAGCACGTAGCGCGAGTCGGCCGCGAACGGCGTGCCGTCCGGGTTTTTCACGTCGCAAAAAAGCCGGGCCACCGGCCGGTCGGACGGACGCCAGGCCACGAGTTGGAAGGTGGCCGGGTCCGGGAAGGCCACCATGTCCGATTCCTGGATCTTGGTGAAACCGGTGATGGACGAGCCGTCGAAGCCCATGCCCTCTTCAAAGGCGTTTTCCAGCTCCCGGGGCGTGATCTGGAAGCTTTTGAGCACCCCCAGCACGTCGATGAACCAGAACTGGATGAAGGAGACGTTGTAATCCTTGACGGCGCGCAGCACGTCGTCGGCGTTTTTGCAGTTGAAAACCGCCATCGGCCTGTCCTCCGTTTGCGGGTTGCGAAGCAAGCGGCCTCAACCGAGGCCGTGTATAAACGTATGGTGAAAACGTCGCGGCAGTTCCAAGCCGTGCGACGCCCGGGCGCGGCGTCGCCAAGACGGGCGCGACCGGGTCGGAAAGTTCCCTATTCTGGCCGAGTTGGCCCGTCAAATCAAGGAAACTCCGCCCCTGCGGCCGCCGGCTTTTCCGCCGCGAACACGGCGGCTTGGGCCGCTACAGTCCCTTGCGTTCGATGAACCGCAAAATGGCCGCGAAGGCGACGGCAAGGCCGGCGATGACCAGCCAGTGGTTGACGCCAAGGACGCCGGCCAGGGTGATCTTGCCGTAGTCGCCCCAGGTGTAGACCGTGGGCAGCAGCCCGTCGTAGGCCCGGGCGAAGATGCCCGCGCCCACGAGCATCCCGGCGATGGCGGCCAGGGCGTCGAGCCGCCCTTCGCCCACGGCCCCAAGCGACGTTCCCGGACAGTAGCCGACCAGTCCCCAGCCCAGGCCGAAAATAAGCCCGCCCAGGGCGTTGGCCCCGACCACGGTGGCCTTGAGGGAGAGCTTGACCAGCCCCAGATCGTTTAAAAGATAAATCCCCACCATGGCCACCATGATGTGGGAGAGCATGAACTTGACGATGGTCATGTCTTTGAGCCGCAGCGCCCCGAGCTGCACGTCGTAGCGCAGCACCTGTCCCCGCTGGAGCAAAAACCCAAACAGCACGCCGGTGAGCAGGCCAAACAGCAGGTCCATGTCATTTCCCCCGGTAAAGGAGCCGGGCCATGAGGATGCCCCCGGCGAAAAAGCCCGCCCCGGCCAGATAGCCCGAGACGGCCAGTTGCGACATGCCCGACAACCCGTGGCCGCTGGGGCAGCCGTCGGCCAGCCGCGCTCCGAACATGGCCACGGCCCCGCCGACAAAGGCGGCCAAGGCCCGCAGCCCGACCCCGTCGCCAAAGCGCGCCCGCCAGGTGTCCGGCACGAGCTGCACCTTGAAATCGCCCGTGGCCTTGGCCGCGATGAACGCCCCCAGGGCGATGCCGAGCACAAACAGAAACTGCCAGTCGATGACCGGTTTTTCCTTGAGATAATAAGCCAGCGTCGCCACCGCGTCCGGGGCGTAGAGCCGCTCGGCCATGCCCGCGCCGCGTACGAAGGTGGTGGACGCGCCCAGATACTTGCCGGCGACCCACACCGATCCCACCGACACCAGCCCCGAAAGCGCCCCGGCCAGATACGGGCTCCAGCCTTTTGCCTGTCGCGCCATGTTGGTCCTCCTGCCGCAAAACCCTTTTGCGTCATAGCAGCATTAGCGCCTTGGCCGGCCCGCGTAAAGAGAGTTGGCGCAAGTTCTTGCTTCCGCCGACGCAACGGGGCACAACCCAGGCCATGACGCACGCGCCACGCACCGACCCGTCGCAGGACGTTTTCCATCATCTGGCCGCCCGCATCGCCCAGAGCGGCCTGCCCCACGTTGTCCACGTCCACGCCCCCACCCGCACCGTGGCCGAAGCCGAGGCCAATCTTGACTTTGACACTTCCCGCATCGTCAAAACCATCGCCTTTGCCCTGCGCGGCGGCGGGCTGGTCCTGGCCGCCCTTCGCGGCGCGCGCCGGGTGGCCTATCCGGCCCTGGCCGGGCTGCTTGGCGTGGGGCGAAGGGATTTGTCGGCGCTGTCGCCGGACGAGGTCCTGGCGCGCCTTGGCGTCGCGCCGGGCAGCGTGTCGCCGCTTTTGGCCCAGGGCCGGGGGAAGTTATTGGTGGACGCGGACGTGCTGACGATACGCCCGACGGTTTATTGCGGGCTGGGGCGGTCAGATAGGACGCTGGAAATCGCGCCCGGCGATTTGGTCGCGGCGGCGGGAGGGATGGGGGAAGTGGTTGTGGGGGAGTTTTCCAAGGGATGATGGGGTGAAAGGAGAGAGAAAGGCGAAGAAATGCCTCCGGCGGCCAAAGGGGCTGAGCCCCTTTGGA
>ALAO01000085.1 GCA_000307955.1 Solidesulfovibrio magneticus str. Maddingley MBC34 | reverse complement strand
GCCGCCGGAGGCACTCTTCCCTCTTCCTCGCCTCCCACTTATTCCATGGCCTGGCGAATTCTCGCTTCGGCGTCGCGGCGGGTCAGGCCCCGGTGGGCGGCGATGGTGTCGAGGTTTTCCTCGGCGTCGCTTGGGCGCAGGTAGAGGGGTTCCACCGGGGCGAAGCCATAGCTGGCCGACGCGGCGGCGGCCAGGAGGGCGGCGGGGCTGGGGGAGTCGTATTCAGGGCCGAGGACGGCGGCCAGGGGGGCGGCGGCCAGGAAGGCGTCGCGGTAGCGGGCGACGCCTTCGCCGACGAGCCACAGCGGGCCGACGGCGGCCCCGTCGGCGGCTCGGGCGGCGGCTTCGGCCACGGTCAGGGCCTGGGGCGCGCCCATGGGCATGAGGTCGCCGTCGGCCAGGAAGGATTGCAGGTAGACCTGGCCGGCGCGGGCGTGGGTGATGGCGACCACGGCTCCGGTGGCCTTGGCGGCGGCGGTAGCGGCCAAAAGCGGCAGGTAGTCCAGGCCGGCCATGGGGACGTTCGCGCCAAACGACAGCCCCAGGGCCGTGGCCAGGGCCACCCGGATGCCGGTGAAGCTGCCTGGGCCGCGCACGCAGGCCACGCCGCCCAGTTCGGCCGGGGTCACGCCGGCCTCGGCCAGGACTTCGGCGATAAGCGGAGCCAGCACCTCGGCGCAGCGGCCCGTGGCCTCGGCCCGGCGGTGGACCACGTCCTGGCCGGGCCGGCCGCAGGTGACCCACAACGCCTGGGCCACGGCGTTTAAGACGAGCAGCTTCCCGGGGCCGGGAGGAGGCAATTTAGCCATCGATGATGCTCAGCTGGCGGCGGATGTCGTTGACGGTGGCCAGCAGCATGAGGCCGATGAGGAAGGCCAGGCCTATTTTGGTGGTCAGCACGCGCATGCGGGGGCTGACCGGCTTTCGCATGACGATCTCGATGGCGTAGAAGAGCATGTGCCCGCCGTCGAGGACCGGGATGGGGAGCAGGTTGAGCACGCCGAGGTTGACGCTGATAAGCGCGGCCAGGGCCACGACGCTGCCCAGGCTCTCGTTGGCCTGTTTGCTGACCATCTGGGCGATCATGATGGGTCCGCCGATGCTGTCCAGCGGCACCACGCGTTCGATGAGCTTTAACAGGCCGGTGTAGGTGACGACCACCACGTTCCAGGTCTGTTTCACGGCCTCGGCGGCGGCCGATCCGGCTCCGAGCGGCACGGTGCGGGTCTTGCCCGAGGCGACGATGCCGACCAAGGGCACGGACTCTTCTTCGCCGAAGAGGTTTTTGATGGTGCGCAGGGTGGGCGTCAGGACGAAGGTCTCGTCCTTGCCGTCGCGGCTCACGGTGAGCGTGACGGGCTTGCCGTTGCTGCCGCGAATGGCCGCGGACAGGGCGTCCCAGTTGGCCACCGGGCCGCCGTTTAAGCTGGTGACGACGTCGCCCGGGGCCAGGCCGGCCACGGCGGCCGGGCTGTCTTTTTGCACCTGCCCGACGACGGGCAGCATTTCGAAGCGGCCCTCGGCGGCGAGCAGGCCCCAGAACAGCAGCCAGGCCAGGACGAAGTTGAAGATGGGGCCGGCGGCCACCACGACCATGCGCTGCCAGGCCGGGCGCAGGCGGAAATGGGTCTCGGGCGGGAAGTCGTCCGGGGCGACGTCGTCGGGGTCCTGGGCCACCAGCTGGACATAGCCGCCAAGGGGGATGGCCGAGAGGATGTAGCGGGTCTTGCCGCGGGTGAAGCCGAAGATTTTCGGGCCAAATCCCAGGGAGAAGGTGGTCACGCCCATGCCAAAGGCCCGGGCGGCGATGAAATGCCCCAGTTCGTGGAAGAAGATCAGGCCGCCAAGGACCAGGGCCACGGCAACGATGCTTTCTATCATGGGCGCTCGCACTCGCCGGCAAGGGAGTCGGGCCGGCGTCGGTGTTTGACGGCGGGGCGGCAGCCGGGGAATCCGGCTTCGGTCCTGCCGAAGGATAAAGATAAGCGGCGGCGGCGCAAAGGCAACTTATCGCCGCCGCGCGGCCCAGTCGGCCGTTGCCCGGCGCACCTGGGCGTCGAGGTCCGTGACGGCGTCGACGTCGGGCAGGGGCTGCCCGGCGTGGGCGTCAAGGGCGGCCGCGATGGCCGCCGGAATGTCCAGGAAGGCCAAGCGTTCTTGCAGGAACAGGTCCACGGCCACTTCGTTGGCGGCGTTAAGGACCACGGTGTGGCTGCCGCCTCCGACAAGCGCCTGCCGGGCCAGGCCCAGGCAGGGAAAATCGTCGTCGCGCGGGGCTTCGAAGGTCAGCGCCGCCAGTTTGACCAGATCGACCCGGGGCACGGCCAAGGACAGCCGGCGCGGATAGCCCAGGCAGTAGGCGATGGCCACGCGCATGTCGGGCGGGCCGAGGTGGGCCATAAGCGAGCCGTCGTGGAGCTGGGCCAGGGAGTGGACGATGCTTTGGGGATGGACCACCACGTCCACCTGGGACACGGGAAGGCCGTAGAGGCGGCAGGCCTCGATGACCTCCAGCCCCTTGTTCATGAGGGTGGCGGAATCCACGCTGATTTTCGGGCCCATGGACCAGTTGGGATGAGCCAGGGCCATGGCCGGGGTGACGGCTTCCAGGCAGGCCCGGTCGGCGCACCGAAAGGGGCCGCCCGAGGCGGTCAGCACCAGCTTTTCGACCAGGGGCAGGTCGGGCAGACCCACGCCGCCGAGGGCCTGGAACAGGGCGTTGTGTTCGGAGTCCACGGGCAGGATCACCGCGCCCGAGGCGGCGGCGGCGGCCCGGATGAGGTCGCCGGCCAGGACCAGGGATTCCTTGTTGGCCAGGGCCACGATCTTGCCGGCGGCCACGGCGGCCAAGGTCGGCCCAAGCCCGGCCGCGCCGACAATGGCCGAGACCACGAGGTCGACCTCCGGGGCGCTGGCCAGGGCGGCGTAGCCGGCCGGGCCGACGAGGATGTCCGGGCGGTAGCCGGCCGGCAGCAGCTCGGCCAGGGCAACGGCCCGGGCGTCGTCGATGACGGCCAGCACGGCCGGCCGGAAGGCGGCGGCCTGCTCGGCCAGAAGCTTCACGTTGGTCGCGCCGGCCAGGGCCACGACGTCGTATTCCCCGGGATGCTCGGCCGCGACTTTAAGCGTGCTGACGCCGATGGAGCCGGTGGCCCCGAGCAGGGCCAAGCGCCTCGGCCGCCCGGGGTCGCGGGCGGACAGGCAGGAGATATAGCCGTGGCCGGGGCAGGGACAGGGACCAGCCGCGTTGGCGGCGGAAATCGGGGTCATGCGTCGCGTCGCGCCTTTGCCGGATCGGCGGCCCCGGGCGGGGCGATGCCGTAACGGCCGAGAATTTCGGCGACCCGGGCCGAGAGGTTGGTGGCCACCTTCCCCAGCGCCGCCAGATTGATGCACAAATAGAGATCGACCTTGAAGCCGGCCTCTTCCCACAGGACGACCAGGGCCTTGGCCAGCTCGGGCTCGATCTGGAAAAGTTTCAACTTCTCCTGGAACTCGGCCGGGTTTTTGGCCCGCCACAGCAGGGATTCGGGCTGGTCTGGATCGTCGTCGAAAAACTGCTTGCGCCGGATCTTGTTGAGCCCGGCCTCGGCCAGGGCGTCCACCTCGGCCTTGGCGGCCCGCCGGGTCCGGGCCGGCTTGACCTGGATGCGGGCGGCGTCGGCTTCGCCTTTTTCGCGCAACAAAAGGGCGAAATCGAGTTCCATGACGTGCTCAAGGACGTTGCCCAGGCGCTTGGCCTCGAAGTAGCCGGCGGCCTGGACGAGCCAGGCGACTTCCTTGGCCGAAAAGTCGCGCAGCGCCTTGGAAAAATCCTCGCGCACCACCCGCAGCGACACCATGGCCCCGATGGCCAGGGCCACGCACAGTTCGCCCAGGATTTCGCGTTTCTCCTCGGCGTCCTCGCTGGCGTCGGTGAGCGCTTCCCGATATTCGCCGGCCACGGCGTCCATGGCCCCCACCCGGGCGGCGAAGGTCAGTTCGTCGCGGTCCAGGCGCTTGTCCGCGTCGCCGAGGTCGGCGCGCAGGCACAGGGACAGGACGGCCTCGGCGTTTAAGCGGCCGTCGTCGCCGTTTACCGCCTCCTCGAAGCTGCTCTGGACGCGGGTCTTGGAGATGGCCTTGGTGGTGCCCTTGAGGCCTTCGAGCACGGCGTCGAAGGGGAAAGCCACGATGAGGAGCTGGCCTTCGCGCAACAAGCGGTAGCGGCGGACGGCCAGGATGCCGTCGTAGGCCCCGCGCACCTCCTCCTTGATGAACCGGTCGATGTAAGCCCGCCAGTAGAGCTCGTCAAAGACCATGGTGGCGGTGATTTCCTCGATCTTGACCAGGGAATTCTCGCCGAAGTGGCGGATGACGGCGTCGCTGAAATTGTCCTTGACCAGGCTTGAGGCGTAGACCGCGCCTTGCAGGCACTTGGTCAGGATGGTCTCCTGGCGTTCCAGGCGGCGGGCCAGCTTTTCCTGGGCTCCGGCGTCGCCCACGGCCTTGGCCTTGCCCCAGTGGTTGAGTTCGATCAGATAGGTGGAAAAATGCTCCTTGAGAAAGGCATGGCCGGGATGCAGGCCCTCGGCCCGGCGCAGGAGCATGTCCATGAGGCTTTGCTGCTCGGTTTCGAGCAAGGGAAATTCGTTGATGCGGCCCCGGTTGGCCCGCAGGAATTCCAGGAAAACCCGCTCCTCCAGCACTTCTCGTCGGGCTTTTACGGCCTTGAGTTCCTCCAGGCGCTCCAGGCAGGCGGCAAACCGGCCGTCTCGGTCGAGGGAGGCGGTATCGTCCATGGCGTGACGGCTCCTATCCGGCCAGCCCAAGCCAGGACCGGCAGGCGGCATAGGCCAGGATGGCCGGGAGCAGGCCGTCGACGCGGTCGAGCAGCCCGCCGTGCCCGGGCAGGATGACCCCGGAATCCTTGATCCCGGCGGCCCGCTTGAGGGCGGATTCGAAAAAGTCCCCGAACTGGGAAATGGCGGCCAGCCCCGCGCCAAGGCCGGCCAGGGCCGGCCACGCGGCCGGCGTGACGGCGGCGAAGCACGAGGCGACCAGCGTCGCGGCGACAATGCCGCTGACGGTCCCGGCCCAGGTCTTGCCCGGGCTCACGGCCGGCCAGACCTTGGCCCCGCCAATGGCGTGGCCGCCGTAGTAGGCCCCGGTGTCGGCGGCCATGACCACGGCCAGGACCAGGGCCGTTTCCAGGGGCGAAAAGGCGCAGATAAGGCCAAGGCTGACAGGCACGTAGAGCAGCGCCACGGCCAGGCGTCCGCGCGGCGGCTCGGTCTCGCCCCGGGCGGCGAAACGGCGCAGGAAATCGAACTGCTCCAGCCAAAGGGCCAGGGCCAGGATGGCGATGACCGTCGGCCACAGCTTGAACCCCAGGCAGGCCACGCAGGCCGCGCCCAGGACATAGGCCACGATTTCGAGCGCAGGCCCCGGCCGGCCGACCATGGCGAAAAATTCCCGCATCCCCAGGATGGAGGCGGCGGCGACGAGAACGATCAACGGCCAGCCGCCAAGCCAGACGGCCGCGCCCAGCACCGGCAGCCCGACGGCCGCCGTCAAAACGCGCTTGTTCTTCAAAATGACTCACATGCCTTGCGTCGTCGGCCCGGACAGGCCGCACCACGTCTCTTAGGCCATTTGCCGGACCAGGGCAACGCCCGCCCGAACGCGCCGCCGGGTCGGCTCAGGAGGCCCCTTCCCACCAGTTCACCGGCTCGAAGACCACGGGCATGACCCCCGCCAGACCCGGCAGCACGGCCTGCTCGATAAGCGCCCGAAGCCGCCCGGCCAGCTTCTGGTAGTACAGGTCGAACTCCACCACGAACCACAGATCGCCGTCGACCAGGCCGTCGTTGACGATCATCAGGTACTCAAAGCCCGGGCCGAAGCGCGTGCTCCCGGCGGCGGCGTCCACGGCCTGGGCGAAACGCCCGAAGCGGTCGAACACCCCGGCCAGGGCGGCGCGCCGGTCCGTTTCCGGGTCGGGGTCGGTTTGGAACGTCAGGGTGATATAGCCGGATTTGTCGGGCCGCACGAATTCGGCGATTTTCAGCACGCCGTCCTTGGCTGGGCCGCCGTCGCCGAGATCAAGGCGAAAACCGGTGAATCCGGCCAGTTTTTCGTGGGCCTTGAGTTCCTTGAGCTGTTTTTTGAGATCAATGACGCCGTCAGCCATGAGGCCTCCAGTGGGTCGAGCATGAAGGATTGGCGCAGCCGCCTTGTAAAACCATGCTCTCGGACGTATGCTTTTTCCATGCGTTTCGCCACTGCCTTTCCCGCGCTCGCCGCTCTTGCCGCGTCCTTGGCCGGAGCGCGCGCGTGAGCTTGCGGGCCGTCCTATCCCGCTGCGACGACTGGTCGTGGCTCGCGCCGGCTTTGCCCCTGGCCCCCCTGGTTCCGTTGGCGCTTTGCCTGGTGCTCCTCGACAGCCAGTCCCGGACGCCGGGCGTCTGGCTGGCCGTCCTTTTCGGCGGCGCGGCAGCCGTCGGCGCGACGCTGCTGGCCAAGCGCCGCGACGCCCGGCTGGCGGCGGCCGAGCGCGAAACCATCGTGCTGGCCGAACAGGTCCTGCGCCTGGGCAAGCTCGCGGCCATCGGCGAAATGGCCGCCGGCCTGGCCCATGAGATCAACAATCCCGTGGCCATCATGATGGAGGAAGCCGGCCTTGGCGGCGACATCCTGGCCGACGGGGCCGTGCCCGAAGCCGAGGACCTGGCCGAACTGCGCCGGGCCCTGGGGCAGATCGAAACCCAGGGCGCGCGCTGCAAGGAAATCACCCACATGGTGCTGGCCTTTGCCCGCACACCGGACGGACGCGGCGACGCCGTGGACGTCAGCGCCCTGGCGGAGGAGATGGCCGGGCTGACCGCCAAACGCGCCGACTACGCCAAGGTGAAGCTCACGACCCGCCTGGCCCCGAACCTGCCGCCGGCAACCTGCTCGGCCTCCCAACTGCAACAGCTGCTGCTCAACCTCATCAACAACGCCCTGGACGCCATGGAACCGGACGGCGGCGAATTGCGCCTGGAAACCGCCCTGGAAGACGGCCATATCGTGCTCACCGTGTCCGACACCGGCCCGGGCATCCCGCAAGCCGTGGCCGACCGGGTCTTCGAACCCTTTTTCACCACCAAGGCCGCCGGCAAGGGCACGGGCCTTGGCCTTTCCATCTGCGCCGGCATCGTCCGCCAACTCGGCGGCGATATCGCCGTGTCCTCCACCCCCGGCCGGGGCGCGACCTTCCGGGTCAGCCTGCCCGCCGCCCCCGCCCGCTGATCCCAAGGAAATCCCATGTCGGACGCGCCCATCCGCGTACTGCTTGTCGACGACGAGGAAGGTTTTACCGAAGTGCTGGCCAAACGCCTGCGCCGCCGGGGCTTTGAGGCCGTGGTGGCCCTGACCGGAGCCGAGGCCCTGGCCGCCGTCGCCAGCCAACCCTTTGACGTGGCCGTGGTGGACTACCGCCTGTCCGACGCCGACGGCCTCACGCTGCTGCCTCGGCTGCGGGAAGTCCAACCCGGCCTTGCCGCCCTCATGCTGACCGGCCACGGCTCCGAAGAGGCCGCCCGGGAGTCCCTGGCCGCCGGAGCCGCCGGCCATCTCGTCAAACCCTGCGAACTCGAGGAGCTGGCCGCCGCCATCCGGGCCGTCGCGCCCGGCCCGGCCCACTCCCCAAGGAGAGATGCTCATGCATGACGACGTCGCCCGCTTCGACGCCCGGGCCGCCGCCTGGGACGCCAGCCCCCACCGCCGCAAACTGGCCCACGACATTGTCGCCGCCATGGAAGCCGCCGGCCTGTTCCGCCAACCCGTGGCCTCGGCCCTGGATTTCGGCTGCGGCACCGGCCTTTTGACCCTGGAGCTGGCCGAACGATGCCAGACCGTCACCGGCCTGGACAACTCGCCCGGCATGTTGGCCGAACTTTCCGCCAAGATCGAACGGGCCGGACTCCCCAACGTCGGCGTTCTCGAAGCCGACCTGGCCGCCGGCACGCCCGTGCCCGGCGGCTACGACTTCGTGGCCTCGGCCATGGCCCTGCACCACGTGCCCGAACCCGAACCCGTGCTCAAACGGCTGCTGGCCGCCGCCGCCCCGGGCGCGCGCTTCGCCCTGGCCGACCTCGACGCCGAAGACGGCAGCTTCCACGACGACCCGGCCGGCGTGCACCACAACGGCTTCGACCGCATCGACCTGGCCGACATGCTGGCGGGACTGGGATACACCGACATCAACGCCGTCGATGCCGCCACTATCGTTAAACCCACCAAATGCTGCGGCGATCAGCCCTTCGGCGTGTTTTTAATGACCGCCCGCAAGCCCGGCTAAACGGGTGAGGTGAGGGAAGGGGAGGCGTGAGGTGTGAAGAATGCCTCCGGCGGCCGGGGGGCT
>ALAO01000084.1 GCA_000307955.1 Solidesulfovibrio magneticus str. Maddingley MBC34 | reverse complement strand
CCCGGCGGAGAGGTCCAGGAGAGGCAGCGCCTCTCCTGGCGGGGCGCGGGACAGCGCCCCGCTTTCTTAGAATTTCACGCCGCGCACGGCATCGAGGGTGCGGGCGTAGTCGTCCGCGGAGTGGGCGAAGGAGGTGAAGGCGCATTCGTAGGCCGAGGGGGCCAGGATGACGCCGGCTTCGCGCATCTGGTTATAGAAGCTGGCGTAGCGCGCGGCGTCGCCCTTTTTGGCCTCGTCGAAGTTGGTGACCGGGCCGTCGCAGAAAAAGAGGGTAAAAAGCGAGGCGATGCGGGTGAGCGTCACGGGCGCGCCCTTCTCCCGCAGGATGGCGGCCATTTCCTCGGCCAGGGCCTTGGTGCGCTCGGCCAGGGCGTCGTAGTCGGACGTCTTGAGCTTGGTCAGCGTGGCCAGACCGGCGGCCATGGCCAGCGGATTCCCGGACAAGGTACCGGCCTGGTAGACGTCGCCGCAGGGGGCGATGCGCTCCATGATGTGGCGCTTGCCGCCGTAGGCCCCCACGGGCAGGCCGCCGCCGATGATCTTGCCCAGGCAGGTGAGATCCGGGTCGATGCCGAACACGCTTTGGGCCCCGCCATAGGCCAGGCGGAAGCCGGTGATGACTTCGTCGAAAATGAGCAGCGCGCCGTGGGCGGCGGTCAGTTCGCGCAGACCTTCGAGGAAGCCGGGCTTGGGCAGCACCAGCCCCATGTTGCCGGCCACGGGCTCGACGATGACAGCGGCGATGTCGGGGCGGGCTTCGAAGAGCGCCTTCACCGCGTCCAGGTCGTTGTAGGGGGCGAGCAGGGTGTGGCGCACGGTGTCGGCGGGCACGCCCGGGGTGCCGGGGATGCAAAACGTGGCCAGTCCCGAGCCGGCGGCGGCCAGGAAGGCGTCGGAGTGGCCGTGGTAGCAGCCCTCGAACTTCACGATCATGGATTTGCCGGTGTAGCCCCGGGCCAGGCGTACGGCGCTCATGGTGGCCTCGGTGCCGGAGTTGACCATGCGCACCATATCGATGCCGGGCACGGCCTCGACCACGGCCTCGGCCAGGGCGACCTCGCCGGGACAGGGCGCACCGTAGCTGACGCCGGCTTCCACGGCGGCCCGGATGGCGGCGGTGACGTCGGGGTCCTTATGGCCAAGGAGCATGGGCCCCCAGGACATGACGTAGTCGAGCATCTCCCGGCCTTCGACGGTGGTCATCTTGGAGCCGGCGGCGGAAGCGATGAAAAGCGGATCGCAGCCCACGCTGCGGCAGGCGCGCACGGGGCTGTTGACGCCGCCGGGGATGAGTTTTTGGGCCTTGGCGAAAAGGTCGGCGGACAGGGTCATGGGGCAGTCTCCGGGGTTGGCGATGGTTTTTCGAGACGCTGGGCAAAGGTGAGGACGTAGCCGCTCGGGTCCTCGATGCTGCACTCGCGGGTTCCGTAAAAGGTGTCGTGGGGCGCTTTGAGGAACGGGGCGTGTTCGCTTAGGCGCTCGTAGAGGGCGTCGAGGTCGTCGCATTCAAGATAGAGGATCAACGAGCCGCCCCGTTTGGCTTCGGCGAAGCGCGGCAGATCGGCAGCCATGGAGGATCGAGTCTCGAACATGAGCCGGGCCTGGCCGCTTTCGATCATGGCGAAGACCAGCGGTCCGGGGGGCGGCCAATTAACGACGGTCTCCCGGCCGGCCTCGACGACGCCGGCCAGGAAGGTGAATCCCAGGACGTCGCGATAAAAGGCGACGGAGCGGGCGACGTCGTCGACCATGAGCACGGGTGCGGCGCGGGTGATGGTCATGGGCAATCCTTGGCCGCGCCGCTTAAAACGGCTTGCGGCGCGTCCCGGCAAGGTAGCCTTGCGCCGGCCCGGACGCAAGGGGGCAGGCCGTCTTTGCCTGGCTTCTGTAATCATTGGGTTTTTTAAACTGATCACAGACTGTCGCGGTATGAAAAAAAACCAGCGAAAACCGCGTCCAAACCGCTGAGAACAAGCAATAAAACATCGATATATAATGGAAAAATGGGAAAAATAAAATAAATTTCAGACGGGCTGAAACCGCCCGTTTCGGGTTGACATCCCTCCCGGGCTTCACTAGGAAGCGCCCCTCACAACGGCCAAAGAATCACTCCGCATCATCCTCGCGGCTCGCTTCATCTCCGAGAGGATTCTTCACAGCGCCATCACCCCGCCGATCCACATCCGCCGCAGTCTGGATCATGCACCCGGGACGCTTTGCCGGGGTCTTTCGCCACACCGGTCAAGGCGCAAACCACTACATGGAGGTCGTGCATCCATGAGAGTCTTAACAGTCCTCATTGCTTTACTGATCAGCGCCTCGGCGGCTCAAGCCTCAACCCACAAAAACATTTCCATCCGCAACCTTTCCAACAAACAGCGCATCGCCGCCACGGTCACCGCCTACACCCCCGATCCTCGGGAAAACGGCGGCAAGGGCAAGAAATCCGGCACCGCCATCGGCACCCGCATCCGGCCCGGCATCGTGGCCGTGTCCCGTGATCTGCTCAAATCCGGCTGGAATTTCGGCGACAAGGTCCACATCGAGGGCCTGGGCGTTTTTACTATTGAAGACACCATGCACCAACGCCATCGCCGCAGCATCGACGTGGCCGTGCCGGACAGGAAGGCCGCGGAAAAGATCGGCAAACGCCGGGCCATCGTGGTGACGCTGCTGGAAGGCCGTCCCGAGGCCGAGGCCTGAAGGGAACGGGGGCTGTAGCCGGCCCCGCCAAAGCCATGGACGCGGCGACGCCTCAGACGCCGCGTCACCTTCGACGACTGCGCTTCACAACGCTCCCGGGGCCACGAAACCCTTTGCGGCCCCGGACCGCGCACCCCGGAAGCGACGCGTTTCGGGCGTTGCCCGCTCCACTCCCAAGAGACGGGGCCATCCCCCGATAATCAGCTGGCGACGGGCTGGAGCTCGATGAGACCGAGCTTGACGAGTTCGGCGATGAGCGTTTCGCGGCGCAGGGGTTTGGGCAGATAGGCGTCGGCGCGGCCGTGGAAAAACGACTCGCTGACGTGGCTGGTGTCGGTCAGCACGGAAATCATGATGAGTTTGAACGGTTCGCGGCGGCCCGGGCGGGCTTCCTCGATGCGCCGCAGCTCCTGCACCACCATGTTGCCGTCCATGCCGGGCAACAGGATGTCCATGAACACGGCGGTAAACGGGCGATCTTCGTCCAGTGCGGCCTCATAGGCGGCCACGGCCTCAAGCCCGGTGGAGGCGGTGATGCACTCGGCATAGGCCGACAGGAACGTGCGCAGAAACAGGATGATGCTCTCGTCGTCGTCGACGATGAGAAACCGCTTGCGGGCAGGGGACAGCACGACTGACGTCGGCAAAATGGACGACATGGAATTTGCTACGATGTTTTGGGCTGCCCGACAAGGGGCGTCGGCCGGGCGTGCGGTTCGATGAAGACGACGGTCAGGGCCGCAAGATAGTTGCCCAGTGTGACGGCCAGGGCCAGGGCTTCCTCCTGGCGTCCGTCGATGATGGCGATTTCGGCGGCGGCGGCCAGGGCGGCGGCGGCCGGGAGTTCGTAGGAGCCGGCGGCGCCCTTGACGCTATGGGCCAGCCGACGGGCCTCGGCCGTGTCGCCGACGGCCAGGGCAGGCGCGATGCCGGCCAGATGCCGCCTCTGGATTTCCAGGAATTGCGGATAGATGGGCTTAAGAGCCTGGCTGACGCGGACCGTGGCCGGCAGCGTGATGCTCGTCGCGTTCATGCCGTCTCCGTGTTTGGCCATCTTGACGCATCCGGCGCGGTCACTTTAGGTATGTCCCGCGCGCCCGTAGCTCAGCCGGATAGAGCGTCGGACTTCGAATCCGCAGGCCGGGAGTTCGAATCTCTCCGGGCGCGCCAGTAAAATTCCATAATTACAGCGTCTAAAGGCGACTTGTCGAAGACGACAGGTCGCCTTCTTGATTTTCTGTTCCAATCTTGCTCCACCTGCTCCAACAGAGAGGTGGAGCAGGTGGCCACATTTCGCAAGCAGGGCAATCTTCAGTGGGAAGCCAGGATTCGCAAACGGGGCTACCCGACGACAGGCAAGACCTTTGATACCAAGGCCGAAGCCGAGCAATGGGCAACCGAGATGTCCCAAGGACAATTCGTCTCGACCAAAGAGGCCGGGAGCTACACCCTGAGCGAATGCCTGGACGCTATAAAGAGGAGTATTTGCCAAGGCTCAAAGACCCTCGCCGTGAAATTTCCCGGGCCAAATGCCTTCAATCGCGTGCCATCGCCCGCCGCGTCATGTCAACGATCCGGTCGAAAGACATCGCGGATTACCGACGCGCCCGGGAGAAAGAGGGGGTTTCAGCCAATACGATCCGTTTGGACCTGGCCCTTCTCTCCAGGCACTTTAATCCTGCCAAGAGCGATTGGGGCATGGAAAGCCTGACCAATCCTGCGCAGCTTGCCGCCAAACCCAAATTGCCGCCGGGGCGCGAAAGGCAACTGGAAGCTGGCGCGATACACGCATTTGCGCGCGGTAAACCTTGCGGCGAGGCTCTATCTTCTCCAACGTTATTTTCAACACCTTCGACCGATTTTGCCGCCCCAAGCTTACAGTTTCCCCACAGGGGCGCGTGGTGTCTTCGTTGCGATGCTCGACAGCGGTTCGGCCCTGCCGTAGGGAACATCCCATCGCCTTGAGACATCGGGGGATTGTATGCACCAGGCCCGCCAGGCACAATTTCTTGCCGCCCTGGTTCTCCTGATCCTCTTGCCGTGCCTTGGTTGCGCCAGACAGGACGAAAAAATGCCCGTGGCCGAGCGCGGCGTGCTCGACCTGTCCGAGTGGGATGTGGCCCGGGATGGCCCGATTGCCCTCAACGGGCAGTGGGAATTCTACTGGGACCAACTGCTTGCTCCCGATGCGTTCAAGTCCGACATTGCTCCGCCTCAGCCATCTGGCTTCATGAACCTGCCCGGCACCTGGAAAGACCAAGAGCTTGAGGGCAAGGCCTTGCCCGGCCAGGGTCAAGCCACCTTTCGCCTGCGCCTGTTGCCAGGCCCCGAGAATCTCCAACTGGCCTTGCGGCTTATCAGCATCCATGCCGCCTACAGGCTGTGGGCCAACGGCAAGCTTGTCGCCCAAAGCGGCGAACTGGGACGCAGCTCCGCCACCGAAACGCCGCATCGCTCCCTGGTGCTGGCCCGGGTTGCCAGCCAGGGGAAGCCCATCGACCTGGTGCTGCAGGTGTCCAACCATGCGTTTCGCCGGGGAGGGCTGCTTTATCCAGTCCTGCTTGGCCTGCCGGACCAACTGGAACTGATACATAGCCGGATCTGGTCCTGGGGCATGTTTTTTGTTGGCAGCCTGCTGATCATGATCGTGTATCATCTAGTTCTCTATTTCCTGAAGCGAAAAGAATCATCTACGCTCTATTTCAGCCTTGATTGTCTTTTGTTGATCTGTTATTATGTCACATCTGACCCGTCAGATTGGTTGATAAATTTGTTCATACCGAACATGAACTCAGGAATTCTCCAAAAAATCTCAGTGATAAGCTACCCTGTTATGTCTTCTGTCGTATACAGATTCTATCGATCTTTGTATCCAGTTGATTTTTTACGTTTCATACAGAATCTGTGTGACTTGAGAAATATTGCGTTTGTTTTAATTGTTCTGACACAATCGAATATTGTTATCTATACCGCGCTGTACTGGCTCGCCCTGTCCACCGTATTGCTCAATTGCTATTTCCTTGTCATGCTTATCATCTGCGTGCGACGGGGTCGTGATGGAGCCAGTTTTCTTCTACTGGGTTATCTTTCCTTTTCGGCCGCCACCTTGAGTGAGATTTACGGGCATATTATCAGTTTCTTCGAGGGGAGTATCCTCCTGTTCGGCTTTCTTGCCTTTGTTTTGTTCCAGGCCTTGGCCATGGCCCAGCGCTTTGCCAACGCGTTTACGGCCGTGGAAAACCTGTCCGCCGACTTGCGCACGGAGATGGACGAACGTACCCGGCTGGAGCGGGAAATCGTCAATGTCAGCGAAGAAGAGCGCCGGCGTTTGAGCCACGATCTGCACGACGGGCTATGCCAGCAATTGGTCGGCACCCGGGTGCGTTGCGCAGCCCTGACCCGCCGGCAGATCGCGGAGCATGACGTGGAGGCGGAAGTCGCGGCAATCGCCTCGTTGCTCACCGATTCGGTCGGCCAAGCCTACGACCTCTCCCGGGGGCTGTGGCCGGTGGAACTCGACCCCGGGCAAGTCGAAGCGTCCCTGGCCGAGCTGGCGCGGCGCGTAAGCCGCGCCAGCGGCATCGTGATCCAGTTTTGCGGAAACCTGCCCTGTTCGCCTTGCCGCAACGAGCATCTCGTCCAGCTCTACCGAATCGCTCAGGAGGCGGTGGCCAACGCCGTCAAACATGCCAAGCCAAGCCGGATCACCATCAGCCTTGGTTGCGGACCCGACCGGCAGCTGACCCTGGCCGTGCGCGACAACGGCATCGGCCACCGGACGGCGGCCCGGACTTCGGGTGGGCTGGGTCTGCGCATGATGGCCTACCGGGCCAGGACCATCGGGGCGTCGCTTTCCATAGACGACGCCGAGGACGGCGGGACCAGGGTGGTCTGTTCCCTGGCCTGCCCGGCGGACAAGACAAGCGAGGATGCTGATGGATGAGGTCTCACCAACGGGAGTGCGTGTCTTTCTGGTCGACGACCATCCGGTCCTGCGCAACGGCCTTTCGCTGCTACTTACGCAAAGCGGCCATGCCGTGTGCGGTGTTGCCGGCAGCCGGGCGGAACTGTTGGCCGCCATCGACGGTTCCCGGGCCGACGTGGCCCTGGTGGACCTGTCCCTGGCCGAAGAATCCGGGCTGGACCTGCTCGATGACCTCACAGCCCGGGGCGTGCCGGCGTTGATGTATTCCATGCACGAGGACAGCCAGTCCATCGAGCGGGCCTTTGGCCGGGGGGCCAAGGGCTACGTCACCAAGCGAGAGGTCGAGGACGTGCTGCTGACGGCCATCGCGACGGTCGCTGCCGGTCGGCGCTACACCAGTCCCGAGGTCATGCGCACGTTGGCCGACCGGGTGCTGGCGTCGGAGCATGACGGGGAGGCCGCCCTCAGCCAGCGGGAGGAGCAGATCCTGCTGGGCCTCGGGCGCGGCGAGACGAGCGTCGAAATGAGCCAGACGCTCAACATCAGCTTTCACACCGTGGAGACCTATTACGGCCGGCTGCTGCGCAAGCTGGGGCTTGCCAACATGAAGGAGCTGCGCAAGTTCGCCATCCGCCGGCACGGCTGACCGGACGGGTTGACGCCCCGGAGCTGCCGATCCGGGGAGGGAGTATCCCCCGGCCGGACGAGGCTGCTCTGTCCCTGAATTCCGCTACACAAAAACACGGAAATCCTTGACAGCCATTGCTGCCGCTTTCGCGCTATCCGTCTCACGGTGAGACGAGCAGCATCAAGTCGTAACGGTCACGGACCTCGAAGACTCTCCGGGGGGCGCGCGGGCTTTGGGCGGCTGGCGGCGCTCGTTGCGGCGTTGTTCGTGCTTTTGGCCGTCGCCCCGGCCCGGGCCGACGATTTGCTCGTCACCAAATATAGCTCGGTGGCTCCCGGATTGACGGGGACCCTGCCGTATGCCCTGGCGCAACCCACGAGTTCGAGCAACACCATCTACTTTGGCCTCCCGGTGCTCGGCGGGACCACGATCACTCTGGACGATCCGCTCTATATCGATTGCGCCGTCAGCCTGCGAAACGTCATCAACCACACCGTCACTATCAATCAGACAAGCCGCTATGACGCTTTATACGTTTCCACGAGCGATCCATTCAGCATCGGCGGCGATTATCCGATAGACATATCGCTGACGTACGGTGACGCAATCGTTGCGGGCATCGTCGCCAACTATAGCACATCATTGAATATTGGGTCTTTTGGTAAAAACGTCACGTTGACAACGACGGCCACCACGGGAAACGCTTACGGTCTTCTCACCTATTATGATAATAATAGTGGAGATATTACCATATCCAGCGGGCTGTCCGGCACGATCTCCGCGTCGGCCGCGAGCGGTAGCGCCTGGGGGCTCAAAAGCGGCATGTCGGGGGACTACGCCTACAAGTCCATCGCCATATCGGGTGGACTGTCCGGCACGGTCACGGCCGTAGCCGCAGGCAGCGGCCTGGCCCGCGGCATGCAGGGCCAAAACATCACCATTGACACGTTGTCCGGCACGGTGGCGGCCACCACGACAGGAAGCGGGTACGCCTACGCGTTGGAGGCGTTTAATGGGAACACTTCGGGAACGCTCACCATAGGGACGTTGTCTGGCGAGGTCACGGCCACGTCCGCAGGCGGGCAGGCCTTTGGCCTCTACGGTTACAGCGCCATCAGCATTACCGGCGACCTGACCAAAGAAGGCTCGGTTTCGGCCACCGGATCGGCGCTCGCCTACGGACTTTACACCGCGTCCTACGACATTGCCATTACCGGCAAGCTGGCCGGCACGGTCACGGCTTCCGCAGCCAGCGCCTACGGGTTTGGGGCCGGGGGCAACATCACCATCGCCGGGGGATTGACTAGCGACGGCAGCGTGACGGCCACGGGCGTGACGAGCGCCTGGGGCATGAACGCGGCCTATGGTTCGCTCACTATCCAAAAGGGGTTGGCCGGTTCGGTCGCCTCCGAGGCCACGTCATCGAGTTCCGGCGCTGTCGCCTACGGGTTGAGCGCGGCCTACGGCGCCCTCAACATCACGGGCGGGCTGTCCGGCACGATCACGGCCACGGCCAAATACGGCGACGCCGGCAAGGCGTATGCGCTGTACACGTCCAGCGGCGCCATTTCCATCGATACCGTGACCTCGACTGGCAAGATCGAGGCCACGGCCGGGGATGGCGGCTACGCCTACGCGATCTATGCCGCCTCGGGAACTATTTCCGTGACGGGCGACATGGCCGGCGAAATCAAGGCCTCGGCCACGTCCACGAACTCAACCGCCTTTGCCTCGGGCATCGCCGCCGAGGCGGGCTCCATCACCATATCAGGCGGGCTCTCCAGAAAGGTCTCCGCGACGGTGACAGCCGCCACCTTTGGCTCCGGATACGCCTACGGCCTGATGTCCAAGACAGGCATCACCATCGACGCCGTGGCCTCGACCGGGTCGGTCGAGGCCACGATTTCCTCGGCCGGGTTTTCCGGCTCCGCCTACGGCCTGTACGCCTCCTCCGGGACCATCTCCATCACCAACGATTTGGCGGGTTCGGTCGCGGCCACGGCCACGGCCTCGACCGTCGGCATCGGCGTGGCCTACGGCCTGAGCGCCTCCGACGACATCAGCCTCGGCAGCCTGTCCGGCACGGTCACGGCCACAGGGGGCGCGACCGCCTACGGCCTGCAAAGCAGCGGCGCAAACATCAGCATCACGGGCGCCTTGTCCGGCACGGTCACGGCCAAAACCACGAACGAGGACCTCGGGACCGCCTATGGCCTGTACGCCGGCGGCAACATCAACGGCGGCGACACCAGCACGGCCCTGGTCGTTTCCGGCACAATCGATGCCCGCGCTTTTGGTCCGGCCTACGCGGTCTATGCGGCCGGCTCCGTGAACCTCTCCGTGACCGGCTCCCTGATCGGCTACGACACCCTGGACGCCAACGGGTACGCCATCTACGCCGGCAGCTCGGGCAGCAGCGTGACCCTGGACCTGGCCGCCGCCGCCAGCACCTCCCTGGTCGGCAAGGTGCACCTCACTGGCGGCACACTGACCCTTCTTGGCACCACGCTTGGCACCAACAGCGCCGATAACCTGTTCGAGGGCGTGACCAGCCTGGTGGTCGGCGACGAAACCCACACGATCTCGTGGACCTTGAACCCCGCCTATGCCAACCGCAGCAGCTTCGAAGACCTGACTATCAAGGCCAACGCCGCCTTGAGCATCAATGAATACGTGTCCATAACAAGCTTCATCGCCATCGCCGACGAAGGGACCCTGACCTGGGACACCGCAAACGGAGACAAGGACGTCTCCACCGCCATTTCGGGCTCGGGCACCCTGACCAAGACAGGTATCCATACCCTCACCCTCAGCGGCGCCTACAACTCCTTGACCGGCGCGACCATCGTCTCCGCAGGCACCCTGAAAGCCGGCGCGGCCGGCGCTTTTTCCTCGGGTTCGGCCGTGAGCGTCGCCACGGACGCAACCCTGGCCCTCAACAGCCACAACCAGACCATCGCCGGTCTTTCCGGCGACGGTTCCGTCACGCTGGGCTCGGCGACCCTGACGGTGAACACCGCCTCGGGCGTGACCTCCACCTTCAGCGGCATCCTCTCCGGCACGGGCGGCCTGACCAAGTCCGGCAACGGCACGCTCGCCCTGTCCGGGGCCAACGCCTACACCGGCGCAACCACCGTCAGCGCCGGGACCCTGACCGTCACCAGCACCGGCTCCCTGGACACCAACTCCATAACCGTGGCCTCCGGCGCGACGCTCGATTTTTCCGGCAGCCCGACCAGCCTGACCAACCTGACCAGCCTCACCAACTCCGGGACCATCAACCTGACCAGCGCCCTGACCTTCAGCGACGCCGACTGCACCATCATCAGCACCGGCAGCATCCTGGCCGCCAGCGCCACGGACATCGCCATCCAACTTGGCGCGGGCAACGACCGCGTGACCCTTGGCCCCGGAGCCACGGTACGCGGCATCATCGACGGCGGCGACGGCACCAACACGCTTAGCCTGGTGGGCAGCGTTTCGCTGGACGGGAAGGTGCGCCATTTTCAGAACCTGATCAAACAGGACGCCGGCTCCTGGACCATCACCGGCGACGTGGCCTTGACCGAGAGCCTGACCGTCAGCGCCGGCAACCTGACCTTGGAGGGCGGCCTGACCGCCACAAGCGTGTCCATCGCCTCGGGCGCCAGCCTGACCTGGGCCAACGCTTCCGCCGCCGCATACAGCGGCGTCATTTCCGGGGACGGCTCGTTGATCAAATCCGGCGCCGGCGCGCTGACCCTGTCCGGGGCCAACACCTCCACCGGCGCGACCA